>JAJYIT010000069.1 GCA_021789975.1 Bacteroidota bacterium
GAGGAATTCATCAACCTAATCGAACGACAAAGGACAGTAGTCACTTGACATTAACCACGATTTTGTTCTTATTCAATTTGGATCAAAGATGGGGAGCAGTCAGGCCTGACCGGATCACTAACTTATCATTGGTACATCAACTGGGGGCAGGTCAGTGGAAAGCAGGCTTAACCTGCCAAACATTAGGGCCCAAATGATCTCCCCCAAGCAAAACCGAGTCGGTAGAAAAACCGATTGAACCAGCAATGTCACAAACATACCGTCTGAACTTATCAGGGGTCATGCCGGTATAGCCCCCGAATTGGTCAACCTGATTAGATGTGGATTCAATTAGCACTTTGCATTCATGCCTCATCGCATCGAGCATAGCTGCCTTAATGACAAATTCGTTCGCGGAACATACTGAGGTTATGCCTACCTGAGAACCGGCCCTGTGTTTCACCACGAGAGAGCGTATTCCGTTTTCGACGGCGGTCATCCAGCTTCCCCGTAAGGGTATATGTTCACTCCCTGGACTACCCTATGAATCATACCGCTCTGCGAAGGATTGTCGGGTGTCAAGCCGAGCTGCGCGGATTTCAAGAAACCTAAAAGTTGGGCAGGCATTACCGAGACTATCGCCAGAAAATCCTCGTCTAAATTATTTTGCGAGTCTCCCAGCAATATCTCCAGATCGACTTTAATTCCCTGTATCTTGTGTTCCATAACGCCAATCGTAAAGAGCGGCTTCCTGCCCTCTCCAATCCCCCTGACTAAATCGACTTCGTATCGGTTGGCGTATTTGTTGTTCGTGAATAGGTAGGTAATCAGTGTTTGTTCGTTCACAACAGCTTTTGGTCCATGTCTAAATCCAAGGAAGGAATCAAACTTGCAAATTACTTTGCCGTCGGTAAGTTCCTGTAACTTGAGATGCGATTCTCTTGCAACGCCCTTCATCGGACCGGAACCGAGGAAGATGGCACGATTGAATTCCAAACAGGCAACTCTTTTAAGAGAATCGTAATAGTCTTCAATTATCTTGTTGCCGTATAGCCTCAGCAGCTTGACCTCCGATTCTTTCTCATCGATGTTTTCTATATCGGACACCAAGAGACCTGACAACAGCATGGAGGTGAAACTACCCGTCATTGCCAGACTTCTGTCGTCAGCTTCGGGAGGCAATACGAACGTGAAGTGATGCGTGTTCTCAACGGCCTCGGTGAGTCTGCTCTTGCCATTACAGGTAATTACGAGGTTGAAGGTTTCCCTTGAAATCTGTTCCGACAATTGAACTGCCTGCGTGCTTTCGGGGCTCCCGCCGGAACGAGCGAATGAAACCAACAAGATGTCGCGGTCACTGCTGAAGTACAGTTCGGGATGAGTTACCAAGTCCGTTGTAGCAACGGCTTTAGTGATAATTCCGGTGGACCTCTGAAACGAGGCTTCCAAAGTTTCGCCAATGAATGCTGATGTCCCTGCACCGGTCAGAATGGTGAGCAAATTCGAAGAAGTCCTCGATTCGTTGAGAAATTTTGAGATTTGTGATCTCTGCTGCCTAATTGATTTCCAAGTTTCCAGCCACAGATCAGGCTGGCCGAGAACTTCGTGTGATGTGTGCTGCCCGCCTGCCACATCGTGCAGGCCCGCCTGTACCTTCCGCGGATGTTCAATCATGTCGCATCTCTTTCTAAGAACTATTTCAAATCATGGCTTCATAAATTAGAACAATTAATTATTGCCGTTGACTCTCTTTAGGTGAAAGTCTCATGGAAGAATCAGATAGTTACCGGATTGGATGAGTTATACATAAGCTGACGGATTCAGGCGCTCAACGTCAAACAAATCTTCTGCGAGGTAGGCAGCTGCGCCCAGAGCACCTGCCTTGCTGCCAAGGGATGAAGTCACAAATTTGATACTGCGGCCTAAAGGAACTAAGGAGTGTTTCAATGCAGTGATGCGCGCCGTTTCCAACAAATATGGCGCCGCGGTAAATACGCCGCCACCGAAAATTATCATAGCCGGGTTGAGCAAGTTGATAAGTACGGCCACACCCACCCCAAGATATTTAGCCGCCTCGTCGAGTATTTCTATCGAGAACTCGTCTCCTCTACCGGCAGCGTTCAAGACCGTTTCAGCATCGATTTCATCAACCTTTGCACCCACTTCCTGCGTGATTATCGACTTAGCACCAGCAGCAAGTCTCTCCTTGGCAATTCTCGTCAAAGCTCTGCCGGACGCAACAGTTTCCAGGCAGCCCTTTTTCCCGCAATAACAAAGTTCACCATTTTTCACGACCTGGATATGGCCTAGTTCACCTGCATAGCCGTCTTCACCATAGTACACCTTTCCGTCTATTATCATTCCGACACCTAAGCCCCAACCGACATTGATGCAGATTGCATTTTCCACATTCCTTGCGGCACCAAACCATCTTTCACCGAACGCCATCGCTTCAAGATCATGCTCCAGGTGGATAGGCTTGTTAAATCTCTGCGACAAAATTTCTGTGACCGGTTTCTCGCCAAAGTTAAAATACGTCTCGCCGAGACCCTGCTTGCCTCTAACCATGCCAGGCAGAGAGATTCCGATACCAAGGACTTTGTCCCAACTCGCTTTCGCCTCAGTTAGAACGATTCGAATTTCTTTTTCCAGGTCATCGAGCACTTTGATGTCATTGCCCAGTGTAACCGACTTCCTACGCGTCTGTGCCAAAATATTGGTTTCAAGATCAAGTACCACAAAGTTTGTGGACAGACGTCCGATATCCACCCCGAGAATAAAACCCGCACCCGCGTTTAGCTTGACGATCGAAGGAGGGCGACCGACCTGACTCGCGGCACCGTCTGAGCCGTTGACGACCAGCCTGCTTCGCTTAAGAGATGATACAATCAGAGAAACCACAGGAAGAGTCATACCTGTCTTCTTGGCAAGGTCGGTAAGGGACAACGGACCGTTGTCGAGCAGCGCTCTCAGGGTAAGCCGGCGCCGGATCTCGTTTTTTGCGCTTACCTTGTTGGACTTGCTAGAACGCGACTTCGGCATAATGTGTCTCCAGATACCTTTGCACGGGCAAAATATCTCTCTTGTCTGTCAGATCAGGCACATGTTCCGCAAGAGGAAATGCAAAGAGGCTCTTCGGGTTTTCTCGAACCATCATATTAATTGCATCAGGAATTTCCTTTTCTTGCCTTATCGGATTCAATGGCACGCGTTCGAGGAACGGGAATATGACATCGTGCTTCAGCCCAAAGATATTCATACTCACACCGATAAATCCGTCAGGCCCTCTGGCGACCGCTATGTCTTTCTCTGACGGTTTCTCCAGGATTTTTGTGATATAGCCTTTATGGTCCTTGAAAGTTACGGCAAATTTTTCAATTCTGCTAAAGTCGAATTCCAGGGCGCCACGCTCATAATCAACCATCGCGTTTTCGTAACTGTGATTAAGCATAAGTTTCAACGCTTTCACTGAGTACAGGTTGTCGCTGTTGCACACCGTGAATCGACAGCCACTCCAGTCTTCCCTTGCTTTTATACCTTGAAAAAGTGCGTCGGCTGTTCCAAGCGGCTTCTGTCGTCCTTCCGGTATCGTCTGGATTGCATACGAGATTTTCAAGCCGTAGAACTCATTGTCCCTGTCCTTCGCACCATAATAGCTTCTGATGCTCTCATCTCGTTCGCCCACGACTATCAGGATTTCTGTATAGCCCGCGGCTCTCGCGTTATACAGGAGATAATCGAGGAAAGGTCGGTGGTCTCCTCCAACCCCTATCATGGCTTTCGCTTTTTCATTCGCCTCCTGGGTCAGCGTCTTATCCGGCAAGACCTCCGCTGGAGCGGGCTTCTTCATTCTCGAGGAAATACCGCCGGCCAGAATGATAAGCTTACCACCTTCAATCATGCAGCCTCCATGACGTCGGAACGAGTACCGTGTGCGACGCTGATGATATACGCTTCGCCGCCTTCTTTCTCGATCGCCGCCTTAACTTCAGAAGCATTCTCTGGAGCGTAGGCGAACATGCACCCGCCCCCGCCTGAACCGTTGATCTTCCCGCCATAAGCACCTGCATCCAACGATGCCGCAATCATCCGGTCGATCTTGGGTGTGGATATCTTCAGGATATCACGCAGCACGTCTTGATGCTCGTTCATCAATTCCCCCACCTTACTTCGATCCACATGATCCTGGCTGAGTGTACTGAGAGCCTTCCAGGTCAGGTCCCTGTTTTTGACCGTACCACGAAGCAGCTCTACTTGTTCCTTCGTCAGCTTGCCGGCATACTTCTCTATCTTATCTTCGCCGACAGACCTCAATGAAAAGTCGCTGTAAGATTCCTTTAGCTCCTTCACCACCCGCTGGATTTGATTTTTCACACGCGCTAGAACGAATTTGGTATCCTTCGGTTCGCCCGAATTACCGAGAACGAAAGTGCCCAAATTCGGACTTATTTCTTTCACTGAAGTCCCAGGGTACGTGTCGAGAAATATAACCCCACCGACCGCGGTCGAATAGTGGTCCATCATGCCACCCGGCTCGGAGAATTCGAGCACCTCCGCTTCGTAAGCATACTGAGCTATGACTTCGGGGGAGAGACCGATTGATTGGTCGCTTGCTCTCGCCAGGAAGTTTATCCAGGTTACGACAAGTGCAGAAGAACTCGACGTGCCGGCATTGATCGGAATCTCCCCTCTCAACGTGCACTCGATACCGCGCGAGAATGTATACCCATGCTTCTTCATGACATTCACTGAGCTTCTGAAGTAGTCTCTCTCTTTCACATACGGTATTTGACCGGAAAGCGAAAAGGCTTCCTGGTCGTTAATATCAGGCAAATGGATAACAGCTTCTCCCCCATCCTTAAGCGAGCCATCGATGTATATTCGGAGTGATATTGCCGAAGCGATGACAGGAAGCCCGAGGTAGTCCTGGTGTTCACCAAAAAGACAGACTCTTCCGGGAGAGGATACCTTTAATATGTTATTGCTCTCATTGTAGTTCTTCATCTAATTCCTTCTAGTTCGTAAATGTTCTCGCGAATCCACCGGCAAAATACGTTAACATGCCGGCACCGGCTATGGCAGAAGCCATTCCGATACCGGCACTTCCCATGATTACTCCTGCCAAAAAGACAGCTAAGCCTGTAAAGAGAACAATTAAGCTGAGCTTTCCCCCCATTGTCTTAGGGATGATATTGAAAACATTATTGGCTTTGGCTTCCTCTTCACTACTTCTCTTGGCATTCCAGATTCTGTCGATGGAGAAACTATTCCCTGCAGGAGTAAGCAAACTGACGATCGGCGTAACTAACAGTGCCGCCCCTGCAGATATGTAAGTGGTTAAATTGAAGTTAAGTCTGAAAAACACCTCACAGACTACGCCGGCTACTGCGCCGCTCAAGTATCCAACAATTGCACCCTGCCAGTTCGCTCTCTTCCACAACATGCCATAGACGACCGTAATGACAAAGAGCGGCATATCCACCACCGCTATTACAGTCAGATAGGCATTCACAGCACCACCAAGTACTGGTACCCAATAAGCGAACAGAATCATTCCGACACCGGCAATAACCGTGATAATTCTGGCAACCAGTATGACATCCTTCTGAGTCGCGTTGCGATTAAGAACATTTTCGTAAATGTCGCTTGCGAACACAGTCGCAATTCCGTTCAAGTTTCCGGACGTTGCAGAGAGCTGTGAAGACAACATGCCTACCACGATGATGCCGAGTACTATGTGAGGGATGAAGTGCGCAAGCATCATAGGAACGGCCGCGTCGGCATTACCAAGCGCAGGAAAGACAATTCTTCCTGCCAAACCAGGTAGTATCCACAGCAATGCAAACGGTGTTGTAACAAGACCGGCAAGCACGAGTCCCTTAGCGACGGTGCGTGTGTTCTCAGCCCCGAATGCCCGCTGCAGCAAGCCTTGATCTGTGCTTGCCCACTCTATTCCTAAAAGAAAAATAGCCAGTATGAATTTCCAGCTGTAGTCTCCCGTCTGTGGCACAAGATTCAGCGAGCCTGGCGGCAACTTTGCTACCAGACCCGGCCACCATCCGACAAAACTCATCGCAAGCGGGAGCAAAATGAGGGCACCGCCCAACATAAGAATGAATTGCAGCACATCGGTGAATGTCACCGACCACATACCCCCAAGCATCGTATAAACGATGACCACGACAGACAGAACCAGAGCCAGACCGGTAAACGAATTCATCCCGGTCACAATCTTTGCCGCCGTTACGGCAGCGTATAGTATTACACCGAGCCAGAAAGTCAGCCTTGTCACCCAGATGATGGCAACGAGCGTCCTCACCCCTTTAGTGTAGCGCATCTCGAGGAATTCAGGGATCGTTCTTATCCGCAATCGTCTATAAATCGGTATGACGAAAAGACCGGAGAAAATCAAAGCCATATTTCCCGTCCAGGCTTGCCACACTATGGAAATCCCGTGCTTGTATGCGACGCCAGATTGACCAATCATCCCATACAGATTTATGTTTGTTGCGGCAATTACAGCAGCGAGGACAAACGGAGTCAGGTTCCTCCCGGCGACATAGAAGTCGTCCGCACTTCCAATCCACCTGTAGAAAATGGAGCCGACCCCGAACATGATAATCAGAAAAATTAAGACTATTATATAGCCGGTAAGATTCACTTCTTGCCTCGTGCCTGATTCTGCAAGTCCATCATTTCCTCATGTTTCTTCTTTACGAGTGTCTTGATCTCTTTAACCGGGATCCATATCCAGACTACTAGTATGAAGAATCCAGTGAGCCAGATGCCCCATGTTATCCAATCGAAATACACTACTGTCTCCCAGGCGTTATCTAATTGTATATTGCGAGACCGGGATAATTCGCTTTTGGACAGACGCCGGATACGGTTTTGCCGGAAGGACTTCATCGCTTAGAATTCCCTCATCCTTGAATGAACGTTCGACTAGCTCCTGCTCGCCTGTCACCCAGAAACTAACATTCGCCCCGTCCTTCTTTTTGAACTTGATGGAACAGTCAATAGAATTCTGTCCGCGATCCAGGTCTGCCAGTACCCAGAACCACGTACCGTCTCCACGGACCACGTCTGTCTTCGTATCGATACCATTGACCTCTACCGAAAACTCCGGTTCCGATCTTCCCTGCAACTTTTCTTTTGTCTGAAGTAGAAAAGCGAACTTTGAATCTTTGTTATCTTCAGGCACTGCTATTCTGAAATGACCATCATAGCCGGATCCGGAAGTGGCCGTTTGAGATTGGACCTTGGCTTCGACTTCTTTGGCGACAGTACCGAATTTCACAATTCCCAGTTCCTTACCGTTTATGAGTCTTATCATCTGTTTCCGACCGGGTTCATCGTAAACCGTGAGATTTCCGCCTGTCGTTGCGTATCTAATCCCGACAGGAAGGCTCTTGTCGATATTATCCACTGGAATCAATTCGGCAGTGAGCACCTCATATCCGTCAAGGTTGAACGACAAGACCTGGTTTACCTTGACGGGTTTCGGAAAGATATAATTGTAAGGATAGATCACTTTGACGTAATACTCTTTCTTAGGGTCGATATCTCCAAGGTTAGGTGTTAGTTTGAGATCCACATTCCGGTCTGTGATATATGGATTCCTTAGGAGGAGAATTCCCTTTTCCTTCGTCAGATGGATGTATCCGTACACATGTCTCTTATTCGGATCGCCCAGCACCATCCTTGTATTATCCAGGACGCTCTGGTTTGCCTTCGCCCATTTTATGGCGGAAGCAATGGCGCTCCATTCTCCACTCGAAAGAAGGTCAGGGGTGACATACAGCTCCCACATCATCACTCCTCTTCCGAAGTACATCATGGCTTCGTCGCTGAATGATGCAAGCGATTCGTTGACTCCACCAAGTAGATTGTACCGACCGCGAATAATTCCGTGAGTCATCAGACCTGAAACAGGGAACAAAAGGTGAGACTTTCTGAAATTATCCCACAGGACTGCGTCTTTGTAGAGTATCGCTTTGTCCCTGTCGTTAATTGATGGAACGCTCTCCTGGTAACCGTAATCTTCTCCCTGCATCCAAATGCAGTTGGCATATCTCAGCCACCACGGCGACAACCAGGTTCCACTTGTAATGTTCAGAAAAATATCGGGATTGACCTTCCTGACAGATTTCATTATGTCGATGTAGTCCTTCAGTTCTTCTTCGCGAGAGTAAATTCCAGGAAGGTGTCCGTTTCCCGGAGAATTGCTTGCAAGCAAAAGCCCATCCCATTTGAAGTAGCCGATATGGTACACCTTTGCATACTCATCCATCATTTTTTGAAAGTATGCCTTGTACTTAGGGCCGGCGAGATCCAGATAATCTCCTGTGGTTTCATAACCATGTTCCGCCGCCCATTTTACGCGCAGGTCTCTGTTGGAGTAGCCGCCAAATGGCGATGCCCAGAGGCCCAACCTTGTATTCATCCCGTTCAGCGCCTCCACGAGCGGGGAGAACCCGTGCGGAAATCTCGTCGAGTCGATTTCCCAAACTCTATTGTAGTTGTCCCAACCGTCATCGAGGACGAATCCGTTGAGATGAATGTCATACTTGTCATAGAGATGCGTCTTGAGTGATTCGATTGCCTGCAATGTGTTCTGCTCATTCATGATACCGGAATCGCCATCCGCGATGGCAGGGTTTCGCAGATCGTACCACGAGTTGTACAGCAAATATGGATGAGGGGGAACGATCTCAATTGTCTTGACATAAGACATGAAGGTCTGTTCTAATTTCACACTCGATGGCGAAGGACCCAGGATTGCTTTGTGGGTCACGTACGGTTTGCGAGTAATATCCTGCCCCACGACATACCCGATCATGACATGGTTCCCGCTGATTACATTTTCTGCCGTCGGGTATTCCACTCCCATGAAAATATCCCTGTCGAACACCGGCTGTCCGAACTGACCGTGAGAGAAATCCGAGGGATTGATCGACATCGATTCAACATAGATCCGATCAAGGAATTGGATGCCCCAGGAGGAATCCGATACCTGCAGCCACTTCCTGAACGAAAATTCCCCCGGGTACACTTCATACATCACGCGGAGGCGAAACGCTGCGTCTGCCCAATTGAAACTGAAATTAAGAGCCAGTTCCTTTCCTCCGCCGCCGACGTCTTTCTGGGTATAACCGGTAAAGTTGAAGTCTCTTGCAGTCAGTATCGGATCATTTTCTCCGTTCTGACTTTCAGTTGGAGCGGGCCCGAGACCGGAAAAGACCACCTGCAACCCGAACACGCTATCGTGGACTTTGTAAATTGTGTCCGAGAGCTTGTTGACAATTTTCACTGTGCCAACATGGTTTGGTGAAATACTGATGATTCTTTCCAGGTACTGGTTGCCCATCACAATGGTTGTTCCGTGCCTGATTAGATAAGCACCCTCACTGGCCAACAGCGGCGGCGCAAACGCCAGAAACGCCACAAGAATCTTCCTTAACATTTGTTCATCTCCAGATTTTGTCCCACCAGATCGGTGAATGAGAGATCGTGAACTCCAAAGTTGAAAACAGCCCCATACCGGAATCCTTCATCGGGATGATGGGCTTTCCGCGGTAAGTCTCCTGAAAGTAGCCTTTCCTTTGTACGCCGCGGCTGCCGGTCCGCGGACGATTTGCAATCGAGCATCAAGACTATTGAATCCCGTCGAGCTATTCCACACACCTATGTTTGCAAGTCTGATGGAATAGGAAGGACGAGAATGCAGCTGTGGAACCGGATCCGGAAGATTAAGGTACAATGAGTATTCTCCGGCCGGCAAGTTTAAAGGAATACCGATTTCACCCGCAACATCCACAGTATCTCCCGGCTCCCAGAATCTTGGGTCAATCGGCAACGACGCTGCGTACCTGTCAGTGTCGGAATTTCGTTGAAGAATAATTTGAACGTCTCGTGAATTGAAAAGAGCCGCAAACCCGACATTCGTGAGTCTTATGGAATAATGGAAGCCACTTCCGACACCAAGTGAGTCATCATAGGTCCCACTTAGTAATTCAAACCTGTATCCCAAGCGTCTCTTGACCTGATTAAGACAGCCCTCCTTTTCCCAAAGCTTATAGACTTCCGGATTCCAGGCGCTATTCAAGATCGACCAATGGAGCCGAGCGAGCTGGTATAACGCGTTGCCGGGTTCACAGTATTTGCTTACATGGCATGTTTCTCCTCCCATCGGGGCGTAAAGACAGTCTTTGGAAATATACTCGTGGCCTACAGTCGTGTCCACATACGTTCCATAATCGTTCCAGTTTGCAAGAAAACAGTCGTTATGTTGACCAACTCTGGAATAGTTCGAACCATTGAAAGCTTCGGTCCGAGTTATGGGAGTGGTTCGATCAAAAATCCCCCACACATAGTACGGCGTCCGTACCATGATCATTCTCGACTTGGGCAATGCATTAAGTTCTGCAAATAAGATCTTTCGACGATCAGCAGCATTGTCAAGACCGTTTGTGGAGGAATGCCATTCTCCCCACGCGCCGATAAAACCAGCCTGCATGACCGCAATGATGTCCGCGTTGGCCCGAAGGATAGATTTGAGCTGGGCTATCTGTTCCAGTATGATACTCAGCGGGGCATCCGGTTCACCGATAGATTCACTGTACCCAAACCGGATAAGGCATTTCATTCCGGCTTCACGTACCAGCTCGAAGTCGTGATTGATAAGCTCCAATTCAGCCTCGCTCAACTTTCTGTGTCTAAACTTCGCAAGGTTGTAACCCAATGCCACTACAGACTGGTCTTTTGCTTTGATCTTATCCAGCCCTGCCAATGTAAGGCTGTCGACTTCATCTTTGTACTTTGACGGTGTCATGAAGCCATCCCTCGGCCGCGGGAACGGAGAGAAGAAGCCTCTTTCCGGATTAGCAAAATTCTTGTTGGAAGGCCGGTATGTGATCGTTGTTTGTCCGAAGGCCGGGACCGCTAAGAAAAACAGAAGAGCTGTGCAGAGTCTGTTCAATTTCCCATTCCAGTGAAGTTAGATTGTGATGCTCAAAATTCGCGAAGCATTTGCCGAGTACAGCCGTTTCAAGGTTTCGTCACTCAGCCCTAGGCCATAGAGTGGCCAATGGTAATTAAACTCTCTGATATGATCGGTGTTGTACACGTAAAAGTGTTCGTTCCTGGTTTCGAGGATCGTGAATGTCGTTTCGTACATGTGTTCCTTGATCTCCATGTCCGTACCGTAAAACAATTTGTCATTGTGCTTTTCGATGAATGCCTCCGTATACCTCGGAATCGTTGCGACCTCGGAGTACCTCGCCGAAATGTCCGAGTAAAGGTTGGGTAACTCGTCGAGCATCTTCCCTAGTTTTTCAAGATCCGTCACCTGATTTGCGAAATGGCACGCGATGAAAACAGTATTAGGATGTTTTGCGGCGGCGTGCCCCAAATGCTCCAGATGCTGGCCGAGATTGAGAATACCATTCTGGTTATCCAATCGCCATTTATATGCGTTCATCAAACCGTCGTTGGTATTATCCATCTTCTCGTAGAACCACTGAGGCTCGCCGACGTGGATATTTATAGGCATAACCAGTTCTGCACATGCCTCGAGGACTTCATCCATTCTGCCGTCGTCTATGTGCATGCCCCAGGCAGGAGGATTATCGTACAACAGTCCCTTGCCTTTGTCACCCAGTTCACCGACTCCCCGTGCACCTTCTTCGAGACATCTTTTCAGTTCCTTCACTGCAGCGGGTCCTGACCTGCCCCCAGTTGATGTACCAATGATAAGTTAGTGATCCGGTCAGGTCTGACTGCTCCCCATCTTTGATCCAAATTGAATAAGAACAAAATCGTGGTTAATGTCAAGTGACTACTGTCCTTTG
>JAJYIT010000030.1 GCA_021789975.1 Bacteroidota bacterium
GAGACGTCCCCCTTCAACTTCATCATCAGCTCGCCGACTTCCGCTCCCCTTTTCCCATTGACCACCTGCTTCGACGAAACACTCCCGTTTTCAGCCAACTCCTCCCTCCTATGTCGGATTTCAGGCTGGACCTAACTGCCGACAATGTAAAGATGCAACTGCACAGATGGGTTGTATAAACTTTTGACTTACTGTCTGTCCAGAAATCATACGCTCGTCCTGAGACCTCCTTGGTTCATGCAATTCTGGCTCGTAACGACAGCTTAAGAGCGGCACAGCGATTGTTTAATATTGGGAAGAGCTACTAAGAACCTACAGTAATTTCAACTCCATTTTCGACCGAAAGAAGGAGGTAACCCATGTTAAGGCCGGTATTGCTCCACACTTCAGTAGGCTCCGGGGAAAATCCGCAGCAGGTGTTTGAAGCGGAGATGCTGCCACACATGATGGCAGTCTACAATTTCGCATTCACTATGACACGCAATATGGATGATGCTAAAGACCTCGTGCAGGATACATACATGAAGGCATACCGGTTCTTCGATAGGTTCACAAGCGGGACGAACGCGAGGGCCTGGCTTTTCAGCATCTTAAAAAATTCATATATCAATCAATACCGGAAGGTATCCAAAGAGCCGGAGAAGATCGATTACGATGACATCAGGGAATTCTACACGAGCGTCAAGAGTTCTACGACCGACAACAACGACCTTCAGGAGAAGACGATTGATAGAGTCTTTGATGACGAGATTGAAGTAGCGCTGCAGCACCTTCCGGAGGATTTTAAAACGGTAATTATCCTCTGCGATATCGAGGGATTTAATTACGAAGAGATAGCAGACTTCATCCAGATTCCAGTCGGTACCGTCAGATCCAGGCTGCACCGCGCAAGGAAAATGTTGAGGTCCATGTTAAAGGGCTATGCAGAGACCCATGGCTTTAGGAATGTTAGGAAAAGGAATACCACCATCAGGTGATCGATGATGCGAATAATTGAGTTGCCTTTGTCAGTCAATAGCGCATGCCTCACCGATTTTCTCTCGCGGGAGCCCTGCGAATGTTCGTGCGGTTGCATGAGCGGATTTCGATGATGTCGGTTGGGGCTGTAAGGTTTGTGGGTTCGATAGGCGGAAGTGCGGATCGAGCTGTTTTCTGATTAAAGGGAGAGTGTCGAGATGTCTAATGAGTTTCGTGATCGGCCGCTTAGTTTTAGTATCCCGCTTTCGCTACTGATCTTCATTTCAGCGATGAGTGGGTTGCTGTTCAAGGAAACTTACGCTGCGGAAAGCGCTCTTGCGGTATCACAAGCAGTAGCGCAAGATTGGATCGATCTGATAGTCGTTATACCGCTTCTCTTGATTTCGTCAATCTTCTTGAGACGCAATAACAGGGCTGCATTTGTAATCTGGTTTGGTGCGATGATTTATGTCGTTTACATTTTTTCGATAGTTACACTAGGACTTCATTTCAACGAAGTCTTTCTTCTGTATTGCATAACACTCGGACTATCGTTTTACACTATTGTTACAGTGCTCGCTGAAATCGGTTTGGGCACTATGAAAGACTGGTTCGATCCGAAGAAATCGAACAACGTGATCATGACATTTCTTTGGGTTATCGCACTGATCTTTTTTTCGCAGTGGATAAAACAAGCCACAGCTGCTCTTATCCGAGACGACTTTAGGGACCCGGAGTCCTTGAGGAGCGCCGTGCACGTGCTTGATTTAGCTATATACTTGCCGGGCATGGCAATAGCATCCGCTCTTCTGCGAAATCGCCACCCTCTCGGATATGTTTTTGCTCCCGCGCTTGTTGTGTTCATTATCCTCAACGGAATCGTCATGGCCGCCACCGTAATAAGCATGGACAGTTTCGATCTTCCCGTCAATCTGTCCTCCATCTGGCTCTTCATCGGAATTGCACTGGCCAGTGCTGCGGTTTTGAGCGATTTCCTGACACATTTGACGCCGCCGCTCGAAGCCACAGTTTGACGATTAACCAGGAGTGCCAACGAAAGCGACTTGAGAGATGACACTTGTCTCGATCCAGGAAAAAGGTGAGGCATTTGAATGCACATTGACTAGAGGAGATATCTCAGTCTCATCCAGATCGGGGTCCTTCATTTGGGCATTTGCAAGGGCGTGCGTCAAACTGACCATACACCTGATTAGAGTCTCTCTCAGTAAGTTAAGGACGGCGAAACCATCGCCAGTTCCTTGCGAAGAAAGCCGGCCAAAGCACGGCGACTTTACTCGTTAGTGGGAGCCGCTATCACCCGGCGAAGTCTTCCGCTCATGTTTCGGAAGAGATACTCTTCAGTGTCTGCAACTTTGAATGTTGCGAAGGAATCGTTGCGGCGCGTTGGATCCTGACTTGATTTGAGTTTTGCAACGCGCGCGGCCAGGCTCAGCCGCCCGACGTTTCCTGATTTCCGGAAATCAATGGATTCTGTTGACCCTTCTTTTTCCAATACACATATGCTGGTACACCTACCAAGACAAGCCCTAGGCCGAATAAGGAATCCCTCGGGTCTGTAACAACTGTATTATACACAAACCAAATCGCGATGATCACGAAGGCAAGGGGAACTATCGGGTAACCTATCGCCTTGTACGGCCGCGGTGCATTGGGGCGTTTCTTCCTCAGTACGAATATCCCGAAAGCACCGATAGCATAAAAGAGCCATGACGCGAAAATCACGTATGTGAAAAGTTGGTCGTAAGTCCCTGTTAGTGTCAACACCGAAGCCCACACCCCTTGAACCAAAAGTGAAACGTGTGGAGTTCGATATTTTGGATGAACATCAGAAATATGTTTGAAGAATAAACGGTCCTTAGCCATTGCAAAGTAGACCCGCGCCGTCGTCATCGTGGTAGCGTTGACAGTTCCGAAGGTAGATATCATTACTGCGATTGCGATCAATGCACCACCATTCTGCCCGAAGAACTTTGAAATCGCATCCGAAGCTACAAGATGAGAATGAGCGATCCCGGAAACGGGGAGTACATACATGTATGCCAAGTTCGCTGCGAGATAAATGAAGATAACAGATGTCGTGCCCACGATAAGCGCTATAGGTATATTGCGTCGTGCGTCTTTCACTTCGCCCGCAAGATAGGTGACGCTATTCCAGCCGTCGTAGGCCCAAAGGACAGAAACGAGGGCGATGCCGAAAGCGCTGAGAAGGGAAGCTCCGTGCAACGATGCACTTGAAAAAAATGGTGTAAATGTCTGGCCGCTGTGATTGCCAAAGATGAAACATGAGAAGACTATCCCGGCGATTGCCAGTATTTTTAGTGATGTGAAAAGTCGTTGTACAAATCCGCCGAATTGGACACCGAAGTAGTTTACAGTCATCACGAACAAGATCGCGCCGATGGCCACGAGCTTTGTGCCCACCTCAGGCATCGTCAACAGACCAAAATTGATCTGGAGTCTGCTCAAACCGGGGAAGAAGAAGCCCAGGTACTTTGCAAAAGCGACTGCGATCGCTGCTATGGATCCCGTCTGGTAGACAATGAAAGTGGTCCATCCATAAAGAAATGCGATGAAATCGTTATAGATTTCTCTGAAGTATACGTACTGTCCTCCGGCGGCAGGTATCATCCCGGCGATTTCGGCATTCGTAAGTGCTCCGGCAAGCGATAGGAGACCTCCGAAAATCCATACCGCAATAATCCAACCAGCATCTCCGAGGGTGAATGCGATCTTCTGTGGAACCAGGAATATGCCCGAACCAATTATTGATCCAATGACAACCGCGATCGCTGTCGTCAGACCGAGTCGGGTGGCTAGACCAGTATGCTCTATTTCGATGGTGCCTCCAACTAAGATCCCTCTTTCATGCTAGACCCGCAGTACACGCAGAACTTGAAATCGGGAGAAACCTTCTTCCCGCAATTGAAACAGATTTTCAGATTAGAGGATTTTTGTTCTCTCAGCATATCGTAGTTAACCGGGCGACGCTCGTTGAACGCCTTGATCCCTTCTTGAATCTCAAGAGTAGGCATATGCACTGCCAGCCAGTCGCGCAGATGGCCGACAGTCAGCGACCAGGAGAAATTCTTCCAGAAATTGAGTTGTTCCCGCGTATATCTTGTGCATTCCGGTAACTTGTTGTAAAGCTCTTCACAGACACGGTCCAACTCCGCACCCAGTTTCTTTCTAGGGACGACAAAATTGATAAGCCCCCAGTCGCGGGCTTCGGTTGCGGTGAGTGTCCTCCCGAGGAGGAGCATCTCGCGTGCCCTTCTTTCTCCGACGACGATCGGCAGCCATTGTGTAGCGCCTGCTGCCGGTACGCTCCCTCGTGACGTTCCGACATGTCTAAGCGAGATGTCGTCGGCCGATATTGCAAGATCACAAGAGAGACTAAGCTCAATGCCTCCGCCAACCACCATCCCGTTTAGCAGTGCAACGGTCGGCTTCCCGATATTGCGTAACCGGTCATGCATCTCGATGAATATGGACATCCATTTATAAAGATCATTCGGATGCTCGAGCAGCTCATCGTTCCATTCTTTGAGGTCGGCACCAGTACAAAAAGCTCTCTCACCAGTTCCCGTTACTACCAGAACCGCAATTGAATCATCAAAGGACGCATCCTGAAATGCGGTCGCCATTTCACGCATCGTGTCGAAGTTCAGCGCGTTCATAACATCGGGGCGATCCATGGTGACAGTAGCCCGATATCCGGTCTTGTCGTACAAGATGTTCTTAAATCCGAAACTGTCCGGCGATCTTCCTTTCAACTCATTCATTCGAGTTTTCCGATGACGATGAATTGTTTCATCCTGCACATCTTCATCACTCTACGGTTGCGACCTCAACGGTGGTATCCGCGTAATTTTCTGATCTGCTTCTGGCTTCAATACGATTCGGCTCGATATCTAATTATGAGAATATAGTTGCCGAAATGTCAAAACTCAAAGACGAATCTGTCACCGTTCCGTCCTTTGATTTTTAGCAATCCATTGTTTAGATTTTTGAAAACGAGATTCAAATGCTGATAGATTACGTGCCGATTTTCCTTTTACTTTTGGTTGCTGCTGCACTCGGTGTCGTGATGACAAATATCAATCGCATCATGGGGCCGAAGAAACCAAACCGCGAGAAGCTTTCGACCTACGAAAGCGGAATGGAGCCGATAAAGACGGCGCGCGAGCGATTCACGGTACGATTTTATATGGTAGCAATCTTGTTCATACTCTTCGATGTGGAAGTGGTGTTTCTCTACCCGTGGGCGGTGAACTTTTTGTCCCTCGGGTGGTTCGGTTTTATAGAGATGCTGATATTTATAGTTGTACTTTTGGTAGGATACTACTATGTGATTCGGAAAGGAGCGCTCAGATGGCAATGAACAGAACGAACGATGAGGAAGGATTCGTTACGACGAGATTCGATGCTTTGTTCAATTGGTCGCTTAAGAATTCGCTGTGGCCGATGCCGCTTGGTATCTCCTGCTGCGCGATTGAGATGATGGCGTTTGCGGGCCCGCGGTTCGATGTCAGTCGATTTGGCGCCGAAGTTTTCAGGTTCTCGCCCCGACAGAGCGATCTTTTAATAGTTGCCGGGACAGTAACATTCAAAATGGCGAAAGTCGTCCGAAAGATATATGATCAAATGCCCGATCCTAAATGGGTAATCTCCATGGGAGTCTGTGCTTCGAGCGGGGGAATGTACAGGTCATATTCTGTCGTCCAAGGGATAGATCAATTTGTGCCTGTAGACGTTTACGTAGCGGGTTGTCCGCCCCGTCCGGATTCTTTGCTCAAAGCTCTGATGGAGATCCAGAAGAAGATTCAGGCGGGGGAAGGAAAATCTTCCGATCGGAAAATTGAGAAAGCCTTGTCTCAGGAAATCGTAGTGCCTGCCGGAGTGGAACAATAATAAAATGAAAGAAAAGATCGAACAGAAACTGCGCGCCGCCTTCGGTGAAGCGGTAATGTCAATAGACGAATTTAAAGGCCAGGTCAACGTTGATGTCAAGCGTGACCGAATAGTTGACGTTTGTCGGCTTCTGAAAGAAGATCCTGATTTGGGATTCAATTACCTGTCGGATGTTTGTGGCGCCGATATGCTGAACTTTGACGACATCTCTGCCCGCAAGGCGTATCTTGCTATTGAACATGAATCACGCCCGGAGCAAGTCCCGACTGATGAGAGATTCCTTGTGGTCTATCAGCTTACTTCGTTAAAGAACAAGGAGAGAGTAAGGTTAAAGGTTAGAGTCGATGGAGATAATCCGGTGTGCCCAAGTGTGACTTCCGTTTACCCAGCGGCTAACTGGCCTGAACGAGAAGCGTTCGACATGCTGGGAATCGTATTTGAAGGACACCCGGACATGAGAAGAATGTACATGCCGGAAGAGTACGAATACTACCCGCTTCGGAAAGATTTCCCGCTGATGGGCGTGCCGGGTTCAATTCCCCTTCCTAGAAAATAAAGGTTACCGCATACATGCCGGAAGATAATCAGAACATCACTCAGATTCTAAAAGTACTGGAAGACAGGGATACGAATGTAACTGTTGAAGATCCATTAGAGAACTACATGGTTCTCAACATGGGACCTCAACATCCTGCTACTCATGGTGTGCTCCGATTGCTCGTTAAGCTTGATGGAGAAACTGTAGTGGATTGCATTCCTGAGCTCGGATACCTGCATCGGGGTTACGAGAAAATTGCAGAGGCGAGCACATACATGGAATTCATTCCCCACACAGATCGCCTCGATTATATTTCACCGATTGCCAACAACGTGGCGTACGCTCTTGCAGTGGAGAAAATTGCCGGGGTCGAAGCGCCGTTGCGAGCGCAGTACATAAGAGTTATCGGGGCCGAGCTTGCGCGTATCTCATCTCACCTCATGGCCATTGGTGCGATGGCGATGGACGTTGGGGCTATGACGGTTTTTCTTTGGGCTTTTCGTGAGCGCGAAAAACTATATGATGTTTTCGACTTGCTGACGGGAGTTCGATTCACCACAAGCTACACTAGGATCGGCGGCGTAGCACAGGATTTAACCGACGAGACCATCGAGGCGATAAAGAAATTTCTCGATGAATTTCCCGCGAACCTCAATGACATAAGCCGTATGCTCAACCGAAACAGGATTTTCCTGGATAGAACGGTGGGTGTCGGGGCAATAGATTCGCAGAGTGCTATAGATATCGGCTTCACCGGTCCTAATCTGAGAGCTTGCGGGGTGGAGTACGATCTCAGGGCGTTCTCTCCGTACCTTGTTTACGATCAATTGTCGTTCGACGTCATAACTGAGAAGAACGGCGACTGCTTTGACCGCTACATGGTTAGAATGAAAGAGATGCTCGAAAGTGTGAAGATTACAAGACAAGCGCTGGAGAAAATTCCGACCGGTCCGACGAAGGCAGATTTGCCGAAGAAAGTTCTTCCGCAAAAAGAGCGCGTCTATACCAGGATGGAGGAACTCATCCACGATTTCGTGATTGTCAATGACGGAGTCCACCCGGATCCGGGAGATGTATATGTCGCTACTGAGGGTTCAAAGGGAGAGCTTGGCTTCTACATCATAAGTGACGGGAGTGGACATCCGTGGCGGCTGAAAATCAGGTCTCCTTCTTTCTGCAGCCTGCAAGCTCTCCCAATGCTTTTGAAAGGCCAGATGATTTCCGATGTCGTTGCAATCATCGGTAGCATTGATCCGATAATGGGTGAGGCGGACAAGTGATATGTGGACTCTTGGACCTAAAGATTATTGGATGGTGTCAACATCGGAATCCAAAATTGAGAATCTGAAAACTAGAGTGGAAATTGTTTACTGAAGAGAATCTTAGGAAAGTAGAAGAAATCAAGAAGCGTTATCCCACTGCGAAGGCGGCGGTGTTGCCGGTTCTCTGGGTTGCGCAGGAACAATTTGGCTGGATCTCGGAAGAAGTGATGCACTATATAGCCGATCTCCTCGGTGTACCGTTTAGCCATATACTCGGCGTTGTTACTTTCTACACTATGTACAATCGAAGACCTGTCGGGAAATATCATGTCCAGGTGTGTGCTAACGTATCTTGCATGCTGCGCGGGGCAGACAATATGGTGGAACATCTTGAAAAACGATTAGGCGTGAAAGTCGGTCAAACGACCCCGGATAAGCTCTTCACGCTTTCGGAAGTAGAGTGCCTCGGATCATGCGGAACTGCACCCATGATGCAAGTGAACGACGACTATTATGAGGGTCTTACATTTGATAAGATTGACCGCTTATTGGAGCAATTCAGGGATGGAAAGGGAGACCACGAGGGAAAACGAGCGGAGATCAGGACTCAAAACGAAGAGTCGAAGGGTTGAAGGTCTGTCCAATGGCGGGCCGGAGGAGCAGGCGCTTTCATGCGGGATGGGTTAAGATAAAAGTTGATTTCAATTATAATTGTGAAGCATTTCCACGGTGATAAATCCGTAAACTAAGAGTTTGAAATAATATGGATTCCAATTCGAGATTGTTCGCACAAAACGGCGATCCGGCATTTCCGAAAATCGTTCTTCCTGATATTCCCGATCTAAGCCGCATCGAGGTCTACGAGGCGAATGGTGGGTATTCGGCACTGAAGAAAGCTTTAGGTATGGCCCCCGAGGCGGTAACCGATGAAGTAAAAAAATCAGGGCTGCGAGGCCGCGGTGGTGCTGCTTTCCCTACCGGTTTAAAATGGACATTCATGCCCAAAGGCACCGAAAAGCCCAAGTACTTGGCCATAAATGCGGACGAAAGCGAACCCGGTTCATTCAAAGATAGACAGATACTCGAATACAACCCACACCAATTGGTTGAAGGAATTCTAATCGCTTCATACGCCATGGGAATAACGAGTGCGTACATATATATACGGGGAGAGTATTACAAATGGATGATGATTCTGCAGGGAGCTATTGATGAAGCTTTTTCGCGCGGATACATCGGTGACAATATTGCGGGCTCAAATTACTCCGTTAATGTTTACGTCCATCGTGGAGCGGGTGCTTACATCTGTGGCGAAGAGTCAGGGTTGATGGAGTCCATTGAAGGTAAGCGCGGTTATCCCCGAGTGAAACCACCGTTTCCTGCGCAAAACGGTCTTTGGGGAAATCCTACCACAATCAACAATGTGGAAACGATTACAAATGTCCCGGCGATAATATGGAATGGTGCCGAGTGGTTTTCAAAGATCGGTGCTTCGAAGCATCCTGGTACACTTCTCTTTGGAGTGAGTGGACATGTGAAGAACCCTGGGGTGTTTGAGCTGCCGAGCGGTACGCTTTTGACAGAAATAATCTATAATTACGCCGGCGGCGTTATTGGGGACAAAAAAATCAAGATGGTGATTCCTGGCGGAAGTTCGATGCCCCCTATTCGAGGCGACCAGCTTGATGGAGTTAAGATGGATGCGGATTCACTCCGAACCGTTGGAAGTGCGATTGGCACTGGCGGTGTAATCGTCATGGACGAAGACACGGATTTGACGTCGGTCCTCCTTCGAGTTGCAAAGTTCTATTGGCACGAGTCATGCGGGCAATGCACCCCGTGCAGGGAAGGGACAGGTTGGATTCGCAAGATACTTCAGCGCATCTGCGATGGCGGCGGGAAGACGGAGGACCTTGACCTTCTAAACAGGATTGCCAACAACATCGAAGGCAATACGATCTGTGCCCTCGGTGATGCGGCAGCGTGGCCGATAAAGTTTACAATACAGCGGTTCAGAAATGAGCTCGAGGAAGAAATACTTTCAAAAGCACGCGCAAAGTCTGCTGCTTAATAAGGGAAAACCGGCATCCTGGTGCGGACTTCTGTTCTGGTCGGGTCCACCAGGAAGTGACTTCTGACGTCAATCTTCGAAAGAAATCAAGATTTCATCGTCGCGCTATACAACCCGTGAGAAGGAGAATTGGCTAGCATCCCGCTAAAGGTCTATCGCGTCTCGGAAGAGTATAAAGATCTCCCGCTCCCAACATACATGACATCCGGCTCCGCAGGTATGGATGTTTATGCCGCTGTTAAAGCACCTTTGATAATTGAACCGATGTCATCAGCTCTAGTCCCCACAAATCTGAAAATTGAACTCCCTCAAGGATTCGAAGCCCAGATACGACCCCGAAGCGGCATTGCTTTGCGAAGCAAGATCATCCTCCCGAACTCACCGGGGACGATAGATTCCGACTATCGTGGAGAAATAAAGATAATTATGCTGAATCTGGGGAAAGAAAACTTCATCGTGAACCGGGGCGACAGGATTGCGCAAATGGTAATAACCGAATACAAGAGAGCGGAATGGCGGGAATCGATTTCTCTAAAAAAAACCGAACGAGATGAGGGAGGCTTCGGGTCGACAGGAGTCTCTCTAAGCGGGGAATCAGAGGAAAGGTCGGACCGCACCGGACAACTCAGGGAATAAATCAGATCAGCAGTGACGACTCTCGCATACCATAAGGTCGACCGACGGTTTGAACTCGGGTTGACTACCGTCGATCCTGTTGCGTTTAAGAGACATGTACAAGTGATCCATGATGCAGGGTACACTATCGGGAATTCAGTCTTCGTTGAGCGCGAAATCGGGTCGGGGGTTTGCATGACTTTTGACGACGGTTATGACTGTTTCTTCAGGAATGTCATTCCTGTTCTTACTCCGATCGGGGCGAGTGCAACAACATTCGTCATTACCGATTATGTTGGCAGGACAAATGCGTGGGATCTTCGCTTATCATACAGACCTTACTTGCACATGAATGCTTCCCAGCTAAGAGAGGCGTCGGACTTAGGATTCGAGGTCGGGAGTCACACCCGCTCCCACAGAGACATCACCAGGCTCGGTCCTGATTCTGTAAAGGAAGAATTGGCAGGATCGAAGAAATGTATTGAAGATATCATCGGGAAGGAAGTTGAAGCTTTGTCCTTTCCATACGGCAAGCATGACAGGCGGGTCGCTGAGCTGGCTTTTGAGTTAGGGTATAAGAGGGTGTTCGGAATGGGGCTTAGCGTTTCGGCTGGTGCCCTGGGAAGAATTCCGGTCTATAAATTCGATAGTGCCGCGGCGGTTTTGAGAAAGGTAAAACTAAATAGGCTGGAAATCCTGAAAAGTGCTTTCATCCATTCTTTCTCAGGTTTTTCCGCGCTAATTTCTACGAGGATGACGACGAAGAGCACTTGAACACAAGCGAAAGTCTATGACGACAATGCAGGAAGAAGAACTAAAGACTTCTCAGAAGAGCGAGAAAATTGTTCCTCCAATTTCTTCGGTCTTTCCTGAGAAACGCGAGTGGCCTCTCCTTGCGGTAGCGCTTCTACTTCTTGTCATATTAGGGTACACAATGCGGGAAATCTTCAGCCCGATTCTTGTGTACGTTGTGTTTCTCATCGCAACGTACCCGATTCGAAGGGAATCCATGGTACGTCACATGATCGTTATTGCGACGGTACTCTTCGGGTTCTGGTTCTTCGTGGAAGTGTCCGGGGCAGTTCTTCCGTTCGTCATAGCTTTCATAATTAGTTTCATCTTCACGCCGGTCGTTGACGCATTAGCAAGGAAAAAGATACCCAGACCTGTTTCAATCGTGGGAATCCTGGTCGTTCTTCTGGGGGCGCTTGTGACTCTATCCGTCTTTTTGTTGCCGATGGTGTTTCAGCAATTCCAGACTTTTCTAACAGCTATCCCTACGTTATCGGGAGAAGTCAGCAACTCACTTAACGGGTTGATAAGCCGCGGGATTCTGGGCTTCAGTCCTGAAAACCAGGGGTTGCAGCAGGCCGTCGTGTCGGAAGTCTCGTCGAGAATTGAAGATGTTACTCGGGCAATCCCTAACGGGATTCTGTATTTCGTGGCACAGGCCGCCGCTGCTTTGACTAAGATGCTAAATCTTGTACTCGTCCCGTTTCTCAGCTTCTACATCATGAAAGATTTCGATCTCATCCGTTACAGAGTCAAGATGGTTGTCCCGCGCCGGTACAGGCAGCGAGCTTCGGAAATATACGGGCTCATAGACGGTGTCCTCGGAGGCTACCTTAGAGGTGCCTTGACAGTGGCACTGATAAATTCGATCGTCATTTCTTCGCTGATGTCAATTTGGGGAGTGAAGTATCCTCTGGTAATTGGTTTGATTTCCGGACTACTCGATATGATACCATATTTTGGAATTCTTGTGAGCATGTCTGTGGCGGTACTGATCGCTCTTTTCGGAGATAATCCCGGCCTACAAGTAATAATGGTTGTGGTTTCATTTCTCGGTATGAATTTGACGGAGACTACTATACTTTATCCTAAGATTGTGGGATCGAAGATCGGGGTACATCCGGTTCTATTAATCCTCGCATTATTTGTGTTCGGATATTTTATGGGTTTCCTTGGACTGCTTATCGCGGTTCCAACTACTGCGATTCTTATAGCTTTACGAAAGTATTACGAACGGAATCTTAGGCTGGCTCATTGAGTTCTACGTTGTATGTTGTCTCGACTCCGATCGGCAATTTCGGCGACATTACCTTGCGAGCTCTGGAAACTTTAAAGTCGGTCGATTTTGTGATCTGCGAAGAATTCCGAGTGGGTAATCGTCTGCTCCGTTATTATGGAATCGAGAAACCGCTCGAAGCTTTGAATGAGCACAATGAAGCCAGAGACGCCGAGATGGCAATCGAACGGATCCGTAACGGAGCTGACGCAGCGCTTTTCTCCGATGCTGGTACGCCGGTTTTTGCCGACCCGGGCGCACGATTGGTCGGGCTCGCGCTGCAATACGGCGTCAGAGTAGTTCCCGTGCCGGGACCGTCCTCCATCCTCGCGGCGCTTGTCGTTTCGGATTTCGGTCTGAGCAGTTTCTATTACGCCGGATTTCTTCCGAGGAAACGAGACGAACGACGGAATCTTCTCAGGAAAATATCGTTGCTTGAAACCGTCTGTGTGATTATGGAGACACCATATAGGCTCAAACCTTTGCTGGAAGATTGTCTCGCGGTTCTCGAAGCTGATCGGCGGGCTGTCGTTGCTGTTGATCTTACCCTGCCCTCGGAGCGCGTCATACGGGGGACTCTTGCCGATATTAACCGTAAATTCAAGGACGCCCCGTTCAAGGCAGAATTCGTTTTGGTGCTCGATGCGCCTCGCCATATTTGATCTTATTGTTTTCTCAGCTCTTTTCGCTTCCGGTTGTTCGGAGCAATCTCCTATTACAGAGACGAAATTCATCGATATATATGTGAACCTTCAACTTATTAATGCAGAGTGCGGAAATAACACCACGCTTCAAGAGTCAAGAGCAGACTCCCTGATGCGGTCATATGGGGTAACCACCGCCCTTCTCGATTCCACCATTTCGTGGTATAACAAGAGACCCTCTCTATGGAATGGAATCCTTGCGGAAGCGAATCGCAGACTCATGGTAATGAGGAACAGTCATCTCAGACATCCCCGGTGATGATCCTGTAGACTAGGGTGACCTCTGCGGGTTCGCTATCTCGGACTGCGGCATGGGCAGCGTGAGGGTCGCCGGTCTTTTCGAGTTCCGACTTGATCAATTCGAATATCTTACGGTCGACGAGCCTGCTAAGATTGACATCGGTTCCACTTTCCCTGATATTTTCGAGAACATCGATGACATACTGAATGGAAGTAGATTCAGCAGCGGCTATTTCCGAAGCCGTCATCTTCTCCAAGTATAGCTCGTAAATCTTGATCTCCTCGTCCGAGAGTGAACCCGTATTCGGGGGATTGAAATCCATACAAACCTGGAGCATCCTGCTTATGGCTTTTTTTGAATTATTCCCGAGGTCCTCTAAATATTCTGAAAGCCTGGATTTTTCCAACGGCCTCTCGTTGGCGATACGAATCAGGTTTTGATCAGTACATATGTTGAATACCGGTAGGGACAACTCCCTTGCAAGATCGCGTCTCTCTTCGCGAAGTGCTTTGTAGAGCGCTTTCCTGAACGAAAACAGATCCTTCGGACGTTGGGCGAAACCGTTTCGTAGGTAGTTCTTGCCTTCGGTTGTGATTGAAACACTCGGATATAGAAGTTTGCTTCTGGACAAATATCCGTGTGTCAACAAGAAGTCAAAGGCTGAGTAGACCAGTTCAGCATCAAGAGTCCTTAATCGACCCGAAAAACTGCGGAGATTCTCAGGCGCATCGCCGCTAAAGTTCCAGTCACCAATCAGGATCTCGCAGTATCTAGTGCGGCCGAATCTGCCTCCCGTTTCATCCACAAGCGACAGGACAATTTGGTAGATTTCCTTCACGTTAAGGAATTCAGCGCTGCCTGTAATTCCGGCAGTCATCGCTTTTTGATTAGTGCAGATATCGCAATTCCCACAACCACCCGGAATCTCTTCATCTCCGAAATACCGGAGGATGAAGTTGGTCCGGCACGTCGCGGCGCCGGCGTACTCAACGACTTTGTCAAGGCGTTGGTGTGCCCGCTGTTTCAGAAGGGCAATCCGATTGAAATCTATGGGTATCCTGTCGCTAGAGAACCTTTCCACTGCCATCCTGAAGCTTACGCCCTCAGATGGGGGAGTGTACTCCAGGAGTCCGGATCGATGCAGTATCTGCAATGTTCTGCTAACCGACGATATGTTGATGTCGGATTTACTAGCGATGTCTTCAAGCGTTATCGGACGCGGACTCCCGAAGAATGCTGTACCATGAAGCCTCATAATTGCTTCAAGAACGACTCTTGAATCGTGGGACGAGGTTCGCTCGATTGCTCTCCTGTAGCTTTCAGGAGAAATGGTGGACTTAATGTATGCATCTGAGGAAATGCTCGGTACCAGATCAATCAATCCCTCGTGTGCCATGATCTTCAAAGTGGAATCGATTATCCTCGCGTTCAGTTTGGTAGCAGCACCGACCTTTTGCGGGGATATGGAAAGATACTCGTGAATTCTTGATCCGACAGAGACAGCAAAAGAATCGAAAATGAAATTGTATACTCTCGCAATGTCATCTTTGTTCGGGTATAAGGAGCCTATAAAATAGTCATGAACCATCAGGTCTCGTTTGTGGAAAAGAAGAATGCATTCTGAAAATCTGCCATCCCTACCCGCACGTCCGGCTTCCTGGTAATATGACTCAAGAGTGCCGGGGACATCATAATGGATCACATACCTTACATTCGGTTTGTTAATACCCATGCCGAACGCGTTTGTAGCAACCATCACCTTCTCTGAGTGAAGAAATTCCTTCTGGGAATCAGACCTTTCTGAATCGGTAAGGCCTGCGTGATATCGTAAGGGAACGATCCCTCTTGTTTTCAAAAATTCGTAGGTCTCATCGACGCTCTTTCTGGTGGATGCGTATATTATGCCAGGCACGGAGTTGGCACTTATGTATTTGATCAGTTTTTGGGATTTACTAGTTTCCACCAGAACCTGTAATGATAAATTATCTCGCGCGAAGCCGCGGATGTAAACGCGTGGACTTCGCATCTTTAAGTGAGCGATGATATCATCTTGCACTTCCGGGGTGGCGGTGGCAGTCAAAGCGAGAACTGTGGGGTTACCGACTGCGTCGGCAAAACCGGATATCTCGGTGTAATGAGGACGGAAGTCGTGACCCCACTGGCTTATGCAATGAGCTTCATCGACTGCAAGGAGGGACACTCTGGTCCTTCCGATAGCATCAACGAAAGCTCTTGAGTCCAACCTCTCCGGGGCGACGTAGAGAATTTTGATCGATCCAGACTTAATGAGTTGAAGTCGTGATCTTATCTCATCTAACTCCAGAGTGCTGTCGAGCTCAGTTGCTACGATATTGGCGCGATTGACCTGAAGCACCTGGTCTTTCATAAGACTGATGAGAGGTGTAACGACAATGGTCAGACCGTCCAAGAGCAGGGCGGGAAGTTGGTAACAAATCGACTTTCCACTTCCGGTCGGCATAACTGCCAGTGTGTCAAAGCCATTCACCACTGCATTTATAATCTCGATTTGCCCGGGCCGGAACTTGCTCAATCCAAAGAATTTTTCCAGCCCTTTCTGCAGACGATCTGTGGGGGTCATAGTAAAAAATTTAACACTTAAAGGTAAAATCGTAAAAGCATTGTTCTCCGCCGTTTCAGTGTCTTTGATCAGTCCGGGGCGATGCTTACAAAATGCGAGCCAAAGCCGTCGGGCGACAATTGCCGAAATTTGGTGAACTTCGTAAGTTATTGATGCAACGTGAGTTTTCTGAGCGTTTTTTAACCTTGACTTTCTCGCGTTTTTTGTTAAATTTATTAGCTCAAATGTAAATCGCTGGCGTAGCTCAGTTGGTAGAGCAGCTGACTTGTAATCAGCAGGTCGGGGGTTCAAATCCCTTCGCCAGCTCGGCCAACAAAAGCCCGTTTTGTAGTTGATTTGGAAAACGAGCTGCGACTGTTAGCATGAGTTAGACCGGGAAGAGGTTCCGGATTTGTCCAGTTGGTTCTCGACCATTGACATTGCTGAAAGACGGTCGCCGAATGGGCGGACGCCGGAGTTGGAGAGCCGGGGCGGACTGTAAATCCGTTGGCTTAGCCTGAGAGGGTTCGAATCCCCCGCCGCCCACTGAATCTCGTTCGTTTCAGGATCGACTTATCACGTTAACATATATCTGCAATAGCCTCGGCATAATTAGGGATTACAAAGGATGAGTTTCATTTGCGGGAGTAACTCAGTTGGTAGAGTCACAGCCTTCCAAGCTGTTGGTCGCGGGTTCGAGTCCCGTCTCCCGCTCAAGAAAATGAGTTGGGAGATG
Organism: Bacteroidota bacterium; assembly: GCA_021789975.1. GTDB lineage: Bacteria > Bacteroidota > Ignavibacteria > Kryptoniales > JAKASW01 > JAKASW01. The sequence goes on from JAJYIT010000030.1 coordinate 16,703, forward strand.
ATGAAAGAGCTATCGGTCGCGTGTTCTGCCCCAGAGGTGCATCCCTGCCTACCGGACTGGCAGGCGCCTGCGGTGAAGAACTCCGTCTCGTGGTCAAGTTTGTGTGGGACGAAATTAGAAAATTGTTGTTCTTAATGCATTTTGTTGAGCGAGTTCGGACCTTGAGGAATTCGGTCCGCAATTTATTGCTTCCCGGTGACATCGTGGCACCTGCTGACGTAGCTCAGCTGGTAGAGCAACGCCTTGGTAAGGCGTAGGTCACGGGTTCAAATCCCGTCGTCAGCTCATTGAGTTAAGGAGAAAGTATGCGAGACATAATTACTTTAGAATGCACGGTCTGTAAGCACAGAAATTATACAGGAACGAAGAACAAGAGAAAGCAATCCGGCAGGGTGGAGTATAAAAAGTATTGTCGGTTCTGCAACAAACATACCTCACACAAAGAGACACGCTAGTCGCGGCTTAAACGCACTTCGGAATCCAACATGAAATACGTCAGTAGCTCAATTGGTAGAGCAGCGGTCTCCAAAACCGCAGGTTGGGGGTTCGAGTCCCTCCTGACGTGCACAATGGAGTGGGAAATATGAGAGAGAAAGTTATCGGTTTTTTTGACGATGTCGTGAAAGAAATGAAGAAGGTGACTTGGCCCACCAAAGATGAGTTGAAGGATGCTACTACGGTTGTCCTGGTTGCGACTTTGATCATGGCTTTTTTCATATACGCAGTGGATACTATTGTGAGCCTCACTCTGCGAGCCATACTATGAAAGAAGGAACCGAATCCAAGGACGGGCAAGTCGAGACCCCAAAGGTCACGACTAAACGATGGTACGTCGTAAGGACATATTCGGGACAGGAAACTAAAGCGGTTGCATATCTTGAAAGTCAACTGAAAGATTCTGACCTCAAGGAAAAATTCGGTGAAATTGTTATACCGACCGAAAAAGTCCCCACTATAAGCGAGAGTGGCAAGAAGAGAATCAAGACTAGAAACTTCATGCCGGGCTACGTCATGATTGAGACTGAGATGGACGATCGCGTCAAGGCGTTTATCCTGAGTGTCCCTTCAGTAATCAGCTTCGTGGGACCAAAGGGCGGCCCAAGTCCGTTGCGACCCGATGAAGTCGTAAGGATGAAAGGGAGAATAGATGAGCACGAGGAGCGTCAGGCAACGGAGGTTCCGTTCAAAATAAATGACAAAGTGAAAGTCATCAGTGGGCCTTTCTCCACTTTTAAGGGGGAGGTTTCAGAGGTCAATGAAGACAGGCTGAAGCTTAAGGTTACCGTGACCATATTTGGGCGGCCCACTCCTGTTGAATTAAGTTTTACTGAAGTTGAACAAGAGAGATAAACAAGGTGAAGAATGGCTAAGAAAGTCGTTGGCTTTGTAAAGTTGCAGATACCTGCGGGGCAGGCAACACCAGCACCGCCGGTTGGACCGGCGCTCGGTCAGAAGGGCGTGAACATTATGGAGTTCTGCAAGCAGTTCAACGCAAGAACCCAGGATAAACAGGGTCTAATCATTCCGGTTGTTATAACGGTCTATTCGGACAAGTCGTTCACATTCATCACCAAGACACCCCCTGCTGCGGTTCTACTTGTTAAGGAAGCAAAGGTGGAAAAGGGGTCAGGTGAGCCCAACCGGGTTAAAGTCGCTAAGGTCACGAAAGAGCAAGTCAGGAAAATAGCCGAAATGAAAATGCCCGATTTGAACACGACAGATATAGAATCTGCCTTTAGTATGGTCGCAGGCACAGCCCGAAGTATGGGCATCGTAGTAGAAGGATAAAGAGAGAGTCTGCAAATATGAGAGAAAGTAAGAGATTTCAAGCCGCTAAGAAAGTGGTTGATAGGTCGAAAGAGTACTCTATCGACGAAGCCGTGGAGAAGCTGAAAGCGACATCCAAGGCGAAATTTGATGAGTCTGTTGACATCGCTATAAGGCTCGGGGTTGACCCGCGCCATGCAGATCAGGCCGTGCGTGGAACCGTCTCTTTGCCGCACGGAATCGGCAAGACTGTCAGGGTTCTCGTGTTGTCCAAACAGCAGCAGAAACAAGAAGAGGCAGCACAAGCAGGAGCTGATTTTGCAGGCTTTGACGACTACCTCAAGAAACTTCAGGAGGGTTGGGCGGAAGTAGATGTTATCGTTGCTACGCCGGACAGTATGGGTGATGTGGGAAGGCTCGGCAAGGTTTTGGGTCCGAAAGGGCTTATGCCGAATCCGAAAAGTGGGACGGTAACAGCCGATGTTGCAAAAGCTGTGTCCGAGATTAAGGCTGGAAAAATCGAGTTCAGGGTTGACAAGGCCGGGAATTTGCATTCCATCATAGGCAAAGCTTCCTTCGACAAGGAAAAGCTTGTTGATAATCTAAATTCATTTTTGGCGGCGGTCAACCGCTTGAAGCCGGCATCGTCCAAGGGCCAATACATAAAGAACGTGGCCATCTCGTCAACTATGGGCCCGTCGATAAAAATCGACAAATCTCTGGCCTCGAACATACACTGAGTTTACGCACTTAATGCTTCTAAGCTTCTTCCGGGGAGCTTCTCGAAGGAATTCTGTCAGAGTGATTCAAAAGTATATCCTGTCAGAGCCATAGAACCCCGGACAAGGTAAACTCTCGGTGGTCGGTCGTGGATCGACGCACGGGGAGGAATGAATTAAATCACCTGAGGAAAAGATGAAAAGGGATGAAAAGGAACAGGTTGTCGCAGAAGTTGCGGAACTGATTTCCAATTCCAGTAGCCTTTTTTTCGCGGACTTCGCCGGAATGACAGTCGCAGACAGTAATGATTTGCGTCGCGAGTTCCAGAAAAATGGCGTCAAGTACCGGGTCGTCAAGAACACTTTAATAAAGAAGGCGATGAAGTCAACCGCTGCCGACGAAGGTGCTTTCAAGTACTTGGTCGGGCAGACGGGTATCGCCTTTGGCTCGGATGACCCGGTTACGCCTGCGAGGGTTTTGAAAAAGTTCTTCGATAAGATTCAGAAACCGTCGACAAAGGCGTTCGTGATTGACAAGCAGGTTTTCGAGGGGAAGAGGCTGAATGAATTTGCCACAATGCCTACGAAACCTGAGATGATTGCTGGAATACTTGGTAGCCTTCAATCGCCGATATCCGGGATTGCAAGATCTGTTTCTGCCATAATGCGTGATCTGGTTGCGGTGCTCGATGCGGTAGAGAAGAAACTCCCCGCTCAGGCATTGTGATATCATAATAAGAATTTCAAAAGGAGAAATGAAAATGTCGGAAGTTGTCCAGGAATTAGTCGAAAAGATTAGCAAGCTTACCCTCTTAGAAGCATCTGAGTTGAAAAAAGCGCTGGAGGAGAAATTTGGAGTGACTGCTGCAGCGCCGGTTATAATGGCTGGCGGCGCAGCCGGCGCAGCATCTGGCGCAGCACCAGCGGTGGAGGAAAAGACCGAATTTGATGTTAACCTCGTTAGCTGCGGAGCGCAGAAGATTAACGTAATAAAGGTTGTTCGTGCTGCCACAGGGCTGGGTCTGAAAGAGGCGAAGGATCTTGTTGATGGGGCACCTAAGGTAGTAAAAGAAGCCCTTTCGAAGGCGGACGCTGAAAAACTGAAGAAAGAATTGGAAGAGGCAGGTGCAACTGTCGAGCTGAAGTAAAGACCAGTCTCCCTACTGTCTTTATAGAACTTTGGCAGACATTTGAACGTTTTGTTTTACGGTGATATCCTACGATTTGATGGTCCGCTCGAAAAGCGGATCATCACTTTACATGTGGCACTTGGCCGTGCCCCAATTCTCTTACCCAAAGGAGTATGACTGCATTGAAGAATCCTGATTCTAATCCGAGAACCTTTTCGGACGGAGGGGAAGGGCGCATAAACTTTGCGAAGATTCCTCAAAGAGTCGACTATCCGGACTTGTTGAACGTCCAGATGGAGTCTTTCAAGAAATTCCTTCAAGAAGATGTGTCTCAGAAGAAACGAAAGTCCGTTGGACTGCAGGGCGTCTTCCAGGTGAATTTCCCGGTTTATGACAACAAGGAGCATTTCGCTCTCGACTTTGTAGAGTACAGCATTGAAAAGCCGCGGTATGGAGTGGAAGAATGCATAGAAAAGGGCTTGACCTATGCTGTGACTCTAAAGGCAAAGTTACGGCTCGCGAGCAAAGACACCGACCCTGGCAAAGAAGGATTCATGGAGGCTAAGGAGCAAGAGGTGTACCTCGGCTCCATCCCTTACATGACTGATCGGGCGACGTTCATAATAAACGGAGCAGAGAGGGTCGTGGTTAGCCAGCTGCATCGTTCACCCGGCGTGTTCTTTGTTGAAACAGAACACCCGAACGGCGCTAGGATTTGGAGCTCTCGCGTTATTCCCATGCGAGGCGCATGGTTGGAATTCACGACCGATATTAACAACATTCTCTGGGTTTATATCGATCGGAAAAAGAAATTCTATGCGACGACACTTCTCCGCGCACTCGGTTACGAGAAGAGCGACGAGATCCTCCAATTGTTCACACAAATTGAAGAAGTAACCGTTGCTAAAGTTGACGCTACTGAGCTCGTAGGTCGCAGGCTGGTTGAAGATGTCGTTGACACCAAGACAGGTGAGATAATTATCGACACATCCGACATGTCCATCGAAGAATTGAGGCTGACTGAAGAACAAGTCGAACTTATCAAGAATTCTAATGTCAAGAAGCTTCGCCTTCTGAAAACAACGAGGAAGGGCGATGATCCGATACTTCTGAATACAATCCGTGAAGACTCAACAATCTCAAGCGAAAGTGCGTTAAAAAAGATCTATGAAGAATTAAGATCTGTTGAAGCGCAAGATACAGAAAGTGCGCGCGGACTTCTGGAGAAGATGTTTTTCAGCGAAAAGCGGTATGACCTTGGGAATGTGGGACGCTACAGGATGAATGCAAAACTTAGTCTTGACATCCCAACGACCGTGACCATCCTCACGAAGGAAGATATTGTCGCGATAATGGATTACATGCTCAAGCTTCGACGCGACGAGGGCCAGATTGACGACATTGATCATCTCGGCAACAGACGGGTGAAAACCGTCGGTGAACAACTTGAGTCGCAATTTAATCTCGCTCTGACCAGGATGGTTCGGAACGTAAAAGAGAGAATGAATATCCATGACGAAGAGAATTTTACTCCGCAGGGACTTGTCAATGCTCGTGTGGTCACGACAGTATTGAATTCATTCTTCGGTACCAGTCAACTCTCTCAATTTATGGATCAGACCAACCCGCTCGCCGAGATGACACATAAGCGAAGGATGAGTGCTTTAGGACCGGGCGGACTTACAAGAGAACGAGCCGGGTTTGAAGTCCGCGATGTCCACTACACTCATTATGGCAGGTTATGTCCGATTGAAACGCCCGAAGGCCCTAATATCGGATTGATCTCCTCTCTTGCTGTTCACGCGCGTGTTAATGATTTCGGGTTTATCGAAACGCCTTACTTTAAGGTTGTGAATGGCGCTGTCACGGATGAGATAGTCTTTCTCAGCGCGGCACAGGAAGACGAGTATAAAATTGCGCAGGCTAATACCATAGTTGATGAGAAAGGAAGAATCTCTGGAGAGCGTGCGCGGGCAAGATTCCATGGTGACTTTATCATGGAGAAGCCAAGCGAAATCCACTTCATGGATATTGCTACCAACCAGATCGTGAGTCCGGCTGCAGCGCTTATCCCGTTCCTTGAGCACGATGACGCGAACCGTGCACTAATGGGTGCAAACATGCAACGCCAGGCAGTTCCGCTCATAAATAGCGAGGCACCGCTCGTCGGCACCGGAATGGAGAGAAAGATAGCCGTCGATTCGCGGACGCTGATCACCGCAGAGCACGATGGGGTCGTTCAGTCTGTGGACGGAAGCCGCATCGTAGTGAAGTACGACGTCGTCGAACGGTCTGACGAGGTGATCTCCAGTTTCGAAGATTTGCGGACTAAAGAGTATAAACTGCGCAAGTTCTTCAGAACAAACCAGGATACGACCGTAAACCAGGAGCCTCTCGTGAACCTCGGTCAACGTTTCAAGAAGGGAGATGTGCTGGCTGATGGTTGTTCTACTGAGAACGGCGAGCTCGCTCTCGGAAGAAACATTCTTGTCGCGTTCATGCCATGGCACGGATACAATTTTGAAGATGCCGTGATCGTCAGTGAAGATCTGGTTGCGGAAGATGCCTTCACTTCTATTCACATTCAGTCTCTTGAGACTAGTGTAAGGGACACGAAGCGTGGTGAAGAGGAGTTGACACGCGACATACCGAATGTCTCTGAAGAAATGACGAAAGATCTAGACGATAGCGGAGTGATAAGAGTCGGAGCGGAGGTAGTTGAGAACGATATCCTTGTTGGGAAGATAACCCCTAAAGGGGAGACTGATGTTACCCCAGAAGAGAAGTTACTGAGAGCCATCTTCGGAGATAAGGCGGGCGACGTGAAGGATGCTTCGCTCAAGGCTCCGCCGGGGATGCGCGGTGTGGTTATCGATACAAAGCTATTCTCGAGAAAAAAGAAAGATGCCGAGTCCAAGAAAGAAGAGAAGAAACGTCTTGAGGAAATAGAGAAGTGGTTGAAAGCTGCCAAGAGTGAAGTTCAAGACAAACTTTTGGAAAAGCTCGGCGACTTGCTTGAAGACGAGCCGTCTGTGGGGATTAGGGCGAGAGATGGCTCGGTAGCGATTAGGAGCGGTACTACTCTCAAAAAGGAAATTTTCCAGAAGTTCGACGATCTTGAGAAACTCGATTTCAGCGAACCATGGGTCGAGAACGCAAGGAAGAACCGACTCATTGAGCAGATCTATCGGAATTATCATGTGCGGATCCTCGACCTCGAAGAGGAAGCCCGACGGGAGAGAAATAAGGCAATAACCGGTGATGAACTTCCGCCGGGTATTGTTCAACTCGCAAAAGTCTACGTGGCATCAAAACGCAAACTTCAGGTCGGAGACAAGATGGCGGGTAGACACGGCAATAAAGGTGTCGTATCTATCGTTGTGCCCAAGGAGGACATGCCGTTCCTGCCTGATGGGACCTCTGTTGAAATGGTCCTAAACCCGCTCGGTGTCCCCTCCAGAATGAACATAGGGCAACTCTACGAAACTGCTCTTGGATGGGCCGCAAAGAAGTTGGATGTCAAATACGCGTCTCCGATTTTTGACGGTGCTACCTGGGAGGAAGTCCAGGGAGAACTCCAGAAGGCCGGGTTGAATGAAAGCTCAAAGACGGTCCTTCTCGACGGGAAGAGCGGCGAGAAGTTTGCCAATGAAGTCACAGTCGGTTACATGTATATGATGAAGTTGGACCACCTCGTCGAAGATAAGATACACGCCAGGTCAACGGGCCAATACTCTCTTATAACCCAGCAACCTCTCGGAGGAAAAGCACAGTTCGGCGGTCAAAGGTTCGGTGAGATGGAAGTCTGGGCATTGGAAGCTTACGGCGCCTCTCACGTTCTGCAGGAGATGCTGACCGTGAAAAGTGATGACGTCCCTGGACGTTCCAAATTGTTTGAGTCCCTGGTGAAAGGTGACAACACACCTGAGCCTGGAATACCCGAAGCGTTCAGCGTATTAGTTCGGGAGCTTCAGGGACTCGGACTCGAAGTGAAAGTAATGCATGATGGTGAATTCGCACGAAGCGATGATAGAAAGTGATTTGGCAGTGAACCTACTGCACACGGATAATAGAAAATTTTCCGAAGGATTCTGCGGAAAGGAGGATCTCATTAATGCCTAATATTGATTTTCGCCGCGACTTGCAGCAAACCCGCAAGGTGGTGACAGCTATTCGCATAAGTCTTGCCTCTCCTGATGCAATAATAGATCGGTCCCACGGTGAGGTGACGAAACCGGAGACAATAAATTATCGTTCCTACCGTCCCGAAAAAGACGGCTTGTTCTGCGAAAAGATTTTTGGACCGGTCCGTGACTGGGAATGTCACTGCGGCAAATACAAGAAGATCAGATACAAAGGAATCGTGTGCGACAGATGCGGAGTCGAAGTAACTCAAAAGAGTGTTCGGCGCGAGCGGATGGGTCATATTACACTCGCCACCCCCGTTGTGCACATCTGGTATCTCAGGTCGCTGCCGAGCAAAATCGGCAACTTGCTCGGGATGTCTACCAAAGAACTTGAGAAGATCGTTTATTATGAATCGTATGTGGTGGTACAACCTGGCGCCGCAGTTGATCTAAAGCCTGCCCAGCTATTGAGTGAAGAGGAATACTACGATCTCCAGGAAAAATACCCGCACAACAGCGAGCTTGAAGACTCGGACGCCAGGAAGGTCATAGTCAAGATCGGCGGCGAGGCCATCAAGGAAATGCTAAAGCGTGTCGAAGTTGATGGACTGAGCGAGACATTGCGCGTTTCTGCTCGAACTGAAAAGTCGGAACAAAAAAGGCTGGACCTTCTGAAGCGGCTGAAGGTCGCCGAGGCATTTCGCTCACGCGAAGGCGATGAATTCATCAACAAACCCGAGTGGATGGTTCTGGAAGTAATCCCCGTTATTCCGCCGGAGCTTCGCCCTCTGGTTCCGCTCGAAGGTGGAAGGTTTGCGACCAGCGATCTGAATGATCTGTACAGACGCGTGATAATTCGGAATAACAGGTTGAAGAGGCTTATAGACATAAAAGCACCCGAGGTTATTCTACGGAATGAAAAGAGGATGCTTCAGGAAGCCGTCGACGCGTTGCTTGACAACAGCCGCAGGATCAGCGCCGTAAATTCCGACAACCAGCGCGCACTTAAGTCCTTGTCCGATGTTTTGAAGGGGAAGCAGGGTAGATTTCGTCAGAATCTGCTCGGGAAACGTGTGGACTACAGCGGCAGGTCGGTCATTGTCGTGGGGCCTGAGTTGAAACTTCATCAGTGTGGCCTCCCGAAAGACATGGCGGTGGAACTTTTCAAACCGATGATCATCAGAAAACTCCTTGAGAGAGGAGAAGCAAAAACCGCCAAGACAGCACGCAGACTCGTAGATCGTAAAGTGAAAGAGGTATGGGAAGTCCTACCCGCGATAGTCGAGGGACATCCCGTCATGCTGAACAGGGCACCCACGCTGCATCGGCTGGGCATCCAGGCTTTTCAGCCGATTCTTGTAGATGCCAGAGCAATAAAACTGCATCCCCTGGTATGCACCGCTTTCAACGCGGACTTTGACGGCGACCAGATGGCAGTTCACGTCCCGCTCTCGTACGAGGCTCAGCTCGAAGCGCGCATCCTCATGCTATCCAGCCACAACCTATTATCGCCTGCACACGGTAAGCCGATTGTTCATCCGACTCAGGACATGGTGTTGGGACTTTACTACCTGACCAAGATCCGAAAAACCAGCAACGGTCCGGTTGCTCAATACTCGTCTCTCGATGAGATCCAAATGGCGCTTGAATTCAAGAGTATTTCGTACCATGATCCTATTCGATATCGTGTTGATGGAGTCAGTGTCAAGAACGAGAAAGTGCGGAGATACTTCTACATCGATACTACTCCGGGAAGGGTCCTCTTCAACAAAATAGTGCCGGAAGAATTGAAGAAGCCAAGTATTGAGACAGTCGCTGTCAATGGGAAGGAAGAAGAATTCCTTGTGCCAGGATTGGTGAACGAGGTCCTGACTAAGAGCAAGATCATAGCCACGATCGCTGAATCCTACAAGAAAGCCGGCCCGCTGAAGACTGCGGGCTTCCTCGACGATCTTAAGGAGCTTGGATTTGAAATTGCCACGGCGGCGGGGCTCTCCATAAATGTAAATGATGTGATGATTCCGGATGTAAAGAAGAAGTTCATAGATGTCTCAGAACGGGAAGTGAAGCAGATCGAGGCAGATTACGAGAACGGATTGATCACAGCCGGCGAAAGATATAACAAGATAATCGACTCCTGGCAACGCGCGACTAATCTTGTCAGCGACGCTGCTTACAAAACTCTTCTGGCATCAAAGGACGGGTTCAACTCCATCTGGATGATGTTGGATTCAGGCGCTCGCGGTTCGAAGGACCAGGTTAAGCAGCTTGCCGCAATGCGCGGATTGATGGCGAAACCTCAGAAGTCCCTTACCGGGCAGGTTGGTGATCTTATTGAAAACCCGATCATCGCGAATTTCCGAGAAGGGTTGTCAATCCTCGAGTATTTTATTTCCACACACGGTGCGAGAAAGGGCCTGGCTGATACCGCACTGAAAACCGCTGACGCAGGATACCTTACCAGAAGGCTGGTCGACGTATCCCAGGATGTGGTGGTCGCAATCGACGACTGCGGCACGATCCGGGGTATCTCCGTAAGTGCTATTAAGGACGGAGAGAGAGTCCAGGAAACTCTGGTAGAACGAATTCTTGGTCGTGTTGCCCTGTACGATGTTATCGATCCTTTGACGAACGAAGTCATTGTCAAAGGCGGAGAAGAAATCACAGAAGACATCGCGGAGAACATTGCCAATACCGCAATCGATAGTGTGGATATTAGGTCGGTGCTTACATGCGAAGCGCCGAGAGGAGTCTGCGCTAAGTGTTACGGCAGAAATCTGGCCACCGGTAAAATGGTGGAGATTGGTGACGCAGTCGGCATTATCGCTGCACAGAGTATCGGAGAACCAGGAACTCAGTTGACACTGCGAACATTCCATACCGGCGGTACCGCTAGTGTGGAATCCCAGGAGTCGAATGTTGTTTCACCGAGCGAAGGCAGACTGAAATTTGAAAATATGCAACCGCTTGTTGACTACACCAACCGGACCACCGATAAGCCAGAAAAAGTCCTCCTCGGCCGACATGGAGTGATACATGTTCTCGACAAAGACAACCGTGCCATAAAGAAGATGGATGTGCCGCAAGGCGCTCATCTGCTACTAATGGAAGGGGCGGCGGTCAACAAAGGCGACCTAGTGTACCAGTGGGATCCTTACAATACTCTGATCCTAACTGAATTCGGCGGGAAGGTTCGCTGGGTGGATTTGAAGAAAGATCTGACGTACCGCGAGCAGACTGACGAGCAAACCGGTCAGGTAGAGATGGTTGTCATCGAAAGTGTTGACAAGAATATGACGCCCTCACTCGAGATTGTCCACGGTGGTAAGGTGAGAAGGACGTATAACCTTCCTGTAGGTGCCCACATCGTCGTGGAGGATGGGGAAGAAGTTCAATCCGGCGAAACCCTTGCGAAGAAGCCTAAGGAATTGTCCAGGGTCCGTGATGTGACCACAGGTCTGCCCAGAGTGCAGGAACTCTTCGAGGCTCGCGCGCCGCAGGATCCCGCTACAGTAAGCGAAATTGACGGCTATGTCGGATTTGGCGGACAATCAAGAGGCACTAAAGAAGTCATCGTAACAAGTGTTGATGGAAAAGACCGAAAGACATACAAAGTCTCACTGAGGCAACATATCCTGGTACAGGAGAATGATTTCGTTATCGCCGGGGAGAGGCTGACAGATGGTCCGGTTGATCCGCATGACATTCTCAGAATCAAGGGACCCGCTGATGTGCAGAAGTATTTGTTGGATGAGATACAGGAAGTGTATCGTCAGCAGAACGTAACGATTAATGACAAACACATCGAAGTCATTGTACGCCAGATGTTCCAGCGGGTGCGTGTCGTTGATTCGGGTGACACTCCCTTTTTGGAGGGTGACATAGTTGATGTTCACAGGATTCGTGAAGAGAACGTTTCCATCGGAAAGAAGATCGTTGTGACCGCGCGCGGAGATTCGAAGTACAGAGCAAGCCAGCTTGTAGAACGCGCGGTGGTCATGGCGAAGAACCGCGACTTGAGGCGAGCAAAGAAGAAGGTGATTGAGTTCAGAGACTCGTCTCCTGCCACCACCGAGGATGTGCTGCTCGGCATAACTTCAGCTGCCTTATCCACAGATAGCTTCATCTCAGCCGCTTCTTTCCAGGAGACAACCAAGGTCCTGACTGATGCCTCCGTGGAGGGAAAACTAGACAAGCTGATTGGATTAAAGGAAAATGTCATTATCGGCCAACTCATTCCGGCGGGGACAGGTCTGAAGAAATTCCGCGATTTGATCCTGACTGAGAAGGAAATGGTAGATAAGAGTGAAGAGGAAGCTGAAGAACTTTCTCGCGAAAAGATAGCTTTGTGAGTCATGCAATTCGGGGAGAAGTAAAATTCTCCCCTATTTTTTTGCCGTTTTATTGATTGTTTAACGGACGTTTTTTATATTAACACTCTATGATGAAGGCACGTATCCGGGAGGAACACATTGCCGACGATTAACCAACTGATAAGGCAGGGGAGGAGAAGACTTCTCCTAAAAGGAAAATCCCCCGCGCTTCAGGGAAATCCGCAGAAGCGGGGCGTTTGCACCCGCGTTTATACCACCACTCCTAAAAAGCCGAATTCGGCTCTCCGAAAGGTGGCGCGCGTAAGGCTAGTTCACGGTATCGAAGTGACGGCTTATATCCCTGGCGAGGGTCATAATTTACAGGAGCACTCTATTGTATTGATTAGAGGCGGCCGCGTAAAAGACTTGCCGGGCGTGCGCTATCACATCATTAGAGGTACTCTTGACACCGCCGGCGTTGCCGACAGAAAGCAAGGCCGTTCAAAGTACGGTGCCAAGAAACCTAAAGCTTCAGCGCAATAAAAACCAAAAGAGTTTTCGATGAGGAAAAAACGCTCCGAACGGCGTCAGGTTTTTCCTGACCCTAAGTATAATGATATCTTCATAGCGAAATTCGTGAACAATGTCATGAACTGCGGAAAGAAGCATCTTGCGCGAAGGATCATCTATGACGCATTTGACGTCATCGAGCAGCGCACCAAGCAGAACCCGTTGGACGTGTTCAGAAAAGCTTTGAATAACGTCCAGCCGATAATTGAAGTGCGTGCTAGAAGGGTCGGCGGAGCAACTTACCAGGTCCCGAGTGAAGTCAGGCCTGAGCGGAGTCTGGCTCTTGGAATGAGGTGGTTGATACGCTATGCGCGCGATCGGAAGGATAAGTCGATGTCGTTGAAGCTTGCTGCTGAGATTATTGCTGCTTCAAATGGCGAAGGCAACGCGATAAAGAAGCGCGAAGATACGCACAAAATGGCGGAAGCCAACAAGGCTTTTGCTCACTACAGATGGTGATTAGTACTGGAAGGTTGATGAGATAGACTATGACGAGAGAGTATCCGCTGGGAAGAACGAGAAATATCGGAATAATGGCGCACATCGATGCCGGGAAAACTACTACTACCGAGAGAATACTTTTTTATACAGGAAAGACCCACAGGCTCGGTGAGGTGCATGATGGCGCGGCCACCATGGATTTCATGGAGCAGGAGAAGGAAAGAGGTATAACGATCACTTCAGCTGCAACGACATGCTTCTGGAGAGATCATCGTATAAATATAATTGACACTCCGGGACATGTCGACTTCACGATCGAAGTCGAACGGTCCTTGAGAGTGCTTGATGGTGCGATCGCTTTGTTTTGTGCGGTGGGTGGTGTTGAGCCGCAGTCGGAGACAGTTTGGCGTCAGGCTGATAGATATGGTGTACCGCGCATCGCTTTCGTCAACAAGATGGATCGCGTCGGTGCAGACTTTTTCAATGTTCTCCAGATGATGAGAGACAGACTTGGAGCCAACCCTGTCCCCATTCAGCTTCCTATCGGGGAAGGTGATCTATTTGCCGGCATCGTTGATCTGATCAAAATGAAGGCGGTAATGTATAATGAGTCTAATCTCGGAACGACGTGGGAGGAATACGACATACCTCACGACCTCCAAGTTAAGGCTCAGGAGTACAGGACTAAGCTGCTTGAGGCGGTATCTGATGTCGATGACACGTTGCTGGTGAAGTATCTCGACGGCAAAGAAATTTCAGAGGATGAAATCATAGCGACGATAAGAAAGGCCACGATTGAGTCGAAGATAGTTCCTGTCGCCTGTGGCACTGCCTTCAAGAATAAAGGTGTTCAGCGTCTGATGGATTGTGTCGTTGATTTTCTTCCATCGCCTCTTGATGTGGGAGCAACTCAAGGGCATAACCCCGACGGTAATCAGATTTCGCGACAGCCTTCCGACGACGAGAAATTCTCGGCTCTGGCTTTTAAGATCATGACCGATCCTTACGTTGGCAAGCTCACTTTTTTCAGGGTGTACAGCGGCTTACTTTCCGGTGGTTCTTATGTGTACAATTCCACAAACGGACGAAAGGAAAGAATCGGTAGGATCCTGCGGATGCACGCGAACCACCGTGAGGATATCGACACTGCTTTCACCGGGGATATTGTCGCTGCGGTCGGATTGAAATATACAAAAACCGGTGACACGCTTTGTGATGAATCCTCCCCGATAGTTTTGGAGAAGATGGAGTTTCCTGATCCCGTTATTCATGTGGCCATCGAACCGAAAACGAAAGCTGACCAGGAAAAACTCGGCGACTCATTGCAGAAGCTCACCGAGGAGGACCCCACATTCAGGATGTCTACAAACGAAGAGACGGGTCAGACTATCATCAGCGGCATGGGCGAGTTACATCTCGAGATTATCGTGGATCGCCTAAAGAGAGAGTTTAAAGTCGAAGCAAACGTTGGACGACCGCAGGTTGCATACAAGGAAACAATTAGAAAGAAAGTTACGCAGGAAGGTAAGTTCATTCGTCAGTCGGGCGGTCACGGTCAATATGGTCACGTTGTCATTGACGTAGAACCAAACGAGAAGGGAAAAGGCTTCGAATTCACGAACTCCATCGTCGGAGGCGTCATTCCAAAAGAGTTCATCCCGGCTGTATCGCAGGGAGTGCAGGAGGCGTTGCAGAGCGGCGTGCTCGGCGGATTTCCTGTCGTGGATGTCAAAGTCAATCTGCTTGACGGTTCGTACCATGATGTCGATTCAAGCGAGATGGCATTCAAGATTGCCGGGAGCATCGCCTTTAAAGAAGGAGCTAAGAAGGCCGATCCGGTATTGCTGGAACCTATCATGGATGTAGAAGTCGTCACTCCCGAAGAATATTTGGGTGATGTGATGGGCGATCTCAATTCCCGAAGAGGAAGAATCGAGGGGATTGGATCGAGGAAGGATGCCCAGGTCGTAAAAGCTGGCGTTCCGCTTTCGGAGATGTTCGGTTATGCGACATCCCTGCGATCCATGACACAAGGCCGCGCAATTTTTACCATGCAGTTTTCCCATTATGACGAAGTCCCCAGAAGTATTGCTGAGCAGATTGTCGAAAAGGTGAGAGGGAAAGAGTCCATTGCTGCATAACAGAGACTCGTTTGGTCTATACTTCCAGCAAGCTTTCACTGGGCAAATTGTTTGAAAAAATTATAAGGAGAATTTAGATGGCTAAGGAGAAATTCGACCGCAGCAAGCCACATATCAACGTCGGTACCATTGGGCACATTGATCACGGCAAGACCACTTTGACTTCAGCGATTACACTGGCACTTTCGAAAAAGGGACTTGCATCGGCAAGAAGCTTCGATAGCATTGATAATGCACCGGAGGAAAAGGCCCGTGGTATTACTATCGCAACCGCGCACGTTGAATATCAGACCGCTACCCGGCATTATGCACACGTTGACTGCCCAGGCCATGCTGATTACATAAAGAATATGATAACCGGTGCTGCGCAAATGGATGGCGCGATTCTGGTGGTTGCTGCCAATGATGGTCCGATGCCCCAGACTCGTGAACATATCCTGTTGGCGTACCAGGTCGGAGTTCCTAAGATCGTCGTGTTTATGAATAAAGTTGATATGGTCGATGATCCCGAACTCCTGGAGTTGGTGGAAGTGGAAGTGCGCGATCTTCTGAAGAAGTATAATTTCCCGGGAGATGAAGTCCCGGTGATTAGAGGGAGCGCGTTGAAGGCGATGGAAGCAGGCGCCGATCCCAATGCCACCGGAGACGATCCTCGATTCAAGTGTATTTATGATCTTCTCGATGCTGTGGACAGTTATATCCCGCTTCCGAAGAGAGATGTTGAAAAGCCTTTCCTTATGCCTATAGAAGATGTTTTTACAATCACCGGTCGCGGCACTGTTGGAACTGGTAGAGTCGAGCGCGGGAGAGTTAAAGTCAGTGAAGAACTGGAAGTGATTGGACTCGGCGCGCACAAGAAGGCGGTGTGCACCGGACTCGAGATGTTCAGAAAGGAACTTGACGAAGGAATTGCGGGCGACAATATCGGTGTTCTGCTGCGTGGCGTTGAAAAGACTGAGTTGGAACGTGGAATGGTTCTGGCGAAACCCGGCTCTATTACACCGCACACGAAGTTCACTGCGCAGGTTTATGTGCTGAGCAAAGAAGAAGGCGGAAGGCATACTCCGTTCTTTAAAGGATATCGTCCGCAGTTTTACTTCCGTACCACGGATGTCACGGGCTCTGTCACGGAATTCCCGGAAGGGACCGAGATGGTTATGCCCGGTGACAACGTCGATAACCTAAGGATCGAATTGATCACGCCGATTGCGATGGAAGAAGGTCTCCGCTTTGCAATTCGTGAAGGCGGCCATACCGTCGGAGCAGGCGTCGTAACAAAGATCATTGAGTAAGTTAGTTGAATGTTGAAAAGATATCTTGCCGACAACCTGCGAATGCAGATTGTCGGGATGGAAAGGTGAGGTAAGCTGTGGCTGGCCAGACTATCAGGATAAAATTGAAATCATACGATCATGCCCTGATTGATAAATCAGCGGAGAAGATTGTACGAACGATAAAATCCACTGGCGCCGTAGTATCGGGCCCGATCCCCCTGCCGACGAAGAAAACCGTCTACACGGTTCTAAGGTCTCCTCACGTCGATAAACGGAGCCGGGAGCAGTTTGAGCTAAGGCAGCACAAACGTCTGATCTACATTTACAATGCGTCATCTAAGTCGGTGGACTCACTCACAAAGCTTGACCTGCCGGCTGGAGTTGATGTGGAGATGAAGGTCTAATTGAAAAGACTTACCGAAGAAAACGAATATTCCGGAAGGTGGAGTAGGAAGTAATGCGTGGTTTGTTAGGAAAAAAGCTGGGCATGACCAATGTCTTCGATGACGTAGGAAATTCTATTTCGGTTACCGTTATCGAAGCTGGCCCGTGTTCTGTAACGGCGGTGAAAACGAAAGAAAGTGACGGCTACGAAGCCCTTCAGCTTGCTTTTGGTGAGAAGCCGGAGCGTCTTACCAGCAAAGCGCTAAAGGGTCACCTGCTGAAATCCGGTGTAAAGGGTGCCCGGCTCATTCGTGAGTTTATCGGCTTCGACTTGAGTTCTTACAAACTGGGCGACGTTATTAGTATTGATAAGCTCTTCGCTGTTGGAGATCGCGTCTCGATATCAGGGACTTCGAAAGGACATGGATTCCAGGGGGTTGTCAAGCGTCACCATTTCGGCGGCGGCCCGATAACTCATGGTCAAAGTGACAGAACACGTGCACCTGGTTCTGTGGGTAGCTCTTCCTACCCATCGAGATCTTTTAAAGGTCTCAGGATGGCGGGACGCATGGGCGGAAAAAGAGCGACAACAAAGAATCTGCGAGTTGTGAGGTTGATTCCTGATTCAAATCTGATTTTAGTCGAGGGTTCTGTCCCAGGTCCAACTAACGGTTATGTGGAAATTTGTCGCGCAAAATGAATGATTGCGAGAGGTGAATGAGGCTGGAATGATTCAAGTTGAAGTCCTACGTACAGATGGGTCGAAGACAGGCGAGACGATCGAGCTTTTGCCAGCAGTCTTTGGAATTGAACCCAACGACCATGCTATTTATCAAACAGTCACGGCATATCTGGCGAGCGCACGTCAGGGGACGCACAAGACGAAAACTCGTGCTGAAGTTAGAGGCGGCGGAAAGAAACCGTGGAAACAGAAGCACACTGGAAGAGCACGAAGCGGTTCAACTCGAAATCCGATTTGGAGCGGTGGCGGCACTATCTTCGGTCCCCAGCCTCATGGCTATGAAAAGAAAGTGAATGAAAAGGTGAAAGCTCTCGCCCGAAAATCGGCGTTGACGTACAAGGCAAGCGAAGGCGGCATTGTTGTGGTGGAAGATTTCACTCTTGCTGAGTCGAAGACCAAGAAGGTGGTTGAGATACTTAGAGCATTAGGTATTGACAAGAAGAAAGTCCTGCTGATGATGCCGAAGAACGATCAGGCAGTCAATCGCGCCGGCAGAAATCTTCCAAGGGTGTTCGTGAGAAGTGCTGTGGTTGCGTCGACGTACGACCTTTTGAATAGCGAAGTCGTTCTGTTTCAGAAGAGTGCATTGACTTCGTTGCAAAGTGATCTGGTGAATTCTGGGTCAAGTAATGTATCCGACGTAAAATCAGTGAATGAGTCAAACACGGGAGATGGTAAATGAATTCGCTCCTAGTCAGACCGCTTTTGACAGAGAAGAATACGAAGCTCCAGGAAAAGCGTCAGTATGTGTTTGAAGTACTGAAAGATTCGAATCGAATAGAGATAAAAAGAGAGATTGAAAAGCGCTTCAACGTAAAAGTAAGCAGTGTTCGTACGATTGTCATGAAGGGAAAGATTATCGGGACACTTACGAAGCGCGGACGGTTCGAGGGTAGGCGTCCGAAGAGGAAGAAGGCGGTTGTGACCCTTATGGAGGGATATACCATAGATCTTCTCGGGACGGCATAGATTGGACAAGAACGAATCAGTGAGAAAAGGATTTCTTAAATGGGTTTGAAGAAACTAAAGCCGACAACGCCTGCGACACGATACTATTCTGTGTCGACGTTTGAAGAGGTTACTAAGTCAAAGCCTGAGAAATCTCTGATTGTTCCTCTGAAGAGCTCTGGCGGGAGAAATAATCAGGGTCGCATTACATCACGGCATAGAGGCGGTGCGCACAAGAGATTTTACAGGATCATTGATTTCAAGCGGAACAAATCGGGAGTTGATGCAAAGGTGGCATCTATCGAGTATGATCCAAATCGTAATGCCAGAATTGCGCTCCTTCATTATCTCGATGGTGTAAAGAGTTACATTATTGCCCCGGATGGCCTCAAAGTCGGGGATCGCGTCCAGACGGGTGATAAAGCGGAATTCAGTGTTGGCAGTGCGATGCCGATAAGAAACATACCTGTGGGTACCACAATTCACAGCATAGAAATGAAGCCGGGCAAGGGTGCCCAGTTGGCTCGCAGTGCGGGCACGTCAGCACAACTGGTAGCGAAGGAGGGAAACTACGCCACGCTTAGACTCCCGTCCGGCGAAATGAGGATGGTGCGAACTGATTGCCAGGCGACGATAGGTGTTGTCAGCAATTCTGAATACGAGAACATAAGTTGGGGAAAGGCAGGACGGTTGAGATGGCTGGGCGTCAGACCGCAATCGCGAGGCGTTGTAATGAATCCTGTTGACCATCCGCATGGTGGAGGAGAAGGAAAATCTCCCCAAGGAAATCCGCATCCGGTTTCACCGTGGGGTTGGAAGACAAAGGGGCTGAAGACGAGAAAGAGAAATCAAAAATCTAACAAATATATCGTCAAACGTAGAAAGTAACGGTTGAATTAATATGGCGCGTTCAGTAAAAAAAGGTGTGTTCGTTGATCCGAAGCTTGTGAAGAGAGTTGAGGATCTGAATAAGAAGAATCAAAAGAAAGTCATTAAGACTTGGGCACGTGACAGTATGATTGTTCCGGACTTTGTGGGCCACACCTTTGCCGTTCACAACGGTAACAAGTTCATACCGGTATATATCATCGAAGCGATGGTCGGCCACCGGCTGGGTGAATTCGCAGCAACAAGGACTTTTAGATCTCACCCTGGTATCAAGTCTGAAAAGACAGCGACGGCGGCATAAGGAGTAGGAAAATGGAATCGAAAGCTGTTGTCAAATATGTCGGATCGTCTCCACGGAAAATGCGGCTTGTAGTCGATCTCGTTCGTGGGAAAAGCGTAGGCGAAGCTCTCTCAATGCTCCACTTCTCTTCGAAGCATGCCTCTAAGGACGCGGAAAAAGTCTTGCGGTCTGCTGTCGCAAATATCATGAACAGGGAAGATGTCGGGCGGTTGGACGAAAACAGTTTGTATGTTAAAGAAATTTTTGTTGATGGCGGCCCCGTCGCAAAAAGAGTGTTGCCCGCCCCACAGGGACGTGCTTATCGTATACGGAAGAGAAGTAACCACATAACCGTCGTGGTGGCGACGAAAGAATGAAACACAACTGTATAAACCCGATCTTGATGTCCGGCCGGACCAGAGCGGGTATATTTTAGGAGGAATTCTTGGGACAAAAAACCAATCCTATCGGCTTTCGGCTTGGAATAACTCGTGACTGGGATTCTACTTGGTTCGAGCATAAAGGTTATTCTAGTTTACTTGTTGAGGACGAGAGAGTCAGAAGCTACCTGCGGAACCGTCTTAACAAGGCGGGAGTCTCGCGCATTTCAATTGAGCGCAAGGGAAGTCAAATGACTGTCTCAATCCATACCAGCCGCCCAGGTATTGTGATCGGGAAAAGCGGGAAGGATGTCAATCAGCTTGAAGCTGAGTTAAAGAAGTTGACCTCGAGAGAAGCCGTCAAGATAAAGACCTTTGAGATCAAGCGTCCCGAGTTGGATGCCTATTTGGTTGCGGAGAACATTGCGAATCAGTTGGAGGGACGCATTAACTTCAGGCGTGCCATGAAGAACGCGATTACGTCTGCGACGAGGATGGGAGCCGAGGGAATTCGCGTGATGTGTGCCGGACGACTCGGTGGCGCCGAGATTGCCCGAACCGCGCAGTATCGCGAAGGAAGAGTTCCGTTGCATACACTAAGAGCGGACATCGACTATGCAAGAGTGGCCGCCAGAACTATTTATGGACTGATCGGTGTCAAAGTTTGGATTTGCAGGGGAGAAGTTTATGGCCCTCTGCCGAGATAATCTCCAGGAGAGACAATAATGTTAATGCCAAAAAGGGTCAAATACAGAAAGACACAGCGAGGAAGGATGCGTGGTAAAGCCGAGCGTGGAAGCAGCGTGTCCTTTGGAGACTTCGGTCTTAAAGCGCTCGAGCCCGGCTGGATCACGGCACGACAAATTGAGGCTGCTCGTGTCGCTCTGACAAGACAGATGAAGCGCGACGGCAGAATCTGGATAAGAATTTTTCCTGACAAGCCTGTAACCAAGAAACCCGCAGAAACTAGAATGGGAAAAGGCAAGGGCATGCCCGAGTTCTGGGTGGCGGTTGTGAAGCCTGGAAGAGTGATGTTCGAAGTCGGCGGCATAACGCAAACTCTTGCTGCCGAGGCGCTCAGGCTGGCAGCGCACAAGCTTCCTATCAAAACTAAGTTCGTTGCTAGAATGGATTATGAGGGTTGAGCCATGATAAAACCTCACGAATTACGCCCGATGTCTGAAAAAGAACTTCTCCAGAGAATCAAAGACAATACTGAAGCAATTGACAAGATACGGTTCCAAAAGGCAGTGGGCGGTGAAGTAAAGAACCCGGTTCAGGTCAGGTATATCCGCAAAGAGATCGCGAGGATGAAAACCATTCTCCGTGAGCGCCAGCATGCGGGGTCGGCTCAAACTGTGTCGGCTCCCCCGGAAGGCACCGACGTGAAAACGACGAATGATGAGGTCCGTTGATGGAAACAGCAGGTACAAACAGGAGTCTCAGGAAAACTAGGGTCGGAAAAGTCGTTAGTAATAAAATGCAGAAGTCAATTGTTGTGAGCATCGAGAGAGTTGTGCCTCACCCGATCTACAAGAAGTATTTCAGGAGGACCACCACGCTCACGGCGCACGATGAAAAGAACGAAGCCCGAGTCGGTGATACCGTAAAGATTATGGAAACAAGACCGCTTTCGAAGACGAAGAGGTGGCGACTCGTCGAAATCGTTGAAAAAGCTAAGTGACGGAGGATTAAGAATTGATTCAGGAAGAAACTAACCTGGTTGTGGCTGACAACTCCGGCGCGAAGAAAGTGCGTTGCATCCGCGTTCTCGGTGGTCACGACCGAAGGTATGCGGGTTTGGGCGACCTTATCGTGGTTTCTGTCAAACAGGCGATACCGGGAGCGGAAGTAAAGAAAGGCGACGTGTCTAAAGCTGTCGTTGTACGAACCAAGAAGGAATACAAGAGGCCAGACGGCACGTTCATACGGTTTGACGAGAATGCGGCAGTGTTGCTAAATCAGCAGGGTGAACCTAGAGGCACGCGAATTTTCGGACCCGTTGCCAGAGAGCTGCGCGACAAGCAGTTCATGAAAATTGTTTCGTTGGCTCCGGAGGTACTTTGAATCGGAGTCTTGCAGGTAAAAGAGGCTACTAAGAATGCACGTTCATAAGAATGATATGGTCCTTGTGGTTAGTGGTAACTCACGAGGGAAATCAGGTAAAGTACTCCGCGTTATTCCGGACAGGGAAAAACTGCTCGTTGAAGGCGTGAATATCAGAAAGAGGCACACGAAGCCGACTCAAAGCATACCAGCTGGCGGGATACTCGAAAGGGAACAGCCCATTCATGCTTCCAATGTGATGGTCATCTGCCCGAAATGCAACAATGCAAGTCCAGTAGGCTACGCTACTGTCGCTGGAGTCACAGGCCGCAAGCAAAAGATGCGGGTGTGCAAAAACTGTAACGAGATGTTCTAAATGGGTTTGAATGATGGCAAAAGAAAAAAGTAATATATCCGGTTCCGGATCACCCGCTGCCCCGAAAGAGAAAAAGCAGAAGGGCGGCGCACAGGAGAAAGCAAAGTCCGCGCGTGCGGCTGAAGCACAAGCTGAGTCAGTTGTCGAAGAGAAGGTGGTTCCCCGACTATCTGTGCTGTACAAGAATGAAATCATATCGGCTCTGACAAAGAGATTCTCGTACGGCAACAGGATGCAAGTTCCAAGACTCGAAAAGATTTCTATTAATTGCGGTGTAGGAGCAGCGACCCAGGATCCAAAGATTATTGAGACCGTTGTAAGGGATATGACAATCATAACGGGACAGAAGCCGGCGATCACTCGCTCGAAAAAAGCCATATCGAATTTCAAGCTTCGAGAAGGCCTTGCCATAGGCTGCAAAATAACGCTGCGAAGAGAAAAGATGTTTGAGTTTATGGATCGGCTGATCAGCGTCGCCATTCCACGTGTCCGCGACTTCAGAGGAGTCTCCGATAAATCGTTTGACGGGCGAGGCAGCTACACCCTCGGCGTCAAGGAGCAGATAATTTTCCCCGAGATCGACGTTGATAAGGTGGAACGGATCTTCGGTATGGACATCACGTTCGTTACCTCTGCCAGGACCGATGAGGAGGCTTACGAGTTGTTAAAGGGCTTCGGTATGCCTTTCAGAAGGAAAGAAAATGCCGAAACATCAATAGACAAAGCTGCCTAACGAAAGGAGCAATTGAGTGGCGCGAACAGCTATGATCGTAAAGGCTCAGAGGGAACCCAAGTACAAAGTGCGGAAGCATAATCGTTGCACGATATGTGGTCGCCCTAGAGCATACTATCGCAAATTCGGCGTGTGCCGCATTTGTTTTAGAAGGCTGGCGCTTGATGGGTTGATTCCCGGTATCAAGAAGTCAAGTTGGTAATTTAACTTAGGAGTTTAAGTCGATGTCGATGAGTGACCCAATTGCTGATTTCCTCACCCGACTGAGAAATGCGGCAGCCGCTCGACAGAGAAAGGTCGATGTGCCGGCGAGCAATTTGAAGCGTGCGATAACAAAGATCCTCTATGAGCAGCACTACATTGACAAATATGTAGATGTTGAGGATCCTCCGCAGGGAGTTATCCGGATTTACTTGAAATACTACAATGGGAGGCCTGTTCTGACAGGACTCAGGAGAATCTCTGCTCCCGGACGCCGAATTTATGCTGGCGCAGGCGAAATGCCGCGTGTGCTCAACGGTTTGGGTGTTGCAATAATCTCGACCAATAGAGGTTTAATGACCGACAAAGATGCAAGGCGCTTTAACGTCGGTGGAGAAATCTTGTGCTACATTTGGTAACCAGAAGGAGTTTCTAAAGTGTCACGAATTGGCAAGAAGCCTGTTCCCATCCCGAAGGGTGTGAGCGTACAGGTCTCCGACGGTGTCCTGAAAGTCAAAGGACCCAAGGGTGAATTAGCAGCCCTTCTTCATCCTGCGATCTCAGTCGATACCACTGCTGAGGAGTCAGTCGTCAAAGTGAGCGGTGAGGGAAATACCTTCAATGCACTCCACGGGCTGTGGAGGGCACTGCTGAATAATATGGTAAACGGAGTCACCAAGGGCTATGAGAAGAAATTGGAGATTATCGGCGTAGGCTATCGCGCTGAGATGAAAGGCGCCAATCTTCAATTAGTCCTGGGATTCTCGCATCCGATTCTGTTCAGACCTCCCGAAGGAATCAAGATACAGGCTTCTTCACCGACTAATCTTGTGATCTCCGGTACTGACAGGCAGCTCGTCGGACAGATAGCGGCAAAGATCAGGGCCTTTCGTCCGCCGGAACCTTACAAGGGAAAGGGGATCAAGTATGAGAATGAGTTTATTCGCCGTAAGGCTGGAAAGGCTGCGGCTGCAGCAAAATAATTAGCGGAGATATTTCTAAATGGGTCGGCTAGAGAAAAAGAAAATAAGGTCTGCGAGAGTAAAGCGTGGACTGAAGAAGCGAATCCGGGGCACTTCTGATCGCCCGCGGCTGGTTGTGTACAGAAGTCTTAAACACATTTATGGAACAATCGTCGACGACACCAAAGGAAGAACACTGGCACAGCTTTCCAGTGCTAGTAAGGAAGTGGTGGACCAGATCAAGGAAGCTAAAGGCAAGACGAGTGTCAGCAAGATCGTCGGGATGGCGCTGGCAAAGAAAGCTCTTGAAAAGGATATTAAGATGGTGGTGCTGGATCGCGGAGGCAGGTTGTATCATGGTCGCGTGAAAGCATTTGCTGAAGGTGCGCGTGAAGGCGGATTGAAATTTTAAGAAGGTATCATACTGATGAAATCAAAAGACCTGAAGGACGCTCAACGAGTAAAGCCTGACGAAACTGAGCTGAAAGAAAAGCTTGTACATATCAACCGCGTCGCTAAAGTGGTTAAGGGCGGACGGCGTTTCAGCTTCAATGCTATCGTCGTAGTGGGAGATGGGAAGGGAAGTGTAGGCATAGGACTCGGTAAGGCAAATGAAGTTAACGATGCTATTAGCAAGGGTGTGGATGACGCGAAGAAGAACGTGGTGAGAGTCGCGGTACTAAAAGGTACCATTCCACATCCGGTCGTTGGTAAATTTGGTGCTGCCAAAGTTCTTTTGAAGCCTGCTACCCCCGGTACGGGGGTCATTGCCGGCGGTGGGGTTCGCGCGGTTCTCGAATCAGCGGGCGTTCAAGATGTGCTGACGAAGTCGATGGGTTCCTCAAACCCACATAACGTCGTGAAGGCAACGATGAAAGCCCTATTGAACCTTTCGGACGCCCGAATGGTCTCTGAAAGGCGAGGAATGAACCCAAGGGATGTCTACAGTATTCCAGCACCTGAACCACCAGCAGTACCACAAACTGAACCGGGACAGGTATAATCATGAGTGAACCGAAGAAAATCAAGATAACCCAGATAAGAAGTGTCATTGAGAGACCGTATCCTCAGAAACGGACCATCAAGGCTCTGGGTCTCGGAAAAATAAGAAAGAGTGTTGTCAAAACAGATACACCGCAGATAAGAGGAATGATCGCCAAGGTTCAGCACCTCGTGAGTGTCGAACCGGTTCCCGAAGGATCTGCAAGGTAGGAGCTTTATGATGAACATGCTTGGAAATTTGAAGTACGCGCCTGGCTCAAAGAAAAAAGTGAAACGCATTGGGCGAGGCGTCGGGTCCGGCCATGGCAAGACGGCAACGAAGGGGCATAAGGGACAACGGTCGAGGTCCGGCGATCAGGTCAGGGCGTGGTTCGAAGGCGGACAAATGCCTCTAAACAGACGAATACCGAAGTTCGGATTCGTCAGCCCGTTCAGGGTGGAGTACCAGATTGTTAACGTATCTACTTTGGGAAAGCTAGCCGAAGCGGGCAGGCTTCCGGGAGGAGCCGTAACACCAGAGCTTCTCTACAAAATCGGGACCGTGTCCAACAGAACGCGGCCTGTCAAGATCTTAGGAGACGGTACCCTGTCTGCAAAGCTGGATGTATCTGCGAATGCATTCAGTTCGTCCGCAGTAGAAAAAATTAAAGCCGCTGGCGGCACATCTAAGGTAATTCCGGTTTCGGGCCGGGTAAAACCACTTGAGCAATAAGAGATGTCGAGACTAACCGAAAGTTTGAGAAATATCTTCAAGGTTGACGACCTTCGCAAACGAATAATATTTACCGCGGGTCTTCTGGCTGTCGTGAGGCTCGGTGCTCACATCACGCTTCCAGGTGTAGATGCGTCGCTACTTGCAGAAGTTACACGCACTCAATCGCAGAACACACTCTTCGGATTGTATGACCTGTTCGCAGGCGGTGCGTTTGAAAATGCCGCCGTGTTTGCACTGGGAATCATGCCGTTCATCAGCGCGGAAATTGTGATTCAGCTCCTTGGTGCTGTCGTTCCTTACTTCCAAAAACTTCAACGGGAGGGCGAGGAAGGTCAGAAGAAGATTACACAGCTCGCACGCTATGGCACTGTACTGATTTCCGCCTTACAAGCCTGGGGAGTCAGTGTTAGACTGGAGAGTATGACGACAGGTGGCGGACTTCCGGTTATACCTGAAGCAGTCAGAGGACTTGGCTTCACTATGTCCACCGTAATCGTACTGACTGCCGGAACCATCTTTATGATGTGGTTGGGCGAGCAGATCACCGAGAAAGGAATTGGGAATGGCATCTCGCTTATCATCACTGTCAATATTATCGCGAGATTCCCGAATGCTGTTTTGGATGAGTACCAACTGGTCAGTTCAGGAGCAAGAAGCTTCATTTCTGAGGTTGTTGTCATCGCTCTGATGGTCGCGATTATAGCTGCGATTGTTTATGTTACAGAGGGTACGAGGAAGGTTCCGGTCCAGTACGCCAAACGAGTCGTCGGAAGAAAGGTATACGGCGGAGTAACTCAGTATATACCGATTAGAGTCAACACCGCCGGTGTTATGCCCATCATCTTTGCGCAATCGATTATGTTTGTTCCTCAGACAATATTGACATTTTTCCCGAACAATGAATTCATGCAGAGTATTGCCGGATATTTCTCCTTTACATCATTTGTATACTCGTTCATCTATGCTTTGATGATCATATTCTTCACGTATTTTTACACGGCCATTGCTTTCAATCCGAAAGATGTTTCGGATAACATGAAGAAGCAGGGCGGGTTTGTACCTGGCATCAGGCCTGGGCAACACACTGCCGATTTTATCGATAATATTTTGACTAAGGTGACTCTCCCGGGATCGATCTTCCTCGCGATCGTTGCTATTCTGCCGGCATTCATGGTACGGTTCGGTGTAAGTCAGAGCTTCGCATCCTTCTTCGGCGGTACCAGCCTGCTGATCATTGTCGGCGTCGGACTTGAAACTGTTCACCAGATCGAGTCTCAACTCGTTATGCACCATTATGATGGGTTCATGAAGACCGGCAAATTGAAGAGCCGCCGCTATTCTTGATATACGATGATAAATGTAAAGACTCGCCGCGAGTTGGAATTTATGCGCGAAGTGGGAAAAGTGGTTGGCGGGATCCTGGATACTGTTGAAAAGTACATTAGGCCAGGTGTCACGACCAAGGAACTGGATGAGATTGCCGAAGATTTTGTTCTTTCACAGGATGCTAAACCAGCTTTTAAAGGCTATGGATTTGATAGGCGGAATCTCTTTCCCGCAACTGTCTGTTTATCGATTGATGACCAGGTTGTGCATGGAATACCGGGTTCTCGCCAACTTCAGAAAGGTGAGATCCTATCGGTAGATGTCGGTGCCATCAAGAACGGTTATTACGGCGATGCAGCTAGAACCTTTCCGATCGGCGAGATATCGGATCAAAAGAAGAAACTCATGGACGTTACGATCAAAGCGCTTAACATCGGAATTGAAAACGCAGTGGCCGGTAACCACGTCGAGGATATTTCAAGTGCGATTCAGGATTATGTTGAAAGTAATGGGTTCTCGGTTGTCAGAGATCTGGTTGGTCACGGGATCGGGACAAAGCTACATGAAGATCCCGCTGTTCCTAACTACGGCAAGAAGGGCAGAGGTGCTCTTCTGAGGAATGGGATGACTCTTGCGATTGAACCGATGGTAAATGCTGGAACGTTCAGAGTGTACACTGCGAAAGATGGATGGACGGTATATACTTCGGATGGCAAGCCATCTGCTCATTTTGAACATACAGTTGCGATTTCAGATGGAAAACCCGAAATACTAACATTGTCCAATCGATAGGATCCTTCGGATGGCAAAGCAAGGTCAAATCAAGGTCGACGGTACGATCAGCGAAACTCTGCCTAATGCGACTTTCCGTGTGAAGCTGGACAACGGTCATGAGATATTAGCAC
This sequence comes from Bacteroidota bacterium, assembly GCA_021789975.1. Taxonomy (GTDB): domain Bacteria; phylum Bacteroidota; class Ignavibacteria; order Kryptoniales; family JAKASW01; genus JAKASW01. Next base: position 45,073 of record JAJYIT010000030.1, read on the forward strand.
ATATCTCTGGCAAAATGAGAATGAATTTCATAAAAATATTGGTCGGAGACAAGGTTACCGTGGAACTCTCCCCCTACGATTTATCGAAGGGCCGAATTGTATACCGCTATAAGTGAGGTAATGTCATAATGAAAGTCCGAGCATCTGTCAGAAAACTCTGCGACAATTGCAAGATCGTAAAGCGCAAAGGCGTCGTGAGGGTTATTTGCAAGAAGAACCCAAAGCACAAGCAGCGCCAGGGATGAATGCAAACAGTAGGAAGTAAGTAGTAGTGAGTAGGTAGCATGTTTTGGGCAACCTACAAGCTTCGACACGCAACCTAAGTAAAGGAGAATCAAGTTGGCAAGAATTTCAGGAGTCGATTTACCGAAGGGAAAACGGGCCGAGTACGGCTTGACTTATATATATGGGATCGGTCATGCCTCTGCGCTGGATATTCTCGATAAAGCTGGTATCGACCCCGCGAGGCATATAGGTGAATTGAGTGACGAGGAAGTGGCGCGTATCCGTCAGGTAATCACTTCGGATTACAAGGTTGAAGGTTCGCTTCGAAGCGAGAACCAGATGAATATAAAACGACTCATGGATATCGGCAGTTATCGAGGTCTCAGGCACCGCAAAGGACTGCCGGTCCGAGGGCAGAGGACCAGAACCAATTCGCGAACTCGGAAAGGGAAGAGGCGCACTGTTGCAGGTAGGAAGAAGGCAGCTGCGAAGAAATAAATAACAGGAGAGATTTAAATTGTCAAAAGTTGCAGGCAAGAAACGAAAGAAAACCACAGTTGACGCACACGGCATTGCCCATATTAAAGCCAGCTTCAACAATACCGTTGTTGCCTTAACCGACATTTACGGTAACGTAGTATCATGGTCATCAGCCGGAAAAATGGGTTTCAAGGGCTCCAGAAAAAGTACTCCATACGCTGCACAATCAGCCGGAGAGGCAGCGGCTAAGGAGGCAGCAAACCTGGGCATGAAAAAGGTGGAGGTCCTGGTCAAAGGGCCTGGTTCAGGAAGGGAAGCGGCTATCAGGTCACTCCAAACCGGCGGACTCGAAATCACGAGCATACGAGACGTTACCCCTATCCCTCATAACGGATGCCGACCACCGAAGAGACGAAGAGTTTAACGAAATATTCGGAGTTTTGAATGGGAAGATATGTTGACTCAAGTTGCAGACTTTGTAGAAGGGAAAGACAAAAACTTTTCCTGAAAGGTGTCAAGTGCTATACGGACAAGTGTCCGCTGGAGAAGCGTAATTACCCGCCGGGTGAACACGGCCTTCGAAGACGTGCGAAAGTCAGCGAGTACGGGATACAGCTGCGCGAAAAGCAGAAGGTGAAGAGAATTTACGGCGTTTTCGAAGACCAGTTCAGGCATTACTTTGAATTGGCTTCGCACCAGAAGGGAAGAACCGGTGAGAACCTCCTGAAGCTTTTGGAGAGAAGACTGGACAATGTGTTGTACAGACTCGGGTTCGCACCGTCGCGAAAGTCCGCAAGACAATTGGTGCTTCATGGTCACTTTCTTATAAATGGGAAAAGGGTGAACGTCGCATCGTATCTGTTGAGGGCAGGCGATACTGTTAAGGTCGCCGACCGAAGCAATCAGCTTGATACTATCCACTCGGCGTTGAAAAGAGTGAAAGACGGGATGTTGCCATCCTATTTACAGTTGGATAAGGCACAACTAACAGGTACGTTCCTTCAGGTTCCTGAGAGAGCAGAAATACCGTTGCCAGATGTGAATGAACAGTTGATTGTTGAATTGTATTCGAAGTAGAGTTACGAGCCGATGATCTCAAGCGTCCCGGTCGTCGTCACACCCGGCAATTCGGATGTCCCAGGGACATATCAAAAATTCAAGTGAGGTGAAAATCTAATGAGCGCCGTGAAATTGCAAATGCCAGAGACAATTGTTTTGGATCAATCAAGCTACAGCAACACATTTGGACGTTTCATCGTGGAACCGCTTGAGCGCGGATACTCCACGACTTTGGGCAACTCTTTCAGGAGAGTCCTGTTATCGTCAATTCCTGGCTGGACATTTACTCATTTCAGGATACCCGGCGCGCTCCACGAATTCTCAACCATCAAAGGAATGGCAGAAGACCTCGTGGATTTTACCCTTAACCTCAAAGGGATAAGAATAAAACTGATCGACAAGAAAATCAATAAGATTGCGGTCAAATTAAAGGGTCCCATGGAGTTTACGGCGGACGAAATACAGAGACAGTTTCCTCAGGTCGAGGTACTTAATCCGACTCATCATATCGCCACAATAAGCGACTCAAGAGAGATTGAAATCGAACTGCGTATCGGCCGCGGCAAAGGATACGAACCAGCGGAGGATCACAAACTTGTTGAGGCACCGGAAGATCTCGTTTCGGTGGACGCTCTTTATTCGCCGATCAGAAACGTAAGATTCTTTGTGCAGCCCACGGGCATCGGTGAGAAGATTACTCTTGAAAAATTGACGCTCGAAGTTGAAACAGATGGATCTATAACTCCTGAGGACGCAGTTACAACGGCTGCAAAAATGCTCCAGGATCACATCCAGCTATTCCTGAATCTTGGGATACATCAGGAGGCATCAGATGAAGGTTCGGCCCAGGAAGAAGAAGCTGCCCGCATCAGGAAGCTTTTGAAGATGTCGGTCGACGACTTAGAGCTGTCTGTTAGGGCACATAATTGCCTGAAGGCTGCGAACATCCACACAATCTCTGAACTTGTCAACAAAGACGAAGCCGAGTTGCTCAAATTTAGAAACTTCGGCAGGAAGTCGCTGGCAGAACTTGCTGAGAAAATCGGTAGCATGGGATTGAATTTCGGGATGGATGTAACCAAGTATCTCAAAGAAGACAACGAATGATCGGAGTTTTTTGAAATGCGACATCTTAACTCAGGAAGAAAACTTAAACGGACTGCCAGCCACAGGAAGGCGCTGATGGAATCTCTGGCAACAAATCTGTTCCTATACAAACAAGTACGCACAACTCTTGCGAAGGCAAAAGAGACTCGCGTCTTTGTGGAACCGTTAATAACGAAAGCAAAGAAGGACTCGGTGGCAACTCGCCGTCATGTCGCAAGGTTTATTAAGGACAGGGAAGCGGTAAGAATTCTTTTCAGTGAGATTGCACCGAAAGCTATTGATCGGCCGGGCGGGTATACACGAGTCGTTAAACTGGGGCAACGCCACGGAGATGGCGGTGAAGTCGCTGTAATAGAATTAGTGGACTTCAATGCTGCAGATGAAGCGCAGAAGCGGCGCAAAGTGTCGAAAGAAGAGGAAAGCAAACCCGAAGCTGAAGCCACAAAAGCCGAGCCGGTTAAAGAAAAACAGGAATCCGCACCATCTGCCTGATCTGGCAATCACCTCCAGAATGTAAGTTAAGATTGTTGCGAGTGTAGCATTCGAGGGTTGAACCGGAACGCGGTTCATTCCGTGTTGAGGATCTCCTGCTCGACCGCTATGAATGCGGGGATTCTTCCGACAAAATTCATCCGCCTACCCAACGTCAGTTCCGCTTCAAGAGTTGTGTCGCACCGAAAGACGTATTTATGTCTTTCGGCAGTTGAACGTCGCGAACGGGACTTCCATATCCAGACTGCCTGACATCTGAGCGATCTCGTTGAGCTCACCCTCAATCCGCCTGAAGACATCGTCTCGAAACTCCGATGGTAGTATCTTTCTCCAGCTCGGCAGGAAAGCGGTTCTAATCAGAAAGTGGTTCATCATGGCAGTGCCGGTTGCAAACCGGTAACTGAACTTGTCATCAACTACCTTCTGTACCTTGAATCCGAACGATGTCAGGCGATTTTCAAGATGGAGGAGTGGAATTCTCTTCCTGCGGATATGCTCAGACAAAAAACTTAGGTATTCCTGTAATTTCATCTCATAGAGTGTTTTGCGGAACACTTCATAGAACCTTGCAAATGTCCGGTCTGTATTCATAGTAAAAACGAATTGCGCCCCTTTTCGTGAGACTCGGTTGCATTCCGAGAGAGTCCGCGACAGGTTCTGCACATTATTAAGTCCGTTGTTGGAGACAACCAGGTCGAAAGTCAGATCCTTAAAAGGAATCCGTTCGCCTCTGGCAAGCAATAGAAATGCGTTGGGAATGCTGGAGAGTCTGGTTTTCCGATTTGCCAGCGATACTCCTTCAATCGATGGATCGATGCCGATGACCTGAGACCCATCCCCCAATCTCATTGCGATCTCAAGCAAAGGAAATCCGAGACCACTGCCGATATCAATGACTCTCATACTCGTTTTGCACTCGATCTCTTCAAGCAGACGCAGACCGAAGGGGGCAGACCAAAGCGGTAGATCGTCCGTTATCATAGAGGCATCGGTAAATTTTTTTAAAGCGCGCTCAATCATAAAGATGTTCTGATTTGGAGTCATACTAATTCAAGGAAATACAGGCTCAATCAAAATGTGCGTCCAATAATCTAGGTATCATTCAAGTTCGATCACGACACGTGTGATAAGCCCTTCGAGTCGCAAGGTAGCAGTGTCCCTGAATAGATTCAACGTTCGTTTCAATCTTCGAACCGGGGCGACCCACGTTCTATTTTTGCCCTATAATATGGCTGCGTTTTAATGTTTTGACGGTAATTGAATTAAGTTGCATCTTCTCTACGGAAGTATTGCGGATTGAGATTCTTCGGTTTATTTCTTAAATTAGTGAGTTATAAAACCCTAATGGGGAACAGGAACTTATGAAGATTGATGCTGCAAAATTCGTGACGAGTGCCGTGGACTATTCTCAGGTACCCGACACGGACCTGCCGGAAGTCGCATTCATTGGGAGATCAAACGTCGGTAAGTCTTCGCTTATAAACAAGGTTTGTAATAAGAGAAACCTTGCTCAAGCCAGTTCTGCCCCCGGCAAAACGCGTTCTTTGAATTTCTTCTTGATAAACGACGAGCGCTATTTTGTGGATTTGCCTGGTTATGGATATGCCATCGCCCCGGAGCATATGAAGTCAAGCTGGGCCAAACTGGTGGAGACCTACCTACAGGAAAGGAAGCAGCTCAAGCTTGTCATCCAGATCTTGGATGCTCGTCATGAGCCGATGGAATTAGATAAGATAATGATCGGATGGCTCGAGTTCTACAAGATACCATACGTGATAGTTATGACGAAGGCGGATAAGCTCTCACAAAACAAAATGAACACGCACATGGCTCGTGCCAAGGCACAACTTCCGAACCTGAAGTACTGTCAATGTTTCTTACCTTTCTCATCCGTGTCCGGACAGGGAAGGCAGGAGCTTATAAAAGTGGTTGAGGATTTTACTCAGCCGAAAGATTAGACGAAGCTACGGGAAGGTCGGGAACAAGTTTTACCCTCTGCGCTGGTGTCTGAGTGGGAGATCTTGGTCTGTTCTTCTTCACTTGTGGCTTCTCTCGATTCTATACAAGTAACCTCCAGCGTATCAAGAAGCCGCACATTAGTAGAACGTACCCTCCTGAAAACTCTGCAGGATGCAGGCGTTCTCCATCGCGGAGAGGGAGGGATTCGAACCCTCGATACCCCGAAGGGTATTCCGGTTTTCAAGACCGGTCGATTCAGCCACTCTCGCACCTCTCCTTGCAAATCCATCCGAGATTCTCGGGTTCAAATTGCTATTGTAGCTGCGACAACAACCTACTTTCCTTCAGATGTCTCTCTAAGGTGCCACACTCATGAGCGACTTCGTCCATCTCACATCTTGAAATGAAAAACCAGTTCTTTTGATCTGTCAACTTCCGCCATTTCGAGATCTGCCACAGAATTTCACCAAAGCATTTGTTTTCAATAATCGGAAGTTTCGGGTGTGGCGATCTGAGTAACCAAATTACTAAAGCACACAACGTCATGCAATAGGTTCAGGACGACCTTAAATCCGCGATAGGGGCATAAATATTGACGGATAAAAAGATGAGAGGATCCGTTAAGTGATTGATATAGCGATAGACGCTGGATTGGCGAGAAAAGATCGGGACACAACGGATTTTTCACC
>JAJYIT010000031.1 GCA_021789975.1 Bacteroidota bacterium
CTTCTTGCCCATGGCGCTTGTACCTTCCTGAGTTAAATGAATATGAGAGTTTGTTTTTCTCAGAATTTACTTCGCCTTGGGCTTTTTTCTTACCTGCCAATTTCAACGAAATCTGGGACAGCATCGCGACGCTCGGTCTTGTGCCTTATCCCGCGGGGTATGTCTCGGTGTCGCCAGTGTTCAGGTGGGCGTTCACCCTGCGATTGACATAGTCTGCGCAACAGTAGTTACCACCGTCCCGGCCGTTCTAGTATGTCAGCTTCTGATGCCCGTGATCACCCAGGCTGTTTGGTACAAAGACCTATTTGCCACGAAACGTCGACAGGAAAATACCATGTGTCCATCCGCTAAACCTTGTGTACTATCAAGGCAGTGTATTGTCTTCTTTCTGTGGTAGGTCCTGCTTTCCGTTAAGGTTCGCGAAAGTTGTGCTTTGTGGGATGCCGCCCTTATTAGGGTCAAAGGACGCTGGCAGCACTCTCCCCGGATGCGCGTTGAGAAGCCGATTTGAAAATTGATTGTGGTACCGGGCTTGGGCTCCACCTTCCTTTAGGGCAGCCTCGCAGGCTGTTGTGCAACTCATTTGCGGCGCTCATGATTCGCACTTTTTATCCGAATATATCTAATAGGGTCCCCGCGGAGGATTTGCTCCATCGAATCGGGGCCATTGCTGATTTGTTGAATCATCAGCACTCCTCCAATGTCTTTCAGCTCCTTAATCAAGCGATTAGGACTGGGGATTTGGGCAAGAGTACAACTTTTAACAACACTACAAGGAGGTAATGTGATGCGGAAGTTTGTTTTTACTGCATTGTTATTGTGTCTGGGAGTCAGCAGTGCTATGGCACAGTTGTACGTATCTCCCCAGATCGGTTTCAAGGTCTACGGGATGAGCGGGGCAACGACCGCAAACATAGGTGGCCAGGTTAGTCAAATGGGAATCTCAGATGCCGGTGGCACGGCTTTTAACGTCGGTGTGGGACTGGGCTATGATCTCAAGTTTCCTACTCCAATTTATCGACTGGATCTTGAAGGCAACTTAAGCTGGTCCGCGATAAACTTTCTCCAAAATGCGTGGGACAACAACCAGGGAGCTGGGTCATTTGCGGCCGCGGGATATAGCGGGGGTGGTGCTCATATTTTTTCGCTCGACCTTATGCCCATACATCGCTTCATTATCCCGGGATTCTTTGTTTCTCCGTATGGCGGAATTGGTCTCGCACTGAATCTTTTCGACAATACCAATGCTACGGGGGGGCCGCCGGACAACCCTGCCGGCACAGTCCTGACCGGGGCAACAGATTTTCAGGTCGGTCTATCAATTTTCTACGGAGCCTATTTCGATGTCCTTCCTGGCATCGAGCCGTTTATCCAGTTCAAGCACCTGATCCCATTCTCGGGCTCGTATCAGATGACAAGTAGTGCAACCGCACCGGGCAATGGAACCGAGCCTGTTGTCTTTACAATTCAGAATGCACCCGGATATTTCAACCTTGATGCAGGAGTGCGGTTCGACTTCTAGTGTATCCATATTGACCAATCAGGAATCCTGGCACACCGTCTACCGATGTCGCTGAACGTACGGTAGCGGTGTGTTTCCCGCTTTTCAGTCTTCACTTCAGTGGCGCATGTCTCGCCGGCTTCCATAATCATCGGGCGAGCTTGTCGCTTGCGTCACCATCCCTTATATTAATCATGGAAAAAAACAGGAGAATAACATGAAGACAAAATTCTTTCAGTTTCCTGGCACACTTATTATCGCACTTGCAGTCCTTCCGTCGCTCAGCTTTGCGCAGTCTAAACCGATCAACGTTGCACTGGTAACTCCTATTCAAATATTTCCAGAGAGCAATTCAATAGAAGGACTCCGCATCAATCTCATTTACGGCAAAAATGTTTCGATGGTAGGATTGGACTGGGGCCTCGTTAACGCGGTAGGGACCGGCGGTTTCACCGGTGTTCAATTCGGGATTGTAAACATGTGTGATGGAAAGGCCGTCGGATTTCAGAGCAGCCTTGTGAACCTGGCAAGCAGCAGTGTAGAAGGGTTGCAATGGGGCTGGGTTAATTCCGGCACTCACGTAAACGGACTTCAACTTGGACTTGTGAACTATGCCGGGACCATGAAAGGGCTGCAAATTGGAATAATTAATATTATCAAGACTGGAGGACAGTTCCCGGTTTTCCCAATTGTGAACTGGTCTTTTTGAATCTTGACGCAATAGTTTGGTGTGCCCCGGCATGTTATCCGGGGCATTCCTGCGTAATTTATTCTTCGTTAGTGCGGGGCCGGGCGGTTAACTATGCTGTCTCTCACTTTTCACTGCCTCTCGTCTTCCAGGTTTCTGAAGCACCAGTCGATATTCTGACGCACTCCTGTAATGGGATTCAATTTTGTCTATGTCGATTCTGATGTAGGCATTTTTCGTTTCCCCTTTCTTCATAGGAGACCGAATCGTATCGAGCCTAATTGATTTGGCAGTCAGAGAATGGAGACAAGATATGAACAACCCTGACTTGTGCGATCCTGCTGCTTATCCTTCCGAGGATGTGTTGTCATCGGTATGAGGGAGAGCGTCGACGGCGTACAAATCGATGCTTGATTTCATCCGCGAGAAACATCCTGAGTTTGTGGAGCAATGGAGATACTATCAGGATGAAAAGAGTTGGCTATTCAAAGTGTCGACGCGAAAGAAAACCGTCTTTTGGCTTTCCGTCGGAAAAGGGCTTTTTAGAACCACTTTTTATTTTGGTCCTAAGGCAGAAGCGAGCGTAACACACGGCGGGATTCCGAATTCTCTAAAAAAGCAGTATGCCTCGACAAAAGACAAGAAGGTTCGCCGGATCACGCTGGTTGTGAAATCTAAAAAGGACCTTAAACTTTATGGAGAACTGCTGGAGCTGAAACTCGCTGATGTGCAAACAGGAACATTAGTCGGTTCCGCCTGTCGGGGGGCGAGGTTCACTGGCCGATACTGTGTTGTTCTGCGACCATATCTCAAATCGCAGTCTTATTTGCCTAACCAACGTCGGTTGACTAAATTGACTGCACAATAAATCAAGCTGACTTGAGGACCGCAAAGATACCCGAAGGATTTCATCCCTATAAGAAAGGGAGCTTGCCCGAAAAAGAGCGGGCGGGGAAAGTGTTTACCCTCTTGAGAAAAGAGCATAGCGATGCGAAGATAGCCCTCAACTTCAACTCGCCATTTGAATTGTTGGTAGCAACTATACTCTCTGCACAGTGTACGGACGCCCGAGTGAATATCGTGACTCCCGGTCTGTTCAGAAAATTCTCGACTCCGGAGGATTTTGCTGCGGCATCTAACGCCGAACTGGAAGCCGCGATCAGGTCAACCGGTTTCTACCGTCAGAAGGCAAAGTCAATCATCAAATGCTGCACAAGCCTGGTTGTGAATTTTGGAGGCCAGGTACCCCGGACTATGGAAGAGCTTTTGACACTTGATGGCGTCGGCAGAAAAACTGCAAACGTGCTTCTTGGCAACGCTTTCGGTGTCCCGGGTATTGCGGTTGATACTCACGTCAGCAGGCTGGCACAGCGGCTCAGATTTAGCAAACAAACTGATCCGACAAAAATTGAGTTTGATATGGCTGCGGTATTTCCGAAAAAGGATTGGACCATGTTATGCCACCTTCTAATGTCGCATGGAAGAAAAGTTTGTGCTGCACGTAATCCGAAATGCGATGTGTGCGTGGTCAATACACTTTGTCCGTCTGCATTCACATTTGGTTCAATTAGACAGCATAACACGAAAGAAAGCCGCAGGAGAAAGTCGAAAGCGGCCGGAGGTAAATCATATTGAAAATTAGAGTCGCCCATAGTCCTGATTCGGATGACGCATTCATGTTTTACGCACTTGCCAATAACAAATTTGGTACCGGAGAATTTCAATTCGAGAATATCTTGAGCGACATCGAGACGCTGAACCAGAAAGCAATGAAGGGAGAATACGAAGTGAGCGCCGTTTCAATTCATGCTTATCCGTTCATTGCCGACAAATATCAGATGTTGAGCAGCGGCGCAAGCATGGGTGATGGCTACGGACCGATGCTTGTAAGTACCAAGCCTCACAAGGTTGAGGATATAAACGATCTTAAGATTGCCATCCCCGGGAAAAGGACATCTGCGTACCTTGCTCTCAGTATTTTTGCCGGCACCTTCGAATATGAGGTGGTCCCGTTCGATCAGATTATTCAAAGAGTTCTCGATAATGAATACGAGGCTGGGCTTATTATTCATGAAGGCCAGTTGACTTATGAAAAGTCGGGACTATATAACATCATCGATTTGGGAGACTGGTTTAAAAAGAAATTCAATTTGCCGCTCCCTCTTGGTGGGAATGTCATACGGAAGGATCTCTCGCTCGATGTCAAGAAGAAGGTCGCATATTATTTGCACAAAAGCATATCGTATTCACTTGAGCACAGAAAAGAGGCGCTCGATTATGCGTTGAGCTTCGCGAGGGGCATGGACGACAAACTTGCTGACAAATTTGTTGGGATGTATGTCAACGACTGGACACTTGATTACGGGACGAAGGGAAAAGAAGCGATTCAGCTTTTTCTCGACCTTGCCTTCGAGCGCAATCTTCTTCCGGCAAGGTGTAAAGGGGAGTTCATTGAGACGCCGGAGACCGTTTGATGGCATTTCTACAGTTCGGTGACCGGGAATCCCGAAGTCAGGCGGAGTTTGAACCTGTTGAGCCAGAGATGCTGCCTAAGACTGCAAGAGTCGCACTTTTCATAATGGCAGTCGGTGGAATATTCTATCTGGGAGGCTCAGCTTCGAGAGCGATTATCGGTAACGATCTGGTGGAGGTCGGCACTCTGAAGTTCAGACGGGATATACCGTTTGATGCCGAAAAAGAGATATACAACCTTCTCGCGCGGACGTCGCTCCTAATTGTGTTCGGGTACTGTCTCGCTCTTACCGGCTTCGTCATTTTTATGCTTAAGAACAACATGAAAATGAAAGACCACCCCAACGTTCTGATGGCGGTCATACTTTTCTCGATTTTCATTCCTGTTGAGTTATATACCTCGTACATCGATTTGAAGTTCTTCGTGTCGTATGTGGATTTCCAACTGGAGTTGTTTCTCGGAGCTGACCCCGGTCCGCTTCGGGATGAAATGAGAAAATTGTTTGTTGAGCGCGTCAGCGGTCTTGGAGGGTTGTCAGTAATCGCAATTTTGTCTTACTACGCGGCCATTGCGGCATTGATAGTCAGACCGATCAAAGGAGTAAAACGATTCGAGAAAACAAAGGTGGAAGATGCCGAAACTGAAGACAGAGGCTCTGATAGCTGAACTCGAAGAAGTCGCTTCGCAGCTCGGCCTGAAGGTCATTTACGAGAAGGGCGATTTCAGCGGCGGCTATTGCATATTGAAGGAAGAAAAACTCATCGTCATAAACAAGAGGTTCGATTTGAAACATCGGTCATCCACACTCGCCAGGAGTCTGGCGGAGGTCGGAATCGAGACCCTGTTTGTGAAACCGGCAGTTCGTGAATTCATCGAGGAGCAAGCGGAGGCAAACCATGAGGATAATGATAGTCAACGGTCCGAATCTTAACCTTACCGGAACACGTGAGCCGCGCATCTATGGTAGTGATTCTCTCGGAGCGATAAATTCCGAGTTGAAGGAGGAATTCGTCGGCATTAGCTTCGAGTTCTTTCAGACCAATTCCGAGGGAGCGCTTATCGATAAGATTCAGTCATTGGAGGGAAGCGGATTTGACGGTGCGATCCTGAATGCGGGCGCCCTGTCGCATTACAGCTATAGCCTGAGAGATGCGATCGCGGCAGTTTCGAAACCGGTCGTCGAAGTCCACCTCTCCCAGGTTTTCGCGCGGGAAGAGTTCAGGAGAAAGAGCGTCATCTCGGACGCATGCAAAGGCACTATTACAGGTTTCGGAAAATATTCTTACTTCGCAGCTGTGTATGCTCTAACCAGGTTACTCACTAAATGATCAAGGCGGTAATCTTCGATCTGGATAATACGCTCGTCGACTTCATGAAGATGAAGGCGGAGGCTATAGATGCAGCGATCAATGCGATGATCGATGCCGGCCTCGACATGTCGTACGATGAAACCAAGAAGCGTATCGATGCAATCTACAAGGAAAAGGGAATCGAATTCCAGTATGTTTTCGATTCTCTGCTGTCGGACATTTTCGACAGGGTCGATTACAAGATTCTCTCAGCGGGAGTCGTAGCTTATCGACGCGCCCGCGAGGCCGCCCTCGTTCCCTACCCGCATGTATATATCACTCTATATGAGCTGCTCAAGTTGGGCATGAGGCTCGCCGTAATTTCAGACGCGCCGACGAGAGAAGCATGGCTGCGGCTGACGTACTTAAACATGAACAATGTGTTCGATGTAGTAGTCACATTCGAGGACACCAAAGAACTCAAGCCTAACCCGGCACCGTTCAAATTCGCCTTGGATAAACTCGGTGTGAAACCTCATGAAGCGCTTATGGTCGGAGATTGGGCGGAGCGCGATATTATCGGTGCGAAGAAAGTCGGTATGAAAACGGTCTTTGCCAGATATGGCGATACTTTCAACACCGGAGTTTCTGGCGGCGACTATGATGCGAACGATATCCGCGAAATCGTCGGAATAATCAAGCGGGAGAACACCGTTGGTTGAAGGGGTCGGGATAGATATAGTCGATGTACCCAGGATCCGGAAAAGCATCGAGGATTATCGCGAACTATTTACTCGACGTATTTTCACGGACGCTGAAATTGACTACTGTACACGGAAACCCAACCCATATCAGCATTTCGCGGCAAGGTTCGCAGCCAAAGAGGCGTTCAGCAAGGCGACAGGGACGGGATGGAACTCAGACTTTTCCTGGCTCGAAGTCGAGGTTATAAATGAACAAAGTGGCAAACCAACCCTTCATTTTCTCGGAGAGACAGCGAGATCGGTCGCCAAGAAGAAGGCACTTCTTTCGCTTTCGCATTCCGGCGACTATGTCACTGCCGTCGTGATCATTGAAAGTTGATCACGCAGGCTTAAACCGCGTTCCCTGTTTTTGCGTCATAGATTCGAAGTTAACCGATGATTATGGTGTTTCCTTTGACTGGCGACATGCCCGCTTGCTTATGACCAGATTCCACGAGGCTGGAGTGTCCTCCGAAGTTCCAACTTTGATTCAGGACAAATAGAGTCCTCTGAATGCAGAACGTAGATGATCAAGAGCTTATCAATCGGGCGAATGCCGGAGATGACAGGGCATTCAGTGAAATAGTCAATCGGTATGAGAAGAAGGTTTTCTTCGTTGTAAAGAGGATGTTGAATGATGACGACGATTCGACCGATGCGACACAGGAGGTCTTCATCAAGCTCCACGATTCTCTTAGAAGGTTTCGAGGCGACGCAAACCTTTACACTTACATCTACAGGATCGCGACCAACGTCGCTATCGGATATCTTAGAAAAAGAAAAGTTCGGGCCGTCGTAAGGCTCGATGAAGTGATCTCGAACATGTTGACAGGAACGAGTGAACCTCAACGCGAGGCCGACCAAGAGGAGCTTCGGAAGCTTGTGTCTCAGGCTGTAGCCGCTCTCCCGGTGCAGCAAAAGCAGGTCTTCATACTTAGATTCTATGAAGAGCTTTCCTATGAGGAGATATCCCAGATCATGCACCGATCCTTGGGTGCAATGAAGGCAAACTATTTTCATGCTATGAAGAAGATAGGGGAGTACTTAAAGAATGCGATGCGATGATATAATCGTCAACTTGCCGGATCATGTACTCGGCAAAATTGAACCGAACTTAAAGAGAACCATCGAACATCATCTTGAGATCTGTCCGAAATGCAAAGCTGAATATGACGAGATGAAAGCGGATATTGAGTTGATTGGTCGCGCCGGTATCGAGGAGTACCCGGATGCTTTTTGGCAGCAGATGCGAGCCTCGATCATGGAAAAAGTCTCCGAACCGAAGCGCAAGCCATGGCGCGTCCCGGCATTTGCTACCGGACTTGCCGTAGTCTTGATTGCCGTTGGCATCGGCATTTACCAGTTGAGCTTGAGGACGACTCAACGGACTCAGGGTCCTCAGAGCGTAGCGATTCTTGCCACATCGCTTCCTTCCGATCAGGCGGTGATGCTTCCGCAAATGAACGTGAACTATGTGAATGCACTATCATCCCAGGCAAGCGTAACTGATGAGATGGATGCGGTAGACGACTCCGTCCAGGAAGCAGTTGTAAGATCCCTTTGGGCGTCGGTGGATGACTCGACAACATCGCTCGAGAACTATTTGTTAAGTGGCAACAGTATTTCCAATTGAAGGAAGAAAAATGAATAAGATTTTGCTGGCAGTAGTTGTCATCTTGGCACCGGCAGCTTTTTCCGTTGCGCAACAGACGCCTCGGCCGGATCCACCGTATCAATTTGAACCGCCTCAGCCGGGTCAACCGGGTTTCCCGCAGCAACACGGACCGGGGGGCATGATGCGGACCAATCCGGAAATCAGGCGGCAGCTTGAAGAAATAAAAATTTGGCAAATGACAAAAGAGATGAATTTGCCGACCGATAAGTCGGAGAGGTTTTTCCCGTTATACAACAGGTATACTGAGGAGATGAGACACACAACCTCCGAAAGAGAAGGTAGTGTGCGCAAGCTCGATTCACTCATAAGGGACCGGGCGAATGAAGCGGATGTCAGAAAGCAAATTGAGGATGTTACCCAACTGGACACGAGGCTTGCGGACATTCACCTGAACTTCATACGGAGCCTCGGAAAGATACTTACTCCGACCGAAATTGCGAAATATATGGTTTTTGAACAGCGATTTGACCGGGAGATACGGATGAGAATAAGGATGCTGATGCAGCAGAGAATGAGGGGGCGAGGTCGCTGACAAAAAGCTTCCGTTTTTAATTCCAGACGTGCTGTCTTAAATTAGAGCCGCTCAGAAACAGCAATAATAAGATAGCAAGAAAAAATTGAGATTTAGAGTTCTTTTGTACGTGGCTCTATTCTTCGATATCGTAGCCGCGCTTAAAATATTCGTACGAAGAGTCGAGTTCGAAAACTTGGGCGGAGGAATTTCAAATCTTCAGAACCTTCCGCTCGCCGCCTTAGTTGTGGTTATTCTCGTACTTGCGATTCTCGGTCGTGAGAAGCTGTCGAGTGGTACAATCCTGCTTATGCTGCTTACCTCTATTGTCTTTATATTCAGCTCGTCCTACATACCTCCAACCGGACCTTTCGGAGTCAAGACCACGCTTGTTACTTATTTTTGCCTTGTCCTGCAATTGTCGGCTGTTGCAGTTGTTGCGGTATCGAAGTCGCCTAATCTCGGTAAGATTGCCGCTGCTTCATTCTTCATTATCGTGGTTCTAACACTTGCCAGCTTCACATTTACATTCACTGAGCAGAGCGAGCTGAATATCGGTGATGGTGCCGATGCTGCGGTTGTGCTTGGCACATCTGTGTGGGGGCCGCACCGGCCCAGCCCGGTCTTACGGGGAAGGCTGAACGAAGCGCTCAAGCTCTACAGATCCGGGATTGTAAAAAAGATTGCCGTGACCGGAGGACTTACTAGTATCGGTGTTTCCCAGGCGGAAGTTGAAGCCTGGTATCTAAGACATAACGGCGTTCCCGAATCAAATATTATTGTCGAGAACAAGTCGAGAAATACAATCGAGCAGGCAGTGTTCGTGAAGAAAGTTCTCGTGGATTCATTGGGGATGAAGAGGATTGTTATTGTCACTGATTCCTGGCATCTTCCACGAGCACTCTTGATGTGTCGCTGGCAGAATGTACGTGCAGAAGGTGCCCCAAGCGATGACAGGCTGTCCACTATTCATGAAATTCTCTACCGCTTTCGTGAATCGGGTGCGTTGCAGTTGTATATTTTGTTCGGAGCATAAAAAGTGTGTCGTTAAATACTTGACTACCGGAAGGCGTGGATTAGAGAGAGTTGAGGTAACCGCCGTACCGGTGGAAGGGAATAGAAAGGAATCATATAATACATGAGCAGTTGTCGCGGTGATTGTTTTTTCGATGACAAGGAACAAAAAGGATTAGGAACGTAAGATGGTCTCGCAGCGAAGGCTTGCCAGGGAGCGGGTTCTGCAGGCGCTCTACGCGTACGATATTTCCAGATCTGCGCCAGATTTTCTAAGTCAGGATATTTTCAAAGATATCGAAAACGGCCCCCATCTGGAATTTGCGCGAAAGCTTTACCGTGATACTCTTGAAAATATGGTCGCTCTTGATTTGATACTTCAGGATCATTTGGAACACTGGGATATTGCCCGCGTAAATCCGATAGATCGCGGTCTGTTGCGGATGGGAATTGCGGAGATTCTCTATTGTGAAGAGATCCCTACCAAAGTAACCATTAATGAGGTCATCGAGCTGGCCAAGAGATACAGCACAGAAGAAAGTCCGAAGTTCGTGAACGGTATTCTCGACGCTGCGCTTAAGCAGTTGAGCAGTGAGGGGAGATTCAGGAAAACCGGCAGAGGACTCATAGACACTTCGAGCAAGAAGAAGATATGAAGGACGAGCAATACTCTCGTCTAACCGTATTTTCGTGGAGTTTGTTCGATTATGCGCGCACTTCCTTTTCAGTGATGGTGAAGACTGTCGGGTTTGCACTTTACTTCCAGGCCATTGTTGCAGCGAGCACGGGGCGGGGGGATTTCTACTGGGGGCTTGCCGACAGCCTTTCCATGATCATCGCGGCTCTTCTATCGCCAGTGTTGGGTGCTGCAAGTGACTACTCGCACAAAAGAAAAAGATTCCTTCTATTCTTTTCAGCGCTTTGCGTCCTTGGAACAACTCTCCTCTACTGGATAGAGAGAGGAATGATAATCGAAGGCATGGTTGTGTTTATCGCTGCCAATGTCGGGTTCCAGGGTGGATACACTTTCTACGACGCGTTTCTTCCGGAAATAGTCCCAAAGCACTTATACGGTCGCGCATCAGGCTATGGGTTCGGTATGGGTTACCTTGGCGCTCTTTCTATTCTTGCTATAACGTTCCCTTTCATCAAAGGTGGGTTTCGGCCGGACAATCTTCATAGTTTTAGATTGAGTTTTTTGATCGCTGCCGCTTTCTTTTCCATGTTTGCGATCCCCGCGTTTCTCAGGTTGAGAGATCACTCGGGCGATTATCACAGGAAACTGCCGTATTTCCGGCTGGGATTCAGACGCGCGGTAAGAACTTTCAAGAGACTGGGTCAGTACAAAGCACTATCGAGGTTTCTCCTTGCATTCTTCCTGTATATTGATGGAGTGAATACCGTCATATTCTTTTCTGCTTTATATGCCCGAGGTACACTTGGGTTTACGCCCGTAGAGGTGATCCTATTCTTCATAGTAGCGCAAAGCACGGCCATAATCGGATCCATCGTTTTTGGGATCCTGACGGATCATTGGGGACCTAAGAAGAGTATCAACATAACTCTCCTGATCTGGATAGCAGTCATTGTATCTGCGTTCTTCATACAGACCAAAGCTGAGTTCTATGTGGTGGGACTGTTTGCCGGCATGGCCATAGGTTCGTCCCAATCATCCAGCAGGAGCCTGATGGCTCTCCTGACGCCTTCGGAACACGCGGCCGAATTCTTCGGGTTTTATGACGGAATTGCCGGTAATGCCTCCGCTATAATGGGTCCGCTGACTTTCGGGGCAATATCCAGCTTTACGGGTAGCCAACGGCTTGCGGTGTTGTCAGTGCTGATATTTTTCGTGGGTGGTCTTATATTACTCCAACAAGTGAAGTTACAGTGGCAAAAACGAATTGCGGAATCGTGAAGAAAATGTTACTTCAAATTTCTTTGTTGATAATAACGATGATGAGTTTAGGAATCGATTCGGGAAAATTTGTCAGCACAACGGTTGTGCCGACGAGTATTAGCTTAGCGAGCGGAGGAGCACGTGTTCTCAACGTCAAGTTCAAAACCGTCGATGGAGTCCATGTTAACCTGCGACCGCCGCTCGTCGTCGAATCACTGATGAAAGGTGTGTCCTTTGTCGTGAAGAGCTTCGGGAAGTCAGGCAATTACCTGGATACTTCCAAACCCGTCGAGATTGAATGCAGGGCAAAAAATATCAGCGCTGGTGTTCACAAAGTTGGTCTCACGTTCGGCTATACTTACTGCTCAGATAAAGAAGAGTGGTGCAGAATGGCCAACGATACACTTGCTGTTGAGATAAATATAAAGAAGTAGCTCTTCGAGCAAATTGGTTGGAAAAGGCGGTCTATTTCATTTCCGATATACACCTCGGTGCCCCGTCGCTCACCCGGGAATTTGAGACACAAAGAAGGAATGAACTTCTGAAATTCCTCGACGAAGTCACGATTAATGCGAAGAGAATGGTCATCGTCGGAGATCTCTTTGACTTCTGGTACGAGTACAAATCGGTTGTCCCGAAAGACTTCTTCTGGCTATATGCCAGGCTGAAGGCGATGGTTGAGAAGGGAATCTCCATTGACTACGTCGCCGGCAATCATGATTTCTTTCTTGGAGATTTTTTCAGTGACTCGGTCGGCTTGCAGGTGCACCCGGACGGGTTTTCTGAACAACTGGCAGGAAAGAAGTTCTTGATCATTCACGGAGACGGTCTCGCCGAAAAAGACTCAGGCTACCGAATGCTTAAGAGGATTTTGAAAAACGGCTTCGTGCGGTCGACCATAAGATGGATCCATCCGGATATCGGCTTTCCGCTTGCGAAAGCATTCTCTAGTAAGAGTCGTGAGTACACTTCGACGAAAGATTACGGAGAGGCAGACGGAATGATGCTCTATGCAGAGAGCAAGCTTCGAAATGGCTATGACTTTGTCGTTATGGGTCACAACCATTCTCCGAGGTTGGAACACCTTGCCAAGGGAGTATATGTTAACTTAGGCGATTGGCTGCATAATTTTACATATGGGCTCTATGATGGCAGTGAGATGCATCTTCTGAGATGGGAGTTTGGACACCTTGCTAAGTAGATGGCGAATACGGTGAGCGGATTTTCTGTATGCATAGACAATTTTATGGCACTTGACACGAATAAGCTGGTAAGAGAACTATGAAGTGGCGGTATTCAAAAGAAGAGATGGAACGATACTTCAACGATCCTGGATACAGGAAGTCGGCTAGGAGAAGTCGCAGGGCGCAAGGAAAAGGCAACGGTGCTATCAAACTCGGCGTGATTGCCGGCATCATTGTTCTGCTGATCGGTTATTCTATATATGTAATAAATGGCCTTCCTTCGCTGGAAGAACTTGAGAACCCCAAGCCGGAACTTGCAACTAGAGTACTGTCTGCCGACGGACAGGTAATTGATCGGTTCTTCCTCAAGAACAGAGCGTTGGTCAATATCGATAAGCTTCCACATTATGTTGTTAGTGCGCTGATTTCGACGGAAGACAAGAAATTCTATTCGGGCTGGGGAATTGATCCGCTTCGCATTATGGCTGCGGCGTTCATAGATTTAATTCATATGAGGGTCGTCGAAGGTGCCAGCACGATTACTCAGCAACTGGCAAGGAACCTGTATTTGAACCAGGAAATTTCTCTCACGCGCAAGATCCGGGAGGCGATAACGGCTGTTCAAATCGAGAGGACCTATACAAAGCAAGAAATACTCTCGATGTATCTGAACGATGTTTACTTCGGCAGAGGAACTTACGGTATAGAGTCAGCTTCCCAGCTATTTTTCGATGAGTCTGCATCTAAACTCTCGCTTCCTCAGGCCGCTCTCCTTATCGGCATGTTGAGGAATCCGGGAATATTCGACCCGATCGACCACCCGAAGCGAGCGCTCATGGTGCGAAATGTAGTGCTTAAGAACATGGTAAGGAACCATGACCTGTCACAGAAGGATTTCGAGGCTGCACGTATAGCTTCGCTTGGGGTTAAGTACCACCCACCTTCTTCTGCTCTGGCTCCACACTTTGTGGAAATGGTCAGGCAGCAGCTTGAAAAGATGGCGGAGAAATACGGATTCGATATCTACCGGGATGGGCTGACTGTATATACAACCCTTGATGCAAGGATGCAGGCCTACGCGGATAGCGCTGTCGATCAGCATATACGGGATTACCAGAAGAAATTCGACTCGCGATGGAATTGGAGAACGAATCAATCCATACTTTGGACTGCAGTTGACAATGCCATAAGGGCTAATCCCGAATATCGTGATGCTTCTGATCCGGCACAAAAGCGAGGAGTCTATCGAAGACTTCATTCCAGTACAGCCTTTGTCGATTCGGTCAAGAAGGCAGAAGAGAGAATACAGGTCGGTTTTGTTTGCATAGATCCGGCTACTGGTTACATCAGAGCGCTCGTGGGCTCGTCCAACTACCGCCAATTTAAGTACGGGCTGAATCATGTTACCCAGATTGCCCGGCAGGCAGGATCCGCATTCAAGCCTTTTGTGTATACAGTTGCAATAGACAATGGCTATCCTCCATCATACAAAATTCTCAATCAACCCGTGACGGTTATAAACCCGGATGGAACAAGGTGGACCCCTCAGAATGCTGACGGCACGTTCGGCGGCGAGACTACTTTAAGAGATGCACTGAAATATTCAATCAACGTTATTGCTGTGAGAGCTGTACTTGGCCCTGATGCTATTGCGCCTGTTAGTCAGGTAATTCAGTATGCCCACCGCATGGGGATCACTACTGATATCCCGCCGTATCCCTCGATAGCCATTGGTGCAGCCTCAGTCATACCAATTCAGCTCACCTCGGCATACGGTATCTTTGCTGATCAAGGAGTCCTCACCAAACCGATTTCTATTCTGAAGATCGTTGACAAGAACGGGAACGTGATTTATCAAAACCATGTAGAAGCGACGGAGGTATTGAGCAAACAGACCGCTTATCTGATGACAAACATGCTTGAGAGTGTGGTTAACGGAGGGACGGGCGAAACGGTAAGGAAATACTTCTATTCCGATGCCGCAGGAAAAACTGGCACGACACAGGACTATGGCGACGCCTGGTTTGTCGGATATACTCCTCAACTGGTCGCGGGGGTGTGGGTCGGCTTCGATGACGATAGAGTCCATTTCACGGGGTGGTATGGGCAGGGTGCCGATGCTGCTGCTCCTATATGGGCGATATTCATGAGCGACGTTTACAATGACAGGTCAATCGGCCTCCCCATTACTTCTTTCGTTCAGCCCCCAGGTGTAGTGTGGGAGACTATCGACCCCACCACCGGGATGCTGGCGACTCCCTTCTGCCCGCAAAAAGTGACCGAGGTCTTCAACGCCAAGTATCTTCCGCGCGTTTGCAATGTGCACACCTCACCGACTCAAATTCCTGTTTCAAAGCAATCGGGCAAGATAGGTTACTAAAGCATTCCCCTGTATGCACCACCGTCAAACGGAATAGTTGTCCCCGTTAAGTAACTGTTCTTTTCGGAACAGAGAAAAGCGACCAGGTTGCCGAACTCCTCCGGAGTTGCCAGACGTCCGATGGGTATTTTTCCTGCAAGGCTCTTTGTGGCTTCATCTCTCGTTATGCCTTGCCGAATCGCTTCTTGCTCCATCAGGTAATCTATCCTCTTTGTCGCCACGTAGTACGGAGCGATGTTGTTAATCAGGACATTATCGCGTGCCAGGTCGAACGAAATCGATTTTGCAAGTCCGACCACTGCAGCTCTCACAGAATTTGAAAGAAGAAGATTATCCGCCGGTTGTTTCACAGTCAACGAAACAATGTTGACAATTCTTCCCCACTTCTGCTTCTTCATTAGCGGAATTGCTCTTCTAATCAACCGAACAGTGCTCATCAGGTTCAAGTCGACTGCTCTGTACCACTGCTCATCGTCAAACTCGTCGAAGTTTCCGGCAGGTGGTCCGCCGGCATTCGCAACAAGAATATCAATAGTCCCATAGTTTTTCACAGTCTCTTCGACAAGTCTTTCAATATCTTCAGGCTGGGTTACGTCGGCCTGAACTGCAAGAGGTGGTTTCCCGGTAGCCTTCTCTATTTCTTCGCTTGCGTCGTGCAGATTCTGTTTATGACGCCCGTTGATTACGACGTTGGCGCCTTCGAGTGCGAGTGAAGTCGCGACCGCTTTGCCGAGACCTTTTGTGGAAGCGGCTACAATCGCTATCCGATTTTTTAGACCGAGATCCATGGGTTCCTCCTAACGCTTCAAGATTGCTTCGCTAATGCCGACGCGGATCATCATCACCGCGATCGCTGCTAAGAAAAGAGACGATACTTTGCTGAAGACTCGGGAGCCTGCTCCGCCGAGAACTTTTGTGACAAGGTTACTGTAATTGAAAACCAAGTACACGAAGAAGAGGTTGGCTGTCAATGCAAGAGTCGTCAGAAAATATCCGTACGAATTTACGAGAACGAGTATCGTTGTCAAAGCGGCCGGTCCCATGATAAGCGGGATCCCTATTGGTACGACCCCGACAGATCCGGCAGGGTCTTTCCTTTGCTGCTCGTGCGCAAATAGCAGATCGTTTACCGACAGGACGAGGAGAATTATCCCACCTCCGATCCGGAAGTCGCTGAGAGTTATGCCGAGGTAGCCGAAAATCTCCTTCCCCGCTATAATGAAAAGTACTGAAACTGCCAGCGCAGTCAGAGAAGCTTCGAGCACGAGTCTCCGCTTTCCGGCGGCGTTGAGATTTCCCGTGAGGCCTACGAAAATCGGCAGCACTCCAAAGACATCGATTGCCACGAACATTGGGATGAAACAGTACAGAAATGCGTGCCCGAAGCTGCCGATACTCGATAAATTCATTGATCGAAATTATCGTTGACGGAGGAAACTTGCAATAATTGGAAAACGGAAGGTGATTCGTACCCACAAAAAGAGGCGTACCGGCCATCGACTTAATCTGAATCGGTGATGTTCCCATAACCCCGACAATGGAATACGCATTGTGACTAAGACTTCATGTCTATCGGAGTGTCTTGTGGGGATTTAACGTTGCCTTTGTGGATCTCTTTTGGGTGAGGTGTTCCTGAAGAGCCTTGATGAGTCTTGAACAGGTGGAAGAGGATGCCCCGTCTCTTAGGGCGGGGCGTCGCTCCTTGCTGAAGTTTAACGCGATGGGTCCGGCGCGTTCTGATTATTGTCCCACATTGGTCGTCCCATTGTGCCATTACCGTTCATCATCATACTTCCTTGTCCCATCATCGTTCCTCTCTTCATCATCATGCCGTTTTGGCGATGCATCATGGGATGCATCCTCGATCCTCTCGAAAACATCATCGGGTGCTCAAGAACCCTTTTCCACACCTTTTGCTGCTCCGGTGTCAGAAGCTTGTTGACGGCGAACCAGGCATTCAGCATATTCGAGTGGAGCTGTCCTTTCAATTTCGAAATATCCTGGATCTTTGCCGATAGCTGATTTTGGTCGGGATTCTCGGCAGATGCCAGCTCTGCGTAGTCCACTCGGTCCTGGGCAATCTGTGCCCGAAGATCGATTTGCTGTTTCATTATCCCGAACCTGATCTTTTGTACTTGCGACCTCTGCGTTTCAGTCAGTTTCAACTCTCTCTGAAGCATCGGACCGAAACCTCGCTGGCGACCTGCAGGATCGACAGGCTGCGCTATGGCAACCGGGCCTATAATAACAAACCCCAAAATTAGGGTTAGCAACTTCGTTCTCATTTCAAATCTCCTTTTTGTAAATCTATCTCTTTGACATAATATCCGGTTTCGTGGTTTAATGCCCTTAACTTGAAGAGAGTAACCCGCTTCTTTATATTCAACGAGTGAAAAAAATACTGCGCGGGAGGATTGTCGTTGAGGGCCATCAACTCGTTACCTCAAACACGGGCATCCTTTTGGAAGACGGCGTGATTCTCGGTGTGGGGGACTACGATAATATGGTCACGGAGTTAGGGAATGTGCCGGTTCATGATTACGACGGAATCCTATGCCCAGGATTAATTAATTCCCACACCCATCTCGAGCTCTCTACGTTTCGCTACCGGGATTTCTTGCATAAGGATTTCGTGGATTGGGTAATGAGGCTCGTCGATAGCCGGTCCCTTCCTTTCCGTGATTCCGACGGCCGCCTCAAGTGCGCCACCGCGAAACAAGAAGCAGAAGACCGCGGAACCGCATTCTTCGTAAATGTCGGAAATGATTTCAAGTTGAACGAACGGCTAGGCGACAATCAACTGTTCCAGTTTGAGCTGCTGGGGATTAACGAAAATGTAGCGGAGCATGTATACAGTAAGGCCATGACAACTATTGGGCAGTCCGGCTCTGAGCGAGTCGCGATGGGGATACACGCGCCTTACTCAGTTTCTCCTCAGTTGATGAAGAAAATCAAATATCACAATGACTCGATCGGCAGCGTAACTTCTATCCATCTTGCAGAAACAAGTGATGAAGTTGAATTCATAAGAACGGGAAATGGTCGTATAGTTGATTTGCTTGACCGCCGTGTAGGCAGTTGGAAGTTTTCTCCCAACGGATTGTCTCCGGTAAAGTATGTAGATTCGTTGGGAATTCTCGACAATAAGACATTGTGTGCACATTGTGTCTGCTTGGATGATGATGATGTACGGACGCTCGCTGAGCGTCGATCAGGAGTTGCCGTCTGTGTTAGGAGCAACCGGTTCCTGTCGGGGGAAGTACCACCTTTAAGGAAACTTCTTGAACATGAAATTACACTAACGATCGGTACTGACAGCACGGCGAGTTCACCGGATATAGATATGTTTGCTGAAGTCTCAGCGTTCTATCATGAGTTTCACGGACTGGTTTCACCGACAGACGTGATGAAATATGCGACTACAAACGCGGCGATTTTTCTTGGAAAGAGCGATGCCTATGGGAGCATATCCGTCGGCAAACGCGGCCCGATAATTTTCGTACCGTTCGATGGAGCAAGACAGGATGCCGTTGAGTTCCTTGTAACCGAGGCCGTCGGAAAAACAAAGGTGGTCAAATGCTGAAATACAAAATCATCGTTGTTCTTCTGGTGGCGGTGACATTGGCGGTAGTAGCCGACAAGATCATTTTTTCCACAACCACCGTTTCAGTAGAAAGCAATCCACAAAGAATATTAGTAGGAAGCTCTTCACCGGTGGAGGTTGAGGTCGTGCCGTTGAACCGTCTTGGATTTAACGTACCTTTCGATCACTTGAGCGGCAAATTTGTTGTGCGACAGGGGGGCGACAAAATCAACGTGGTGCGCGCCGGTCAGAATAAATTCGTATTCACTCCAGGGACGACTGCTGGAAAAGTTGTCATATTCTTCTATGCATCCAATCTCGCATTTCCGGTGGAGATCGTCCTGAGGATCGAATCGGCTTCCATTGCAAGTGTGGCTCATTCTTCGGGTACTTGCGCCTAATCAATAAATGCTGAAGTTTGAAATCGCTAAAGAGGATGAGTTCACTAAGGCACGGGCAGGCCTGCTTCATACCGGCCATGGCTGTATTCAAACGCCGGTATTTATGCCCATCGGCACTCGCGGAAGTGTCAAGGCCATTCAGCCTCGCGAACTATTGGAAATAAACGCTTCGATCATACTTGGCAATACATACCATCTCTATCAGCGACCCGGTGTGGAGGTGCTCCAGAAGTTTGGCGGGCTCCATCCTTTCATCTCTTGGCCGAAGCCGATCCTCACTGACAGTGGAGGTTTCCAGATCCTCAGTCTCAATGAGCTGCGGAAATTAAGGAGAGATGGAGTCGAATTTAGATCCCACATAGACGGTTCATATCATTTTTTCACTCCCGAGAAAGTCGTGGAAATTGAGAGACAAATCGGTGCGGATATAATCATGGTACTCGATGAATGCGCGCCATATCCATCCGATAGGGAATACGTTTCAAAGAGCATCGAGCTGACCAATGACTGGGCGATGCGGTGCAAAGAGAGATTCAATGCCTCTGATGCATTGTATGGCTACCCGCAGTATTTGTTCGGTATCGTGCAAGGCGGCATCTATGATGACCTTCGCGAAAATAGCGCTAAGCAGTTGATCACTGCAGACTTTGACGGCTACGCGATTGGGGGACTCGCCGTGGGCGAGCGAGCCGATCAGATGTATAGTGTCATAGATTTCGTAACGAACTTCCTACCGACGGCAAAACCAAGGTACCTGATGGGAGTCGGCACGCCGGACAACCTGCTGGAGGCAGTAGAGCGGGGTGTGGATATGTTCGATTGCGTGCTGCCGACTCGAAATGGAAGGAATGCGCAGGTTTTCACCTCGAAGGGTACGGTCAACATTAAGAATGCTATTTACAGATTCGATGGGGGTCCGCTGGACGACGAATGCGACTGTTACGCATGCAGAAATTTTTCGCGCGGATATATCCGGCACTTGTTCAGTGTCGGCGAAATCCTGGGCTTGCAGCTTGCTTCCTTACATAATTTGAGATTTTTTATTAGTTTAATGGCGAAAACAAGAACTGCAATAATCGACGGTCGTTTTCGAGAATTCAAACAGCAAACCCAGTCGAAACTAAGCAAGAAGAAAAAGGAGGAAATTTGAGTCATCTACTCTTTGCATTCATGGCTCCTCAATCAGGTGGAGATGCCGGAGGTGGAATGGTCGGCACTCTGGTGATGTTCGCGTTGATCATCTTCATCTTCTACTTCATGATTATACGCCCGCAGAGCAAACGTCAAAAAGAGCGTCAGAAGATGCTCGATGCGATGAAAAAGGGAGACAAGGTAGTAACCAGTGGCGGGATGCACGGCAAGATAGTTGGCATGGAAGACAAGAGTGTCTTGCTGGAAATCGCTGACAATGTGAAAGTGAAGGTCGAAAAATCCGCAGTCTCGTCTATCCTGCTAGATTAAGGTCGGCAAATTTCGGTTGCCTCCTTGTGAGGTTTAATCTTTCTCCCATTGCTTTTTCTAACATTTGTGGCAGGTTATGAATAAGTTTGACAGCATAGAGACAGCGATTGGTGACATTCGAAATGGGAAAGCTGTAATCGTAGTTGACGATGAGGAGCGTGAGAACGAAGGTGATTTCGTTGTAGCTGCCGAGAAGATCACTCCCCAGATGGTTAACTTCCTTGCAAGGCACGGCAGAGGGATTATCTGTGTGGCACTGCCTCCTCATCGCGTCGAGGAATTGGATCTCGACATGATGGTCGAAGAGAATACCTCTATACACAAGACCGCTTTCACCGTAAGTGTCGATGTGTTGAAAGGCACTACTACCGGTGTCTCTGCCGCAGATCGTGCTGCGACAGTCCTGTCGCTCGTCGATCCGAACACAAAGCCGTCAGACCTCGGCAGGCCCGGACATATATTCCCGTTGCGCGCCATGGAAGAGGGAGTATTGCGGCGCGCGGGCCATACGGAGGCTTCGATCGACTTGGCGCGATCGGCATCATTATACCCGGCAGGCGTATTGTGCGAGATCATGAACGAAGATGGATCGATGGCCAGGGTCCCGCAACTGATGCAGATTGCCGAAGAATTCAAGCTGCACATTATTACAATCCGTGACCTGATCAGCTATCGAACGCAGAAGGAAAAACTTGTACGTAAGATAGTAGTCACGAAGCTGCCTACCAGGTACGGCAATTTTGACCTCCACCTGTATCAGAGCATTCTTGACAAGAAAGAGCACCTTGCACTTGTCAAGGGGGACTTAAAAGGCGAAAACCCTGTTCTTGTTCGTGTCCATTCCGAATGTCTCACAGGCGACGTTTTCGGATCGATGAGATGCGATTGCGGAGAGCAGCTGCACAGCGCCATGAAGATGGTTGAGGACGAAGGACGTGGAGTCGTTCTATACATGCGGCAGGAAGGTAGAGGCATAGGCCTCATCAACAAGATCAAAGCGTATAGACTCCAAGATGAAGGTAACGACACTGTCGAGGCGAACGAGAAACTTGGATTCAAAGCCGACCTACGCGACTACGGCGTGGGGGCGCAAATCCTTGTCGATTTGGGCGTGAAGAAAATGCGTCTTATGACAAATAATCCGAAGAAGATTGTCGGGCTGGAGGGGTATGGACTGGAAGTTGTGGAACGCGTGCCGATAGAAATTGAACCAAATGAGATAAATCACAGATATCTGGAAACGAAGAGGGATAAATTAGGGCATCTTATCCTCGACCCCGAGGATAAGGAAATTTGTCAGTAGTTTATTATTTTGCGTAAAGCCATTTAGTCCCGGCCCATTGCGGGACAAATGGCTTCTGTATTTTTGTGACTCGAAATGATTCCGGAGGTATTAATGTCAAATAACTTTGTCTATTTGACAAGAGAAAAGTTGGCCGAGCTTGAGGCACAACTGAAAGAAATGAAGACTACGGAGAGACAGGATGCTGCGCGTAAGATTGCCGAAGCGCGAGCACACGGCGACCTTTCGGAAAATTCCGAATACGATGCCGCCAAGGAAGCAATGCAGATGCTGGAGTTGCGAATAGCTCAGCTTGAGCAAACTCTCACGAGAGCAAGGGTCATGGATCCGAGCGAGGTAAGGACCGACAAGGTATACATATTCAGCAAAGTGAAGCTTCTGGACATGCTTTCAAATAAAAACATCGAATACCAATTGGTCTCGACCGAAGAAGCTGATATCCACAAGGGAAAAATCTCAACGGATTCACCGATAGGCAAAAGCTTACTGGGAAAGAAAGTCGGCGAAATCGTAAGCGTCAAAGTCCCTGCCGGGGTCAAGCAATACAAAGTGCTGGAAATTAGCCGGTAGCAGAAATGTCGTCTGCCAGCGTCACTTCCCATGGATCCTGATACTTCACGGTCGCGGACGAACCTTGAGTTCAAGGCAAGAGTTGCGGATCACGATGCTCTTGCCTCCGCGTTCAGCAGGCACGGCGCCATGCCTGCGGGCATGCTTCGCCAGACCGATACTTACTTTTCCGTTGCCAGAGGTCGGCTGAAGATTCGTGAAGTTGTCAACGGGCGAACCGAGTTGATCTTCTACGATAGAGATGAATCTCTGACAAATCACATGGAGAGTCATTATCGGCTTGTGGATGTAAATGATCCGGGTCTTAAGATAGTTCTTGAAGCGGCGATGGGGATCAAAATTGTTGTCAAAAAGAAACGGCGTCTATATCTGTGGAAGAATGCGAGAATTCATCTCGACGAGGTTGAGACCCTGGGAAAATTTCTTGAGTTTGAAGTGGTATCGGAACCTGACCTGCAGAACGAAGTGAGGAACTTTGAGGAGGATTCAAAAACTCTCGAAGCGTTAAAGGAGATCGCAGCACCCTTCGTTGAGCAGGAGATCGCGTGTTCCTATTCCGACTTGATGCTTTCAGGCAAGCCTGATTCTGCGGCGTAGCGATAGGCAAATTCCAGCATAGCTTCCTCTATTTCCGGAAGAGTCGCAAGGGTTACCAGTTTCGACCTTAGCGACGAACCGTTCCTTATGCCATGGAAGTAGCCGTGGTAGTATTTTCTGAATTCAAGCATGCCGCGATGTTCTCCTTTTAACTTCATTTCCATCCGCAGGTGAAGCAGGCATGTTTGAATCCGTTCCTCCATGCCGACCGGTGTTGCCGACGGCAACCCGCGCATCAACGCCTTTATTTCTCTGAAGATCCACGGATTGGCCACTGCGCCCCGCGCAACCATGATGCCATCGCACCCTGTGAATTCAAACATGTCGAATGCATCCTGGGCAGTTCTGATATCGCCGTTGCCGACGATCGGAAGCTCCGATATTTCCTTTGTGCGTCGAATCCAGTCCCAGTTTGCTTCACCATCATGGTGCTGGTCGCGTGTTCGGGCATGAATAGTAAGTGCCGACAGTCCCTCGTCCGCACAAATCTTCGCGACTTCGAAAATCGTTATCGAGTTAGAATCCCATCCGAGACGCGTCTTCAACGTAACAGGAATCGACACCGAGCTCTTCACGCTGTGAATGATCGCTCTCATTTGCACAAGATCTTTCAAGAGTCCAGCGCCAGCGCCCCGCTGTGCTACCTTAGGCACCCAGCACCCGGCATTTATGTCGATGAAGTCGGGCCCGACATCTTCCGCGAGCTTTGCCGCATCGGCCATCACAGCAGGATCCCCTCCGAAGATCTGTATCCCCACCGGTCTTTCCTTGTCGTCGATCAATAGCTTCTGCGTGCTTTTCCGGGCAGAACGAATGAGTCCCTCAGAGCTGATGAACTCCGTATAAACGATGTCCGCACCGAATTCTTTGCAGACAAGTCTGAAACCGACGTCGGTGACGTCTTCCATTGGCGCGAGCGCGACCGGGTGGTCTAACTCATATTTCCCTAGTCTGATCTTCATCTCTCAACATGACCTTAGCTAATGAGGCTGAGGCCTTTCATTTCCCTCTTCTCTCAATTAATCCAATACTTCACAAGCCCGTCGTTTCATCCCGTTAGGGAACGACCTTGTTGAGCGGGTATTCAATGATTCCCTCGGCTCCGTTCCTCTTCAGTTCAGGAACAAGGATTCTCACTATTCGTTCGTCAATGATTGTCTCAATTGCGACCCATTCATCGTCATACAGTGGAGCAACTGTCGGTTTCCTCAACGCGGGTATGATTCCGACTATCTTCGGAAGTTCAGATTTCCGGATGTTCATCTTCAAGCCGACTTTTCCCTCGGCTGCTATCGCTGCTTTTAGAAGTAATGCGACTGTGTCGATCTTCTCCCTTTTCCACTCGTCGAGATACGACTGTTTGTTTGAGATAAGTCGTGTGGAAGACTCGAGTACCGTATCGATTATCCGAAGATGGTTCGCGCGGAGGGAGCTTCCTGTCTCGGTAACTTCCACGATTGCATCGGCCAATTCCGGGACTTTTACCTCCGTCGCGCCCCATGAGAATTCGACTGATGCATTGACGTTATGAGCCTGCAAGTACTTCCTTGTTATATTTACGACTTCCGTGGCTATCCTTTTACCGTCCAGGTCGGCGACAGTCTTAAAAGGGGAATCCTCCTGAACCGCGAGGACCCACCTGACGGGGCGCATGCTCTGTTTTGCATAAACTAGTTCCGCAACTTCCAGGACGTCGCTGTTGGTCTCTACGATCCAGTCTTTGCCGGTCAATCCGGCATCAAACGTTCCAAGTTCAACGTATCGCGCCATCTCCTGGGCCCGGACAAGCATCAACTTTATTTCATCGTCCTCTATGCTTGGATAGTAGCTTCTTGATGACACGGAGATTGCGAATCCTGCTTTCTGAAACAATGATATTGTGGATTCCTGAAGACTGCCTTTGGGTAACCCGAGCTTCAGCAAGTTTTCTTTGGGCATGTTCGAATGGTTTCCTTCCGGTTTAAGTATTGCATGGGCATTTAAGCGCGTTATGTGCCGGCGTTTATTTCCTTATCACAAACTGAACGCTGTCCGGCTGGATAGATATTACCTGCAGGTCATCGGGTATTCTCACATTTGGACTAAAGTAACCCGATGCAGATCGGACAAGTTGAAGGTAATCGGCAAGAGCTGAAATGGAATCAGAGGTGACCTGTGCCATTATCTGAAGTCCGCCCCTCAAGGTTACGTCTACCGTTGGCGGAAGTAGCAGCACCTTAACGGAATCTACATTATTTACAACTCTTATCGGTATGTTTTTATACGTATCTTCTGCAATCTGCTCGACGTCCGCACTGAACCTGACGCTCCTCGCGCCTAATCTCGTGATGCCTGCAAGTGTGTCGGATAAAGGCAAAGTCATGTCGATTTCATTCATAGCGTTCTTGAATTGCCGTTCCTGGGTGTACCATGAATCGAGGTTGACAAGTAATCTCAGTGCCCCGCTAACTGTAACGGAGTCCGGTCGCAAAACAGGAGCGCCGACGATCATAAATCCTTTGCGCGGCTGAATCGCCACCCGCGAAACAATCGGGACGCGTTTGCTGATTGTCTTATCTAACATAACCACAATGGTGTCGGGGGTGAAACCGAGCACCTGTGCCGCCGATCCGAGGTCAAGCGAATATCCCAGGTCACTGCCAGTGAATACGAATTTTCTCTTGTCAAAATCCTGAATGTCGAGGTTGATACTTGAAGTGGAAGAGAGGTAGGAAGAAGCGAGCTGCCATCCCGTCCCTCGAACCCTTACGAGCACTGCCCGAGGAATCGGGGCAGCCAGAGCAACATTGACGGGGAGATCGCTGATTCTCAGGGGCACTTTCATATTGACCGTGTATTCGCCATTCATTGACACCGAAAGCCAGAGGAGAATCGAGAGTATGAGCGACGCGACGATTACATGTGTCTTCTTTTCCATTTACTCCTGCGACTTATTCCTAGTCCGAGTGACCTTTGGGCGCACGCCGGAACCTTCGTAGTGGTATGCGCACTCCGGCGAGCTATTAAAATCTCGTCCGGGAATACCTTCGGATTTGCAAGAGGCTCCGGTGGAGGATCAATCTCAAGAATGATTAATTCAGAAGAAATTTAATTCCGCATACGCAAATTTTCAAAGGCAGGCTCTTTGACCTAAGCCAGGGTAATTGCATTGTGAATTTGGTTCTTTTCAAGTATAATGTTCTATCGGATTTTCGCGTATGGAAACCCGATGCAACGTCGAGCGGGCAATAGCCAGTTTGAGGTAAAATACCGAGAGAGTAAGGAATGATCTGGTGTCGCCCCCCAGGGGGATTTCGGCGACCTTGGTAGTTGCGCTGACAATTGTTAAATTTCTTACCTACAATATTAGATTTGATGAAAGCATTAATACCAGTCGCAGGAGTCGGAACACGTCTGCGCCCTCACACTTTCACTTTGCCGAAAGTACTTTTGAACGTCGGCGGGAAGCCGATCGTCGGCCATATTGTCGATAGCCTGATGGATGTTGGAATAAAGAACATCTCTGTCGTAGTAGGTTATATGGGCGAGATGGTGGAAGAATACCTGCGAGATAATTATAAAGCAGACTTCAAGTTCATTTATCAAGAGGAGAGGCTAGGCCTCGGTCACGCCACACACGTTGCGCTTTCGCAAGATGGTGCGGATGAGCCGCTGCTGATAATTCTGGGCGACACGATTTTCGATGTCGATTTGTCTCTTATGCTGAAAAACGAGTTTTCGGCCATAGGGGTGAAAAGAGTTGAGGACCCGCGGAGATTCGGAGTAGCTGAGACCAGCGGGAATAACGTAACGAAGCTCATCGAAAAGCCCGACAATCCCACCTCGAATCTTGCTGTGGTAGGCCTATACTACATCAAATCACCGCAGGCGTTGGCATCCGCCCTTCAGGAATTGATCGACAAAGATATCAGGACCAAAGGGGAATACCAGCTCACCGATGCACTGCAGATTATGCTTGATCGCGGTGAGGTAATAACTTACTTCGAGATTGAAGGGTGGTACGATTGCGGAAAACCGGAAACGCTTCTTTCGACAAATCAGCACCTGCTGAAGAAAACGAGTCATTATAAGAAGCGCAGCAACGTGGTGGTCGTTCCCCCCGTCTACATAGCCGATTCTGCCAGAATAGTCAATTCGGTGATTGGTCCTAATGCCACCATTGATGCAGACGTTACCGTAGAAAATTCGCTGATTAGGGATTCAATCATCGGTTCCGGATCCTCCATTCAGAGTTCTTTACTCAACGGCTCTATAGTGGGCCAAAACGTACAACTAAAGGGAAGTTTCAAACGCGTCAACGCGGGCGATTCTACCGAGATAGATCTTTCGTAACAAATTTGTGGAGATAGTATGTACAAGTTATTCACATCGGAATCAGTCACTGAAGGGCATCCTGACAAAATTTGCGATCAAATTTCCGATGCAGTGCTTGACGCGCATCTTAGACATGCACCGAATTCAAGGGTTGCGTGCGAGACTTATGCTACTACCGGTCTAGTCGTTGTGGGCGGTGAGGTAACCACTACTGAGGAGGCGAGGGCCAAGATAGATGTTGCTGAAATCGCCCGATCCGTAATCAAGGATATCGGCTATAATGACATCCGGTACAAGTTTGATGCTGAGTCGTGCGGCGTTATAAATGTGATGCACTCGCAGTCCGCAGACATAAGCCGTGGAGTCGAGACGGGAGGTGCAGGAGACCAGGGTATGATGTTTGGTTATGCTTGCGATCAAACGAAAGAGTATATGCCCCTGCCGATTGCGCTCGCACATAAGCTTACGCAGCGCCTTGCCGAGGTCAGACGCATGGAGAACACTCCGATGAAATATCTCAGGCCAGACGGCAAGAGTCAGGTCACAGTTGCGTACCATGAAGACGGAAGGATAACAGTAGACACAGTGGTGGTCTCGACGCAACATGACCCGGAACCTAAGGGCGTGAGCGAAAAGAGCTGGCAGGATCAAATTGCTGAAGATGTTAAGAAGCATGTTATTGGTAAAGTAATTCCTGAGAAGTTTCTGACTAAGGACACACGGTATTACATAAATCCAACCGGCAGATTCGAAATTGGCGGACCTCATGGAGATACCGGATTAACGGGGAGGAAGATCATTGTCGATACCTATGGTGGATACGCTCCCCATGGTGGAGGTGCTTTCTCCGGGAAAGACCCATCCAAGGTCGATCGTAGCGCGGCATATGCCTCCCGCTATCTGGCCAAGAACATCATAGCTGCAGGGCTTGCTAAAGAGTGTATGATACAGTTGGCTTACGCGATTGGAGTTGCAGAGCCTGTTTCCGTTTTAGTTGATACACGCGGAACTTCCCGTGGGATTTCTGACTCGAAGCTCTCGGAGATTGTTCGGAGGAGTATGGACTTGACGCCGAGTGGGATAACCAAACATCTGAACCTTCGGCGCCCGATCTTCAAGAAGACCGCAGCCTACGGACATTTCGGAAGGAACGATGCGGATTTCACGTGGGAGAAGCTGGACCTGGTGAAGACGCTGCAAGCGGAAGTCCATTGAGCTCGGGAAGTCTTTGACAATCAAGGAGTACTTCCTGATTGGGATGCTCTGGGGAGTTGTCGACCCCGGAACCTCTCAACCGAATCCCGGATCTTCTGCATCTGTCAATTCCGAAGTTAGATTCCGTGCCTTGTTCCGGGTCACCCGATGAAAATATCCCTAAACTATAGTGGAGAGTCTTTTTTATGAATGAAGTAAAGGGCATTTACAAAGTAAAAGATATCAAGCTTGCCGATGAAGGTCAGAAGCGAATCGCGTGGGCCGAATCGAGAATGCCGGTGCTGATGGCTTTGAAAGAAAAATACAGTGACACGAAGCCTTTCAAGGGTTACAAAATTGCAGGCTGTCTGCATGTGACTAAAGAAACTGCGGTACTGGTCAAGACTTTCGCGGCCTGCGGCGCTCAAGTGAGCTGGAGCGGATGCAACCCGTTGTCTACTCAGGATTCAGTCGCTGCTGCACTTGCGGCCGACGGAGTTTCTATATTTGCATGGCACGGCATGTCCGTCAAGGAATTCTATTGGGCCATCGACGAGACGATCAAGATGAAGCCGAACTTGACGCTTGATGATGGAGCCGATCTTATCTTTACCGTTCACAAGAAGTATCCGGAACTCGCGGAGAGCTCAATCCTTGCTGGAACGGAAGAGACAACGACGGGGGTGCATAGGCTGCGCGCCATGGCAGCCGATGGTGCTCTGAAATATCCTGTTATCGCTGTAAACGACGCCGAAACAAAGTGGGACTTTGACAATGTCTACGGGACGGGTCAATCAACCCTCGATGGCATTATCAGAGCGACGAGCGTTTTGCTGGCTGGCAAGAACATTGTCGTGGCCGGTTATGGTCACTGCGGCAAAGGCGTCGCGATGCGTGCCAAGGGCTTCGGCGGAAACGTAATAGTCACGGAGGTTAAACCGACCGCAGCACTGAAAGCGACGCTGGATGGCATGAGGGTTATGACGATGGACGAAGCTGCAAAGATCGGTGACGTGTTCGTAACGGCAACAGGAGTCAAAGACATCGTCGTGGAACGACACTTCTCGAAGATGAAAGACGGAGCCATAGTCTGCAACACAGGCCACTACGATTGCGAGCTGAATCTCAATGACCTTAAAGGCATCACGAAGAATATCCGCGAGATCCGTGCCAACAACGAAGAGTATACGTCCAACGAAGGGCGAAAGATATACGTCCTTGCACAAGGCAGACTGGTCAACCTGGCGGCTGCCGAAGGCCATCCCTCCGAAGTGATGGATATGTCGTTCGCGAACCAGTTTATGTCTCAACTGAGAATAGTCGAGCTTCACAAAAAAGGGAAGAGGCTCGATAACAAGGTCCATGACATCCCGCCCGAGCAGGATCAGGAAATAGCAATGGTGAAACTAAAGACCATGGGAATCAAGATAGACAAGCTGACCCCTGAGCAGGTGAAATACCAAACCGATTATAGCTCAGGAACATAAGCGAAGGCCGTTTCATTCCGGGTGATAGTCGGTTAGATTTATTGAATGAAGAAAAGAGATCGGCATCAAAATACAGTCATCGTTGAGCAGGACGAGGATGGCTGTGTCGTTGGCTGGGTACTCGCGATTCCAGTTTGTCACACGCAGGCCAAAAATATCGTTGATCCCGAAAAGGGAATGCATGAGGCTGCCCGGCTTTGTCTTGGGGTAGCGAGGGAAGATCCTGAATATCAC
Source organism: Bacteroidota bacterium (assembly GCA_021789975.1). Taxonomy (GTDB): domain Bacteria; phylum Bacteroidota; class Ignavibacteria; order Kryptoniales; family JAKASW01; genus JAKASW01. The sequence goes on from JAJYIT010000031.1 coordinate 30,500, forward strand.
AGAGCCGTAGAAGGTTCTGCCTGTCAGCCGGGTCTCTCAGGGCTTGAAATGATCACCTTATGATTAAGTTGCCTTCATTCAAGGCTCGCGATCTCATAAAGGCAATGGTTGGACTTGGTTTCACACCGGTCAGGGCTAAAGGCTTTCATATTTTCTACAGGGATGCAGATGGAGGGACAACTGTTGCGCCGAGTCGCGCGGGGGAAGATATCGGTGGGGGATTGTTGCGGAACATTCTGGACTACGTCCAGCTTACTTTGTATGAGTTCTCAGGGTTAACTTGACTTCTACCCCCCTTATCGGATAACGCCTATCGAATCGCTGAACCTTCCCGGCCTTGAGCCTTATCGCACGATGCGGCGTACCGCAGAGCATCTTAAGGAAGGGATTTTTGTTGCAGAAGGTGAAAAGGTAGTAAGAAGACTTGTCGAGAGCAACCTTCAGATAGTTTCGATGCTCCTGACCGAGGAATGGTTCGCGGTGTATTCGGATCTGCTGACGAGTCGGGAGATTGAGGATTACATATTTGTTGGGGATAAATCTCTTCTTGAAACAATAGTCGGATACGGCCTCCATCAGGGCATCATGGCGATTGGTAGAGTGCCACGGGAGACAGATGTCTTCGCTGTCGCTGCTACAAGTGCCAAGCCAAAGCTCTTTGTTGCGCTGGATGGCATCGCAAATTCAGAAAACATGGGAGTAATAATTAGGAACTGTGCGGCATTTGGAGTGAATGTGGTAATATCCGGAGAGACTTCGTGCGATCCGTACTTGAGACGTGCTGTGAGGAATTCTATGGGCACTATCTTCCGGTTGCCGGTGACTCATGTCGAAGATCTGTCGCAGAGTCTCCGTAAACTTCGCGATGAATTTTCATTCCATATAGTTGGTGCAGATCCCAAATTTGTTTCTGTTAACGTTGATGATGCCAACCTGGCTGGTGATGTCTGTCTGGTTCTTGGGAGCGAAGGGGACGGCATCTCAAACAAAGTCCGAGATATGTGTACTTTAAGAGTGAAGATCCCTATGTGGAATGAAGTAGATTCAATTAACGTATCGAGTTCGGTTGCCGTTCTCCTCTTTGAGGTGTCGCGGCGGAAGAGTTGTTTGAATAACCGGCTATAGTTTGCCTTCCAGGGGGAATAGCGGGGGATTTGAATCCCATCTGGATGTGGCTAAATTGAGGAGTCATGGGCTCATGTTATCAATGGAACAAAATCTAGCAGCTCAGCCGGACGTGGAGTCGGAATGTGCTTAGCTGTTCCTGGAAAAGTCCTCAAAATTGACGAGGGTGCAGCCGGGCTGACAATGGGCAGTGTGAGTTTCGGCGGAATAGTCAAGGAAGTCTGCCTCGCCTATGTACCGGAAGTTAAAGTTGGGGATTACGTGATAGTCCATGTCGGCTTTGCCATCAGCGTTGTCGACGAGGACCAGGCCGAGTCTGTCTTTGACTTTCTCGGGCAACAAAGAGATGCGAAAGATACCGACAACTCCGGGTCTTCATAGATTCATAATTGCGAACGGCTGGATGACGGTTCCCGCGGGAATTGTAACTAAAGCTGTATGCACGAACTCTCAATCGCAGAAAATATAATAGAAATAGTAAAGCAGAATGCCGCAGTTGTAAATGCGTCGCGAGTAAATTGTGTAAAGATCAGAATCGGAGAGCTTGCCGGAGTCGTACCCGACTCACTCGATTTTTGTTATTCAGCGATTATTGCCGGGACAGAACTTGAGGGCTCCAGGCTTGAGATCGAGAAGACCGACATTGTGATACATTGTCCGGCATGTGGTGTCGATTCAAAAGTTGAGGACCTCTTCTTCATTTGCCCTGAGTGCGGTGGCTCCGACACAAAAATGATATCTGGCGATGAGTTGTGGATCGTCGGGATTGATTTCGATGAGTAAGGTGCGGATATGCCCATTGTCAGAATAGAACGAAAAGTGCTGCAGAAGAACGATGACATTGCAGCTTTAAACAGGGTGCTCCTTAGGAAAAAAAGAGTATTCGCGATCAACCTGGTCAGCTCTCCGGGTTCGGGGAAGACGAGCTTGCTGGAGAAAACGATAGCTGAGTTGAAGGGAAAGATGAACCTTGCAGTTATCGAGGGGGATGTCCAGACAGATCTTGACGCCCAACGCATTGCGAGGTTGAATGTACCGGTTGTGCAAATCGTTACTAACGGCGCTTGCCACCTCGAAGCCAAGCTGGTACAGGACGCACTTGTGAAAATAGACCTCGCTGACATTGACCTCCTCATAATAGAGAATGTCGGAAACCTCGTCTGTCCCGCAGCTTATGACCTCGGCGAGGCAATGAAAGTTGTAGTTGCGAGCACGACGGAGGGCGACGATAAGCCGCTGAAGTATCCCGCGATGTTTAGAAACGCTTCGGTCCTGATAATAAACAAAATGGATCTTGTACCCTATTTGAATTGCAGAGTTGATTTGTTGAAAGAGAATGCAATGCGTATCAACCCTGGCCTTCTTGTCTTCGAAACTTCGTGCTCGACAGGTTCGGGCATTCGGGAATGGTCGCAATGGCTCCTGACGAACATCGGGTAGAGTTGGAGAAACGTATCCGTATCCAGATCCACGGCGCGGTACAGGGAGTGGGATTCAGACCTTTTGTGTTCAAGCTTGCCCGCGAGATGAGGCTTAACGGATGGGTGCTCAATTCAAACCAGGGTGTGTTTGTCGAAGTCGAGGGCGTCAGTTCGGATCTCGACCGTTTCGTCCGACGGCTCGAAAAAGAAAAGCCGTCACGTGCCTACATCCAGGGGATTAAAGTGACGTACCTGGACTTCATCGGATTTAGAGATTTCATAATCAGGGAGAGCGATGTCAGTGGCTTGAAGTCCGCTTTTGTATTGCCGGACATCGCCATCTGTTCTGAATGTGCAGAAGAAATTTTTGATCCCGAGAATAGAAGATACCTGTACCCGTTCACCAATTGTACGAACTGTGGTCCACGATTCAGCATCATTAAGTCCCTCCCCTATGATAGACCAAATACGACGATGGATTCCTTTCAAATGTGCGGGGACTGCCGGAGGGAGTATAACGACCCGACAGATCGCAGATTCCATGCTCAACCAAACGCGTGCCCAAAATGTGGACCACATATCGAGTTGTGGGACAGCAATGGCCGGGTGGTTGCGACGCGAGCCGATGCGTTACTACAGGCTGCCGAGGCGATTCGTGGCGGCAAAATACTTGCCCTGAAAGGCATCGGCGGGTTTCAGCTTCTCGTCGATGCCGGAGATGATATCGCTGTGAGACGCCTCCGGGAAAGAAAACATCGAGAAGAGAAGCCTTTTGCTTTGATGTTTCCAACGCTGGAAGAGATCAAGGGGACTTGTGATGTGTCCGGGCTTGAGGAACGATTTCTTGTTTCGCCGGAGGCGCCGATCGTTTTACTGAGAAAAAAGAAGTTGGAAATCAGAAGTCACAGACAAGAAAACCTGGCACGAGAAGCTTTGCCAAGGTTGGCAGAGTCGCTTGCTGCACGAAATCCGTACCTCGGCGTTATGGTACCGTACTCTCCGCTTCATCTGATCTTAATGCGTGAACTGGGATTTCCCGTAGTTGCAACTAGCGGAAATTTATCCGACGAACCGATATGCACCGATGAAAACAATGCACTCCTACGACTCGGACCGGTTGCCGATTTCTTCCTGGTCCATAATAGGCCGATTGAACGATCGGTTGACGATTCCGTGGTTCGGATGATGATGGATCGGGTTCAAGTGATACGACGCGCGAGAGGATATGCTCCTTTTCCGGTAGAGCTGGATATTGGAAAAACGGAACAGGAGAAAGAGCGAAGAGTTCTTGCTGTAGGAGGCCATTTGAAAAACACGATTGCAATAAATTCCGGCCTCAACATCGTCATTAGCCAACATATCGGTGACCTGTCAGCTGCCGACGCATACCTTGCTTTCCAGAAGGCGACGAATGACTTCAAACGACTTTACGAAGTCTCTCCCGGGACGGTCACTCATGATTTGCATCCTGACTACTTATCAACGCAATTTGCGCTCAAGAGTGGTTTAGAAGTGTTGGGAGTTCAGCATCATTTTGCGCACGTTGCGTCGTGTATGGCAGAGAACCAGCTCGATGAGAGAGTGTTGGGAGTCTCGTGGGACGGGGCAGGCTATGGCGAGGACGGCACAATCTGGGGAAGTGAATTTCTTATAACCGACGGAAGCTCTTACCACCGCGTTGCCACGTTCCGTTCGTTCAGGTTGCCGGGCGGTGACGCGTCGGTGAAGGAACCCAGGCGTACAGCACTTGGACTGCTCTTCGAAGTGTTCGGCGGGAAGACTATAGAGATGCACAACATTCCTACAATCCAGGGATTTGACTCCAAGATGCTGTCAATTCTAAGAAAGATGCTCGAATCCAGAATTAACGCTCCTTTTACGACGAGCGCGGGTCGATTGTTCGATGCAGTCTCGTCGATTGTGGGAATACGACAGGTCGTCAATTTCGAAGGGCAAGCTGCGATGGAGTTGGAGTTTGCGGCGGATTGTGTCAGGACGGAGGAGACATACAACTTTGAGATAGTTAAAGTCGGTGCGTCGGAGACACGAGAACGAAGAACGGGAGATGGAGAAGGTATTACGGATTGTGGAGAGAGTAAACACTATGATCCAGATTTCATCATCGATTGGGCACCAATGGTAAGAGGAGTTCTCACCGACAGATCTAAGGATGTCGCCGCATCTCTAATCTCTGCGAAGTTTCATAACACACTTGCCCGGTTCATCGTAGACATAGCAAGACGCGTTAACATAGAAAAGGTTGTTCTTAGTGGCGGCTGCTTCCAAAACAAATACTTGACTGAAAGCGTTATCAAGAGATTGAGCGAAGAGGGATTCAGACCTTACTGGCACCAGCGCGTACCGACTAATGACGGCGGTATTTCGCTGGGACAGATGTATGTTGCGTTGATGAAACGCCGGAAATCAGAGATCAGAAGTCAGATGCCGGAGAATAGGAGCGAGGAGCCGGGAGCAGGAAGTGAAAATGATCAGCACCAGGAGCGGCAATTGATCATTGATGAATGAACACTGGTAATTGAGATATGAAATACATCGACGAGTATAGAGACGCTGAGATTGCAAGGAGATATGCCGGATTGATCCACCAGGTCACAAGGCACGAGTGGACCATGATGGAGATTTGCGGAGGGCAAACTCATGCAATTGTGAAATTCGGCATCGATCATCTTCTGCCAAAAGAAATAACCCTGGTACATGGGCCGGGATGTCCTGTCTGCGTTACACCGCTCGAGATAATCGACAAAGCACTTGCGATCGCGGGTCGCAGTGATGTCATCTTCACTTCATTCGGAGACATGCTACGCATTCCAGGTTCGACGAAAGATCTGCTGACAGTGAAATCTGAGGGCGGAGATGTGCGGATAGTCTATTCTCCCCTGGATGCTGTCCGTCTTGCTCAACAAAACCCAAGAAAGAAAGTCGTTTTCTTTGCAGTCGGCTTTGAGACTACCGCACCTATGAATGCGATGTCGGTCTGGCACGCGAATAAGCTGGGATTGAAGAACTATTCCATTCTTACTTCCCATGTCCTCGTCCCTCCAGCTATGGAAGCAATTCTTTCTTCGCCTTCACATTTGGTGCAAGCCTTTTTAGCGGCGGGGCACGTTTGCACTGTCATGGGTTATGAAGATTACTACCCGATCGCAGAAGGGCACGGAACCCCGATTGTAGTCACCGGGTTTGAGCCGGTCGATATACTGCAGGGCGTTTACATGGCGGTTAAGCAGCTCGAAGAGGGTCGAGTAGATGTCGAGAACCAATATTCACGCGCAGTACGGCGGAGAGGGAATTTGCAAGCGAAGGATCTCATTTCGAAAGTGTTCGAGGTGGTGGACAGGAAATGGCGCGGCATCGGAATGATACCTGCAAGCGGCTGGGGGTTGAAGAAAGAATTCGCCGTCCATGATGCGGAAAAAGTCTTCGACGTCGGTGGTATAGTAACTCGGGAATCTTCGGTTTGCATCGCCGGCCAGATTATGCAAGGTGTTAAGATGCCGAACGAGTGCGCCGCGTTCGGCAAGGATTGCATGCCCGAGCATCCGCTCGGAGCACCGATGGTTTCGTCGGAGGGATCGTGCGCAGCGTATTTTCACTATAGGAGATTTCAGGATAGCGAACGGGCGATCTTTTGATTTAAGAAGATGCAAGACGCCGGACGCAAGAAGCCGGAATGAAGAGCCATGCAAACGAAGGCTGGAACTAGAAAAGTGGGATCCATCTTGTGCAAAGAGAGGGCATATTATGGAACAGAAACCTATTAAAGCATATCGCGATCTCAATATATTCCGGCTCTCATATTCTTCAGCGATGGATATCTTCCAGTTGGAGAAGAAGTCTCCGAAAGAAGAGATATATTCTTTAACTGACCAATTCCGTGATAAAATATTGAATCACTTGGGGTTACATTCCCCGTCGCTCGCGGCGTCATTCCCGCGTGCCAGCCTGTCCGGTAGGCAGGCCTTCCTGTCCGGTAGGCAGGCTCTCAGCGGGAATGTGGTTCAGGAGGCGTCGATTCCCAACAGGAGCGTTCGGGAATGACATCGTGGGTCTTTTGGATTTCGACGAATACCCCGCGGCTTGCCGCGAGGATGTTTATTGGATTTCATTACGGCTGGAGAACTTCCAGGCGATCGTCATGATAAAGCGAATGAGAACTCGAAATGTAGGTCTCATTTCTGGCTTCTGACTTGTTGTCTCCGGCTTCTTTCAAAGGATAATTGCCATGTCAAACGAATCTAAACTCGAGTCGACCTCCGGCTTCACGTGTCCGATACCCAAATCGGATTACCCGAATATCCTGCTCGCTCATGGTAGCGGCGGGAGGCTGACGCATGATCTTATCTCGAAGGTGTTCGTGCCTCAGTTCCAGAACGAACTTCTTGAGCCGCTACACGATGGAGCGGTCTTCAGAGTCGGAGGAAAGAAATTGGCCTTCACGACTGATTCGTATGTCGTCAACCCGATTTTCTTTCCGGGCGGAAATATCGGAGAATTGGCAGTCAACGGTACGGTGAATGACCTGGCAATGTGTGGAGCTCGACCGATGTATTTATCCGCTGCATTCATCATTGAAGAAGGACTGCCGCTGGAAGACCTTTTGAAGGTTGTGCGTTCGATGCAGGACGCTGCAAAGAGTGCCGGAGTTCTGCTCGTCACCGGTGACACGAAGGTGGTTGACCGTGGAAAGGGCGACAAGATATTCATTAATACTTCCGGAATAGGCAGTGTCGATGTAGATGTGGAAATCAGCCCTGGAAGAATGGAAGCTGGTGATCGAATCATTGTCAACGGCGATATCGCACTTCATGGTATAGCGATCTTGTCGGTTCGCGAAGGACTCGAGTTCAACACGGAAATCAGAAGCGACACGGCATCTCTTAACGGACTTGTTGCTGAAATGTTGGCGGCAAGCAAGAATATTCACGTACTTCGGGATCCGACTCGCGGCGGTGTCGCGACTTCCCTGAACGAGCTGGCGGAGCAGGCGTCGCTTGGGATAGAAATCAGCGAAGACGCCATCCCGATTACGGATGATGTGACGGGAGCGTGTGAAATTCTTGGGCTGGATCCACTCTACATCGCAAATGAAGGGAAGCTCCTTGCGTTTGTTTCGCCTGCGGACACCGATAGGGTCCTCGAAGCGATGCGGGAGCATCCGCTCGGCCGCAAGTCGTGCATCGTTGGGGAGGTGGTTGACCAGCACCGTGGAACTGTCGTGCTGAAAAGCAGGATTGGCGGCAGTCGTGTGGTTGACATGTTGACCGGCGAGCAGCTCCCGCGAATCTGCTAGAGCCTTCGATTTGCCCAGGATAACTCAGGGTATCCATTATGCCCGCATGTATATGATACGCGGGTCATGATCGTGTGGAAGCACTCTCGCATAATCGGGAACAATCGTCAGACGTTTCAAGCCTCGGTTCCATAACTGCTGAGCCACGATCTCTCGCTTGTCCGCGCTGGTGAAATTCCAGGTAGACCAGGCAAGTGGATTAGGACCGCGTCGCGTTGTGCAATTTTTGCTATGTCCTGAACTGATTCTCCATTCGCGCAAGTATCAAACATACCGCCCAAATTGCAGATGCCTCAAGAAGATTTGGCTTCCGAACATCACTTATCGGCTCTCAGCAAACCTGGCGGTTAAGAACAAATTCCCAAATCAATGATTGTTGAATTCAAAAAAGGCCGGTCCCTTCAATGTACAATCACTTCGTCTGCGAACATGAATGCGGGACTCCCGGCTCCAGGATGCCCGAAAGGCAGCGGCCCGGGGTAAACACCGATGACTTTGATAAATCTTGTCTTGATGTTTGCGAAGTGAGCTTCATATCTGTGGATGATAGTCCCTTGAATTTTCTGGTCTATGGTGTTCGGGATTTCCGCAACTTCATGGAAATCCTTTCCGTTATCCGAGAAAAATACCTCTACATCTTTTGGCATAAGTATCCACGAAAAACTGTTCTGCAGGAAGCGAATCGCGACACTTTTGACGTCTGTCTGTCTCTTTAGATCGAGAGTGACATCGAGATTTTGACCTTGAAAGCCCTGCCACCTTCCATCGGCAAAATTCGTCGAGCCGAGAAGTCCATCGACGAGGGCGGAGTCTCCGCCGGCCGAGTATGCCGGATTGTACGTGCTGTATTGTGATTCGAGTTTGTACAGGGTACCGATAGCTTTATCCACCAGGACGTACTCATTTGCCGTCTCCACTACTTGCCCGTATTCTTCAACGCCGGCACGAATTGGCGCCGAATGATCTATTGTGAAAGGACCGGTGTACATATTTGCACCGAGTGTAGGTGAAGTGTTGTCCGTGGTATAGTAGATTGGTCGGTCGTGGAAGACGGTGCTCAACGTAATGGTGCGCTTGCCATCAACAACATAGTCTGATGGAGTTATGATTACTGTCTTGTCGAGGTTAATGAAACTGTTGCCAAGCTGGTCGTACCTGTGTAGTATGTTGTCCAGCGACCAGGTGCGGTTTTCTTCACCCCACAGCCTTACATATTCCATCTTCAATTTGTGAAGTCCGTTTAGAAGCGGATCGATCTGGGTTCTCAATTCAGCGAGATAAGAAGAATCGCCGGTTGCCATTGCCTGGTTCAACTTGATCGAAAAGATGTTCTTCCTGGTTTCGAACTGGACTCTTCGTGCAGCGAAAATTGCGTAATCAAGTGTCGCCACGTTCCTTCTGACTGTGCTTCTTTCTGCTTGGAGTTCTGCTATTACTCGTGTTGCGGCCGAGCCTGCCACGAGGTTGTTAGTAACATCAGAGTCCCTGGAATCCAGGGATGTGAAAGATAGAGGCTCTTTCCAGAAACCGGGGTCGTCAAGCACTTCTCGAACAGGATAATTCCGGATCGAGTCAAGGCGATAAAAAGTCTGAGCGATTGAATCCGACGGATTGCCGTAGAAAATCGCATTGAATGAGTCTTCGAAGTGCGAAAGTCGCCCCGTCAGGTACCCGTCTGCAATGGTACTGGTATCCGGCGGTGCAGGCAGCCATGCGCACTCTGCCCCCCATATCAGTTCGAACCAGTTATAGTTGAAGAGATTCTCTCCATCATCGTCCCATGCAGTGTTCAACATGCCGAGCGCTCCGAATTTCGCACCGTCCCTGACGAAATTCGAGATATTGATCGTTGCACTTTCCATGCTAGGCCAAATTTCGCTCCAACAGCCGACTCCCGGCGACACCATGAATCTGAGTTTCTCGTTCACGAATGGGATAATCATGCTGTCGAAGCTTTTATCCGGGCTATAGTTCCATGGGAGCATGATGATATCTTTCGGAAGCTGCTTTACAATATTGGGATGCTCGTCGGCGATATCCCCCCACATCATGATTGTCTTATGGTACGGTTTCAAAAGGTCATAAACCTTATTGATGTGCATTGCATACACCGCTCCGATCCCGATGCTGTCCACCAGGTCTTTCGATTTACCTTCGCCAAGATCGAATGTTTCGTCACAATTAATATTGAAGAAGTTGCTTGAGTAGGCTGGGACGATCTCCGAGTAAACTTTGGATAGGAATTGATACGTCTGTGGTACGATTGGGCACAGAACATTTTCAGTTTCTCGCATTTCATAATAAAAGGGGTCGCTCAGCGTATGGTACATGTGACCAAAAGACTGGAAGTTTCCGACAAGCTGAATATGATAGGGCTCTGCGTACTTGGTAAGTTCTTTAACCTGATGAGCAGTAAGACCATCCTGAGGCGCAAGATCCGGAAATGTTTTCAGCTTGAAAACATTTTCCGTATAGAGTGTGAAAAAGTTCAGCTTGTATTCCGCCAATTTGCGGATTTCCTTTTCGAGCAGCGAAACAGTCGGTATCGGTCCGCGACTTATGTCTACCATCCAACCTCGATATTTCATGGTGGGCCAGTCGGTAATCGTGAGGGATGGGATTCTGTTATCTACGGAGTTCGCTCGTATGAGTTGCTTCAGAGTTTGCACACCGTAAAATATTCCAGTTGATGTATTCCCTGCCACTGTTACTCGTTCAGGCGAGACATTAATGATGTAGCCTTGCTCGCCGAGCGAATCCGGTATTGAAACACCATTTTGGCGCAAGGCACGGTCTACCAGCTTGTCCTTAGAAATCCGGCCCAACAAGAAGTACTTACCTCTCGGACTTACCGCTGTCTTGACTTCAATATTAAGGTCGGTTTGTATTTCCTGTTCCAACTGCGTGGCTGAGAATCCGTCCTCTCGGTTATGAGAATCCGCGAGCACGATATTTTCCATGGCAGTGATTTCGAAACTTCCACTTCGCATCATTATGTGCCTCGGTGTCGGTATTAGCATCAATTGTCTTGCACTTACATCTTTCTGAACGCGATCAGAAGTGCGTTTGTCTGATGCATATATTGTTGCATTGCTTAGAAGGGCGAATGCGGAAAAGAGAATGATGAGTCGCGGAATTAGGAATCGATGGCACATTTAAAACCTCAGGTTTTGAATGAATTATTAGGCTAATATAGTAGGTTACGTGAGAAAACTGAAAAATCGGATCGGTGTTGAGAATGAGAGATGACAAAAGAAAACAGGTGCTTCCTAAAGAGCGAGGCTTCCAAATTTTCAAAGCGTTTCGTAAGCCCCACGATGTTCAGGCTTTCCTTGACCTCATCCCTTATAAATCCGAGGCCGGAACAATATCGCCGAAGGAAGTCATAAGAAGACGGGAAGCGAACTGTTTCGAAGGCGCACTCTTCGCGGCCGCCGCACTTAGAACCATTGGGTACATGCCGTTGATCGTTGATATGATCGCTGTGAATGACGACGACCACGTCATTGCAGTTTTCCAAAAGGACGGTCATTATGGTGCAATTGCCAAATCAAATACAACTTTGCTCCGCTATCGAGAACCGGTGTACAGAAGTCTTAGGGAGCTTGTGATGTCATATTTCGATTTCTATGTCAACATAATTGGAGAGAAAACTCTGAGAAGCTATTCCAGTCCGGTCGACCTGACAAGGTTCGATAAGGATAATTGGATGAGCACCGACGATAATCTCGACTATATTGGAGACTATCTGAGCGAGGTCAAGCACATGAAGATACTGACAACCAAACAGCTTCGGAACCTTAGCAAGGTTGATGATAGTTTCGTAAGAGTGTGCTTCGACGGTGCCATAGGGGATGGACTTTACAAACCGAAAAGGAGATCATGATTCTCCGTCAAAACCTCAGAGTGAATACTGTCTCTCCGCCCGGTTCGGAGCCTACTGTAATTGTGCCCTTGTGGGCGCGCATTATCTGTCTTGAAAGACTTAACCCGATTCCTGATCCTTCTTTGTGAGTTGTGAAGAAGGGGATAAAAATCTTATCCTGGATGTCTTCAGGGATCCCGGTTCCATTATCTGTTACCTGGATCAGGGTTCCGTTCCGCGAATCTACCCTTGCTGTCAGTTTCATCTGCGGCGAGTCAATCCCGGATAGCGCCGTCATAGAGTTGGTTATGAGGTTAATCAGCACTTGTTCTATCAAGTCCGGATCGGCGGTCAGTTCGATGTCATGAGGATCGACGGAGCTGCTGAATTTGATTCTGCGGACCTGGAGTCTGTCAGAAAAAAGCTTACGAATTCTATTGAAGAGTTCTGCCACGGGAAATGTCTGGAAATTCGGAGTCGGGATGCGGGTCAAATTTCTATAGTCGTCCACAAAATGCAGGAGTCCCTGGCTTCGCCGTGAGATCGTGTCGAGAGCGCCTTTCACATCTTCCATTACGGAACACGGAACAGGTAACATGGAGTATGGAGAATCGGCACATTTGGTGGCTTCTTGATTCCGTTCTCCGTGTCCCGTGCCCCCCATTCCATTCTTCAAAGTCGCATCAAATCCGTCGAGTAGTGATCCCGCAGTCGAAGATAGCGACACGATCGGTGTAACCGAATTCATTATCTCGTGAGTCAGTACCCGGATAAGGTCGTGCCATGCCTCCATCTCTCGCTCTTCGAGCTCGTTCTGGATGTTCGTGAGCGACACGAGCTTGTAATCTTTGTCACGCATCTTGAACTCCGTGGCGTAAATCGAAAGCTGGAAAAACTCGTTGTCGTTGATGAATTTGACGAGCACGTTCTGGCCCGCTTTGACTTGCTCAATTGAATCGACCAGCCCGAGGCTTATTGGCGAAAGGTCCGCGACTTTCTGTAGAGCATTTATTCGGAGAAGTTTCTTGGCGGCGGGGTTCAGAAGCTCGACGTTTCCATCACGCGTGAACACTATCAACCCAATCCCAACATGCTGTACCACGATCTGCAAATAGCGGTACTGTTCTTCCTTCTCGGCCCTGGCTTTCCTGAACTCTTCGATGACATCGGAAAAGGCTTTGTTGAGTTCTTCGAACGATGATCCTTTGATCGTGGAGCGGAAGCTCTGAGAAAAATCGGCGTACTTCACCGAATCGAAAAATCTTGCGATATCCCTGTTTGTTTTCTGGACATAATGGATTAAAGAGTAGACTTGTGCAATTATCAGGATTGCGACAATAAAGGGTGTTGCCACGAACGAGGTTTTCGTAAGAAGATAGATGAGGAGGAAGACCGTGGCACAGAGGATTGCAGTCCGTGCCAGCACCACGAAACTGAATCTCCTGAAGATCATTTACGCAAGCCGGTTCTTGTTCCCGTAGAAAATGTCTTCCGCGATTACTGCAAAATCTTCCTTGATGGTCGAATAGTCGAAGCCTTCGATCCAGTTGATCTCGTCCAATTTCTCAAATGGAAAAGTCTTAATGAAATCTGAGACATCGGGCGGATCAACTGAACCTTCTTTGTATTTTGCTTCAGCCAAGATTTCAGTCCAGTCAAATTTGTGACGTCGTGAGAGTGCCCAGACATCGACATAGTCTTTTGCCGCAAATCTGAAGAAAGCCGATATTTTGTTTGAGAGAATGTTCCTCCAATTGTCGATAAGGCCTAAGTTTTCGTCCTGTACCAGTTCTCCGAAATGGTAAGGTACATCGTTGACGATATCGATCTTAAGCTCCGCTTCATCTCCCAGGAGATAGAGTTGTGCGAAATGTTCCCGTCTCAACTCTCTGTCTAGATCCAGCTTGAACGGAAGTTGGCTTTCTTCGGCAGTCAAGTAGTTGAAATAGGTATCTACATATGAAGTGAAATTCTGATCGTTGTTAACAAACAGATCGAGATCATTGGAGTATCTATGATGCAGGTAATGCCGGCTAAGGGTTGTACCGCCTGTAAGATAGAGCGGTAGCTTTAAGTCGCTTCTGATTTTCAGTGCTCCATCCTGAATTGGGTACAGTCTCTCCGTGTAAAATTGCGCGGATGAGTTCATATCTTTCTCTCATGTCCTTTGGCCAAAGTCGCTTGATGACATCGGATGTCAGATTTTCTCGCAGGTAATCGGGGCCAAATACATCGAGCATTTGGTACCATGATAGCGTGCTGCAGAATCTTGCGAGCGCCCATTCCTTATTGAACCAGCCCATCGGCTCTTTCTTCCCAACCGCAATCAAGTAAAGATCGTAGGGATCGAGCTTATAGTCCCAGACGGTGCCGTGGAGAACCTTGCGTATTTCGTTTTCTTCGGTAAGCATAGAACAAGTTACCTTAGTTGCAGACAATGCTCAATGAGCTTTGTGCAATGATCAACGATCAATGAATGTTGAACGTTGAAAATTGCTATAATCCATACTTCTCCAGCCTCCTGTACAGTGACGCCCTGGTTATACCGAGTTCTTTTGCGGCTTGAGTCAGGTTGCCGTCGCATTTGCTTACGGCTTTTATGATGAGAAGCTTTTCTGCTTCATCTAGCTTATAACTGTTGAAGAGCGAGTTCGGCATTTCTGATCCATCAACGGAAAAAAGAAAATCGTCCGTCGTCAGCTTATCCGAATCCTTCAGGATTACGACTCTCTCGATTGAATGCTGGAGCTCGCGCACGTTGCCCGGCCAGTTGTAACCCGCCAGTTTTTTCGCAACGGCGGAGTCGATTTGCATGGTCGGCTTGCCGTACTTCCTGCAGTACATTTTGATGAAATGGTCTGAGAGCAGTGGAATATCCTCGGCCCGACTCCGTAGAGGCGGAAGATGGATCTCAACTGTGTTGATCCGATACAGAAGATCCTGCCTGAATCTTTTCTCCGATTTCAACTCCTCGACCGGGAGATTTGTGGCACAGATGAGACGGATATCCACCGGTTTGGGAATGCTTGAGCCGAGCCTTGTCACTTCTCTGTTCTGAAGTACTGTCAAAAGTTTCGCCTGAAGATTTTGTGAGAGATTTCCGATCTCGTCGAGGAACAGTGTGCCGCCCGAAGCTACCTCGAACCGGCCCGGCCTGTCTTCCTTCGCGTCGGTAAATGCGCCTCTCAAATAGCCGAAAAGCTCGCTCTCAAAAAGGGAATTGCTGAGTGCGCCCATGTCCACGCCGAGGAAAATCTGATCCTTCCTTCTCGATTGTCGGTGGATGGCTCGGGCGACAAGTTCCTTTCCGGTCCCGTTTTCTCCGACTATCAAAACGTTTGCATCGGTCGCTGCGACCTTTCGAATCATCTCGAAGACTTTCTGCATGCCATCGGAGACTCCGATCATCTCCTGGAACTGGTTGTCCATATCTGTGGAAAGCTGCTTCTGTTTCGAAGAAAGTTCTTCGATCTCCGTTTTAGAATTGCTCAGCTTCATGGCTGCAGAAACCGTTGCGAGAAGTTTTTCATTCTGCCACGGCTTGAGGACAAAATCGGTCGCGCCTTCTTTTATCGCCTTCACTGCCATTTCGATGTTGCCATAAGCGGTAAATAGAACCACAACTGCTGACGGGTCTATCTCTAAAATCCTCTTGAGCCAATTGAAGCCTTCTGCACCGGTCGTTACTCCGCCGGTAAAATTCATATCGAGGAGTATGACACCGTAATGCTCGTCTTTGAGTATTGCCGGGATTTTGCTCGGGTCTTTTTCGATGCGAACGATGGGATAATATCTTTTCAGCAGAAGCCTCGCAGAGTAGAGAATATCTTCGTCGTCATCAATGATAAGGAGTTTGGCGGATTTATTCATTGGTCAGTTATCAATAATCAATGACAAATGGTCATCGATCACTGTCTTTCCTGATTCTTGTGGCTTTCAAAATAGAGAAGAGTATCTTCCCGATTTCATCGGCGTCGGCGCAGAAGCTTTCTTTTCCTTTCTTCTTCATGAAGTCTCTCTGACCGAGAAGTCTGATCCAACACTTGGTTTCAAGGCACTCGTTATATGCGATGGATATCTTGTTCGAAAAATCAGCCCTGGAGATTGCGCCACCGGCCTCAGAGACGTTCGCGCCTATTGATGTACCACCTCTCAGCATTTGCTTGGAAAGCACGAACTCTCTCTTGGTATCCGCAGGATATTGGTATGCGCGTGCCATTCGGACCGCAGACTCAAATGACTTTTCTTCAATTACATTCTCCTTTTTTATCTTCGCTCTCTTTCTGCGTTGTCTTTCTTGACAATTGGTCATTGAACATTGATCATTGAGGCCGTCCGCCAGCGAACACCACCGTCCGATTCCGGACACCTGTAACTTCGCACCAAGAGTCTAAAGAGTCAAGTATGGCAAAAACCGGCGATTCCTGCAGGTATCATACTTGGTCAGGGCAGGCACATCAATTGTACTTCAAATACTGGCGAGCAGGACTCGTCGTCGAAGAAGGACAGGCGGTAATCAGGAAGGCGAGCGGGTTGGCGGCCTTCGGAAGTGGTTCAAAAGAATTTGGCAGCGTTGCCATCAAAAATATCTGGACGATACTCTCGTAAGCAAATTAAGAAAGAAGAGGAACTCATTGGACAGAAAAATCGAAAAGAAACCATTCTACATGCGCCTCAGGTTTTGGTTGTACTCTGCGGGTGGCGCGGCATTCTTAATACTGATTATTCTGATTGTTTCCGATTCTGGTTCGAAGCTCAATGTCGATGTCGACAAGATCACAGTATCGACCGTCTCGGAAGGCGAATTCCAGGAGTTCATCCCCATAACCGGGACGGTAATGCCGAAGACTTCGTACTATCTCGACGCGATCCAGGGTGGAATAGTTGAAGCGAAGTATGTCGAGGAAGGTGCGATAGTCAAAAAGGGCGAGCAGCTTTTGAAGCTCTCCAATACAAATGTTCAATTGAACGCTCTTCAACAAGAAACTTTCGCGTACCAGCAAATAAACGATGCGAGAAACACCCGTCTTCAGATTCAGCAGAACAATATCCAGCTTCAAAACGCTTTGGTTTCTGCGATCTACCAATTGACAAACTACAGAGAAATATTTGAGCGCGAGAAAAAGATATACGAGAAGAAGCTTGACTCTCAGCAGAACTTCGAGCAAGCGTACAACAATTATCACCAGGCGCTTGAACAGGAGGATCTGGCAAGGAGGAACTTCTCCCAGGACTCGCTGTTGGGTGTCTCTCAGCTATCACAAATCGGCTCATCGATTACCAGGATGGAGCAGAATTTGAGATTAATTCGGGAGACGATAGATAATCTAACGCTCAAGGCACCGATAAGCGGCCAGCTTACATCCCTGAATGCCGAAATAGGTCAGTCGAAAAATCCAGGAGATCAGCTCGGGGTGATCGACGCGCTTGACGGTTTCAAAGTTAGGGCCGATATCGATGAGTTCTACATCGCACGTGTTGTGAGGGGACTGCATGCTACGGTTACGATAAATGATAGCGACTACAATCTTATCGTGACAAAAGTGTTCCCCGAAGTGACGAGCGGCAAGTTTCAGGTTGACATGAATTTCTCAGGACGTGTTCCTGATGGAATAAGAAGGGGGCAGACGCTTCAGATTAGGCTGCAACTGAGCGAGCGTACCAAGGCTCTGCTTCTGCCGCGCGGCGGTTTTTATCAGAAGACCGGCGGCCAATGGGTGTTTCTCCTCAGCAAATCCGGCGGAGAAGCTCTTAAGAGAGACATCAGCCTGGGCCGTCAGAACCCGGATTACTTCGAAGTCTTGAGTGGCCTCAAGCCGGGTGACAAAGTGGTGACTTCGTCGTATGATAATTTTGGAAACGTACAGGAACTGGTGATAAAGTAGCAATCAGCAATCAGCGTTCAGCAGTCAGCCAAAATCAGGAACTGACAGATGAATGCTGATAACTGGAAACTGAAATCTAAAGAAAGGAGGAAAAATGAAAGATTTCACAAACTTAGAAGTGTGGAGCAAAGCTCATCAAACGGTACTGGCTGTCTATCAGAACTTGCAGGCGTTTCCGCGAGAAGAGATATTCGGTCTGACAAGTCAGGTGAGGCGTGCTGCCGTTTCGGTTTCATCAAATATTGCGGGGGGCTGCGGGAGGGGAAGCGATGCCGAGTTGGCCCCCTTTTCAGAAATTGCAATGGGTTCGTCAAACGAGCTGGAGTATCAGGTCTTGCTTGCCAAGGATCTGAATTACCTCAGTAACGAGAAATATGAGGATCTCTCGAGTAGAATTGTCGAAGTTAAGAGAATGCCTGCATCTTTAATCAAAAAGCTAAATGCTGACCGCTGAAAGCTGATAGCTCAAAGGAGTGAACCATGATCCGTACAGTCAACTTGAAAAAACTCTACACTACCGAAGAAGTCGAGACCACGGCTCTTGATGATGTGAACATCGATATCAACGAGAAGGAATTCGTCGCTATCATGGGGCCATCGGGATGCGGTAAGTCGACTCTTCTGAACCTTCTCGGAATGCTTGATAACCCGACTTCAGGCGAGTACCACTTCTTAAATGATGAAGTCTCCAAGTATTCAGAGAGACAACGCGCAAATATTCGGAAGAAAAACATCGGTTTTGTCTTCCAGAGTTTCAACCTGATTGATGAACTTACGGTCTTCGAGAATGTCGAATTGCCTCTCCTTTATCTCGGAGTCGCTGCAAATGAAAGAAAGAAGATGGTCGAGGAAGTTCTTGAGCGGATGCAGATAATGCACAGAAGAGACCATTTCCCGCAGCAGCTCTCCGGTGGCCAACAGCAGCGTGTCGCGGTCAGCAGAGCGGTTGTAGCAAAGCCTGCGTTAATTCTGGCTGACGAGCCGACAGGCAACCTGGATTCTGCAAACGGCGAAGAGGTGATGAACATACTTACCCAGCTGAATGAAGGTGGTACAACAATTGTCATGGTGACCCACTCACCGCACGATTCCGAGTTCGCCCACCGCGTCATACACCTGTTTGACGGGCGTGTGGTCACCGAAAACTATAAAGAAAAATTTCACGTGTGAGCGTAGAGCGCATGGCGCAAAGGGCATGGCGCGAAAGGATTGGTTCGCTTTGCGCCTGACTACGGGCAGGAAGGCTTGTCCCCATGCGCTTTGCGGCTTCGCTGAAAAGAGTGGCCTTGGAGTTTAACAACAAATCTCGGGAGGGCACATGAAGTTTCGGTTTCAGGATTTGCAGATTTGGCAATTTGCGATTGAACTGACTGACCAGCTGTTAGATATCGCCGACGTGCTCGAGGGAAGGAAACTCTTCAGGTTTGCTGAGCAACTGAGGGGGGCTGCCATGAGCATGAGCAACAATATAGCCGAAGGATCTGGTTCGACCACGACAAGAGATTTCAAGAATTTCCTTGATATTGCGAGGAAATCTGCATTTGAAAATATGCTTTTCCGGTTTGCACATATTAGAGACATTGAATATGCAAACTAATCCAATCATCTTGTCTTATATGGAGAACTTTCCGAAATCACTTTTCGAGTTCAATCGCATGTTTGGAACCGAGGAAGCATGTTGGAGCTATCTCAAAGAAATGAGGTGGCCGGACGGGGTTGTCGATTATAGAGACGGAAAGACAAAACCAATCGGATTTTGTTCTACTCGAAAGGTTTGGGAGTTTCCCGATCACTTTCAGCAAACGGTTACAGCCGGAACCGTTATGCACAAGACAAGAACCCCGCTTACGCATTGGTTTTATGCTGCGTATCTTATGGCAACTTTAAAGCCTGGAATCTCTGCCTTGCAACTTTCGCAACAGCTAGGAATGAGACTCGAAACAACTTATTTGCTTCTGATGAAGTTGC
Organism: Bacteroidota bacterium; assembly: GCA_021789975.1. GTDB lineage: Bacteria > Bacteroidota > Ignavibacteria > Kryptoniales > JAKASW01 > JAKASW01. Next base: position 50,075 of record JAJYIT010000031.1, read on the forward strand.
GTTCCGCTTTAGTGAATCCGTTCCGAACAAAATTAAGAGGAACAATCGAGATTGATGAAACCTATGTAGGTGCAAAGGCTTCCGGTAAACGTGGACGTGGAGCCGGAAACAAGTCAATTGTGATTGCAGCAGTCGAGGTGATAGACCAATCCGATAAAAAGGTTGGCGGCCGGATCCGGATGAGAAAAATTCCTTCTATATCGGCTAACGATCTTCATAAATTCATTACCGACAATGTAGAAAAGGGTTCCACAATAGCGACAGACGGTTATCGTGGATATGAAGGGATTGAGAAAACGGGATATTCACACAAGGTAATAACCGGCGAAGATTCGGAAGACGTTGCAAAGAAAATGCAGCTTATTCACATCGTTTTTGGGAATCTTACAGCGTTCCTCAATGGAACATACCACGGAGTTTCAAAAAAACATTTACAAGCCTATCTCAATGAATATGTATTCCGATTCAATAGACGCCGATTGGTATTTGAGGCATTCAACACACTTTTGGGGATCGGAATTAGCAAAGAGGGGCCAACTTATTATCAACTTTATCACACAGGTAAAACGGGTGGATGGATACATCCTAACCCAAGAAAGGATGAATAATGAAATGGAAAAAGATTACTCTGAAATTCGAGAAGCTATTATAGCAATAATTGGCGGGATATTGGTAGGTTTATCACTTCCTTTTTTTATGTATATAGACAAGTTATTGCTCCATTGATTTGCTCTTGAAATTAAAAAAATCTGTTGGCAATAGCCTTCCTATAATTAACGTTAGAAAAGGTACAATTTCAGCAAAGTTTTTTGTGCCGAAAGCAATGGCAGCAAGATGCTGTCCCAGATTCCGTTGAAATTGGTAGATAAGAAAAAAGCCCAAGGCGAAGTAAATTCTGAGAATAACAACTCGTATTCATTAAACTCAGAAAGGTACAAGCGCCATGGGCAAGAAGA
>JAJYIT010000070.1 GCA_021789975.1 Bacteroidota bacterium
TCTTCTTGCCCATGGCGCTTGTACCTTTCTGAGTTTAATGAATACGAGTTGTTATTCTCAGAATTTACTTCGCCTTGGGCTTTTTTCTTATCTACCAATTTCAACGGAATCTGGGACAGCATCTTGCAGTTGGGAATGGTCTACACGATTTTCCGAGATCCAGACAAAAAGGCTTTGTTTTTTTGCCCCTGTGCGATAAATTATGGAGCCTTTTTAGCAAGCATTCCTCGGTAGCTCAATTGGCAGAGCAATCGGCTGTTAACCGATGGGTTGCAGGTTCGAGTCCTGCCCGAGGAGCCATAGCCTTCAGATGTGCGACCCTTCCAGTAAACACTTTAAGAACCTCCCAAGTCTTTTTGACAGTGCCATCTCCACGAATCCTTATTTCAAGTTCACCGGCATCAGTACCCCACGTAAAGTATGACGTTATGCCAGAAAATGATAGCTGGTTGATTCTACGTGCGGATGCGGAGAATCGGATAAAACAATTGAAGGAGGATTTTGGAGCGGAGAGTTTCAACATGCAAGAATTTTTTGCTACCGAGGCGGCTCTGAACTTTGTGATATTAGCGTACAACCTAATGAGTTTATTCAGGCAGGTAGTACTATCAACGGCAAAGCAGCAGCAGATGAAGACTTTACGTTACAGGATCTTCGCATCATCCGGATACATCGTTCATCGAGGCAATCTTCGCATCTTGAAATTATCGATAGCGATGAAGAGAAGAAAGTGGTTCCTTGGACTCTTTAGCAAAGTCAGCAGCTTCACCTTCCCGATTGCTGCTCAAACTTAACTCCTAATGACAATTCTGGGATCAATGATCTCGAAAGTCCCGGTAACATGAAAAGACGATCCCCGAAAAGCCTGTACTGCATGCTCACCTGAAACGGTGAAGCGTACCCACAATCAAGGACATCCTGCGCGCGACAAGAGTTAGCTACTCTTTCATCCTTTCGGGCGATTACCATTCATACGGATCATCGGTATTTTTATTCAAAGGAAAAGGACAAGTCGGGTGGATCAAATCGGTCTTCTGTGAAATCGAGCCCCCACCGATTGAGAGCTATTCGTCTAAAGAGAGGTGACACATGTTGGAGTACGCGATAAAACGAGCGTCGGAAGAAAAAGACCGCGAGGATGCCTGGAAGGACGAACGGAAAACCGTCGAAGACGTTGCGAAGTCGTTGCATTTCGACTGAAACACGCCCCCCGGCTCATGCGCGAATGTAAGCATTGAAGGGAAATGACCTTGAAATATCTGGTTGTATCGAGTGCCAAAGACTGCTTCATTGAATTGATCCAACGCGATTCCGATCCGGCAGTGTGGATCGTCAGGCGCTGGAAGAAATTCCTGTGGTTCAAGAAGAGAATTTCATCGCATTGGTTCAGTGATGAGCGGCAGGCTTTGGCGTTTGCAAATGAAATCAAGCTCAGACATCATGTCGTTTGAGACTTTTTAAATTAAGAGAGTTGGTTCAATATGCAGGAAACAGATCATCATTCGAAAAACCAGAGAGGAAGTTCCCCTCCGTTTCAGGAGATAGAGAAATGGATTGACGATGGGGCAAACGGATCTCACTGGGTGAAGGTGGCTGGGTCCGTTTTGCGAAAAGAGGATCACCGGCTGATTGAACGGCCAGCCGTGGAATCAGCCGCCATGTTTAAGTCGGACGATGAAGGCCGGTGGGCTGATGACGGAGGCAAGAGTATACCCGTGCCCTTGGATGATGCAGGCGGCATGCTCCAATAATAAACCTCCGGACTAAGATCAACCGGAAGGAAGGGATTCAGTGGGGAAGAGTTTTTCGGGCTATGATGAATCATAACTAACTATTGTTTACATTGTACCATTAAAAGAAACATCTTCTCCCCCCTCCTAAGAAGAAGAACGGGCGACGGTGTTCAGAAGCCGGGATTTGGTCTTCTTTATAGGATCTCCAGGAAAATAGAACGTTCCCTCCAGCTCATTTTGACGGAGCTCATCTTCCCAGCATTTTTTTCAGTAATAAGAAAGATTTATATGAAATCAGCTTCTTTTCTGCTGAGCAGTGATGTAACAACTCTGCTCCAGGCACAGGGAATAACAGTGCCAACGCCGGTGCAGGAAGAAATCATACCGGCTGCCACTAACGGTCAGGATGTGCTTGCACAGTCTGAAACAGGATCGGGCAAAACGCTAAGTTTTGCGATACCGATCATCGAGAAACTGGAGAGGAACGACGGCCTTCGGGCACTTGTCCTTGTGCCGACGCGCGAGCTTTCCACCCAGATCGCAGGGGAATTTGTCAAGTATTCGGCGGGAAAACATCTCGGTATCGTCCCGGTATACGGCGGAATGCCGATCAGCGCGCAAGCGTTCCGTCTACGCAACGCGAACATAATCGTCGCGACCCCGGGGAGGCTTATCGACCTCCTGAACAGGCGCGCCGTGAACCTGTCTTCCGTAAAGTACTTTGTCTGCGATGAGGCGGACAGAATGCTGGACATGGGATTCATACATGACGTCGAGAGGATCGCCAGTCAGCTGCCGCCCGAGCACCAGACAATGTTGTTCAGTGCAACCGTGTCGAAGGAGATAGAAAAACTCGCGGCCAATTATCTGCGCAACCCAAAGAATGTGCGTCTGGCGTCCACGGTAAAGCCGGTATACCTGAAGCAGACATACTGCAATGTTAAACCGGACCGGAAATTGGATACGCTTACAGACTTACTAAATGAAGATCGCCAACTCGCGATCGTCTTCTGCAACAAAAAGTATGTGACCGCCAAACTCGCGAAGTCACTAAGTGCTGCAGGCATTCATGCCCGGTACCTGAACGGCAACATGTCGCAGCAGCAGCGCGAAAGAGTCACCAGCGATTTCCGTCAGAATAAATTCAGCGTCCTGGTCGCCACCGACGTGGCAGCGCGCGGGCTCGACATAGACGACGTTTCGCATGTCTATAATTACGAGATCCCGAAGGACGTGGACTCCTACACGCACCGCATCGGACGAACTGCCCGTGCGGGAAAGAAAGGGGAGGCGATCTCGCTCATAGCGACTGAAGGCGAGGAAAAATCCTTCCGGCAGATTCTCTCCAAGTACCGCGGCGAGATTTCGTTGAGAGGTACGAGCGAAACAATGACCCGCCGGTTGCCAAATGAACCTTCCAGAGGCAAGGTCATCCGCGCCAAGAGCAGCGCCCCGAAACACGACGAGGAGAAAGGGCGGATTAGCTGGAGGAAGAGATGGCAAGAACTGCTGGCCCGCTAAGCCAGGAGCAGCTATACAGATGTTTTCCGACAATGTGTGACAATGTTTGCGCTGGCCGGTCACGTCTCCCGCGAATTGCAGGAGATCATTGCGGAATGGCCCCGACGAGAGACTCATGAAATTCTGTCGCTCCAAAATCTGCCTCGATTGAGTCATCTGTCGCGGCGAAAAGCAAAAAGTGATTTTGTTGCTTTCTCGACAGCCTGCTGGTGAGATTCATCAGCAGGCAAATGATATATTGTTGAACAAGGAGGCGGATGAAAGAAAAAATGGAAGACGGGTTGACCGTTTCAATTGTATCAACCGTTTACAAGACGCTGCACTCGCGTGATTCCGCGGAGAGGCTGGTCAGGGCGATAGTAGATTTATGGAGGGAGAGAGCCGGTGGACGTCAGAAGCCGGCTGCCCTGATTCTCGATTTCAACGGTATCTCCCTTTTATCCGAATCTGTCGCCGACGTTCTCGTTCAGTTGCGTTTTGATTTTCCGAGTAGCAAATGTTCACGCGTGGAATTTCGGAATGTTTCTGCTCCAGTCAGAAAAGCTCTTGTATCGGCCGGACAATCCCGGAAGCAACTTCGTAAGAAAGTCAACGCCAATCGAAAAAAGAAAAGTGGTTTTACGATAAAGATTTGAACCCGTAGCGGAGAACGGCATCGAACAATCACATCGGGACTTATCGGTTATGCCGGGGGAGAGAGCGCTGGCTAACACTGCCAGAGATGCTCCTTGGGCCCCAATACCGGAAGTCATCAACCGCCACTCTTATGGACTAATCCCTTTGACCGATTTTATGAAAATGCCGGCCGCCCTAACTTGATACGAGATGGAAGGGAAGGCAAGCAGTAAACCGCAAGTGAGCATGTGAACCACGTTCCATCACCATCATCGTTGCTTCATCCCGCCGAGATCCCCCCACACTAATTCCGCAAATGAAAAGCAGGAGCCGATATCAAACACAAACTTCGAATAGGGATAATCGACCTCGTGACCAAGGGACCCACAAGGGCGCTCTGGGCGCGTGTCATGAACGCAAATTTCGCAAGCATCATGCCGCAGGTGCTCGGCGTGTGGTGCGAAGAGCTGGGACATCAGGTAACATCGGTATGTTACACCGGTTTCGAGAACCTCGTGGACGAACTCCCACAGGATGTCGACATAGTTTTCATCGGCGCGTTCAGCGAGGCGGGGCAGACCGCATACGCACTGAGCAATCTCTTCCGCTCCCGCGGTGCGATCACCGTGCTCGGCGGCCCACACGCCCGCTGTTATCCTCACGACGCGCAGAAGTATTTTGATTACGTAGTCGGCCTTACCGACAAGCAAGTCGTCGAGGATGTCCTTGCCGACTTTTCGCGTCACAGGCCCCTCGGCTTGTACCTCACAGCCAAACAGCAGCCTGCGTCCATACCGGGAGTACGGCAACGATGGAAGTTCATTGAGTCGACGCTCAGGAAGGCTCCGCTGATAAAACTGGTTCCGATGATCGGGAGTCTCGGCTGCCCGTACACGTGCAGCTTCTGCATCGACTCTGTTATTCCTTATCAACCGCTCGACTTCAATTTGTTGAAGGAAGACCTGTCATTCCTCCTGGAGAAGTTCAGGCGCCCGATCGTCGGATGGCACGATCCGAACTTCGGAATAAGATTCGATGATTACATGAATGCCATCGAAGCTGCTGTACCACCAAACAGCATTGACTTTATCGCGGAGAGCAGTCTCTCCCTGTTATCAGAACCGCATCTGAAGAGGCTCAAGAATAACGGTTTCAAAGCGATCCTACCGGGGGTGGAGTCGTGGTATGAGCTCGGCGGCAAATCCAAAACAAACGGCGTTTCCGGTCTGAATAAGGTCAGGCAGGTATCCGATCATGTCAACATGATACTCCGCTACATCCCGTACATGCAGACCAATTTCGTCCTCGGACTTGACAGCGACGAGGGGTCCGAACCGTTCGAGCTTACGAAGCGATTCCTTGACATGACGCCGGGCACTTTTCCCGGGTACTCGCTCCTTTCCGCGTTCGGGCAGGCGGCGCCCATCAACCTTGAATATCAGCGCGCCAATCATGTGCTCCCTTTCCCGTTCCATTTCCTGGACAACAATCATGCTATGAACGTGAAACCGAAGAACTATTCATGGCCGGAGTTTTATCAGAACGTCATCGACCTCACGAAGTATACTTTCACATGGAGCGCCATCCTCAATAGATTCAAGTCGACTGGCGCTGTAAAACCGAGGCTGATGAACGTGCTGCGGGCTGTGTCCTCCGAAGGGTTTGGGAGGATAAAGTACTTCACCGAAGTAATGCGGCTTCTGAGGTCCGACGTTCAATTCAGGCGCTATTTTGACCAGCAAACGACCGATCTCCCCCAGTTCTACAAGAACATAATAAAGAAAGATTTGGGGCCGCTTTGGGACTGGCTTCCTCCCGGTGCGATGTACCACGACCCTAACGCTTACTTGAAAGCCGAGGAAGAACGGATCGGCGTGGTGAAGGCTGGACGCCCAAGTGTAGTACCGCAGCCACCCGGGGAAGAAAAGCTTCGAACAGCTGTGTGAGATAACCTTCGATCTCAGGTGTGGCGGCTTTCGGGCCGGCGGAAAGTCGGGTGTTGCATCGTGGGGCTATCGCCGGATTGCACGAGTCCTTCGGGTTGGGTAACTTTCATTCAATACCTTGTTTCAGGACGTGTCCGAATATCACGAGGACAGCGTGTGAGACAGGCAACCCGAACCGGAGAACAGTTGGCTGAGAAGATTAAGCTCCTGATCATCGAAGACAATCCGTTGCTCCGTGAGGGCATTTCGGCGATACTCAGGAGAACCTCGGATATCCGGGTAGTCTCCGGACAAGGCAGCCGGAAGAAACCGCTCCAGAAAGTGCGCGATCTAAAACCGAACGTTCTCCTTCTTGATCTCGGATTGAGGGGTCAAAACAGCTTGGAGATAGTCCGGGCGGTCAGGTCGGACCATCCTCACCTGAAAGTCATAATCATGGACCTTGCTCCGACCGAGACGGACATCTTGCTCTTCGTGCGCGCCGGAGTGTCCGGCTTCGTGCTTAAAGGCGCGACGACTGAAGATTTTCTGAGGACCATACGCGCCGTCTCGCGCGGAAAGAAAGTCCTTCCGCAGCTGATGACTGAATCGCTCTTCTCACAAATCGTGGAGCAGGCTGTTAACGGGAAATTTACTTCGAGAGTCAAAGAATCTGTCCGGATGACAAGGCGCGAGCGCCAGGTAATCTCGCTGATAGCAGAGGGGCTCTCGAACAAGGAGATCGCCGATAACCTGCATCTCTCCACTTACACCGTAAAAAGCCACGTCCACAATATCCTAGAGAAACTCCTTCTTCGCTCCCGCGTCCAGATCGCAAAATACGCTCTGACAAATTCTGAGCTCATGAAAGCTGAAGAAAACATCTCTCTCATCGAGGAATAATCTCCTTCCAGCAAGGGTCTAAACCCATTTTCATCCTCTTGGACGATTGAATCGGTCTGCCTCTGACTCTAGCTTGGTAGCGTGATGAATGCATCGAGCAGCGTTTCCACTGCCTACCCAGGCCGTGTGAAGACGAGAAAGATGTGTATTCGGAAGTTTAAGATGAGGAGTTTCGAATGAAAAAAAACAGGCTTTTACTTATTGAGAAGAATCGCATGTTGAGAGACGGCCTGGCCGCGATTCTAAAGAAGCGTGACGACGTCACTATAGTCGCCGCGTCCGGGGACAGCGAGAACACGATTCTCAAGCTTCATAAGTTGAAACCCAATGTGATTCTTCTGGACGTCAATTTACGAAGTCAGAACAGCCTGCATGTGGTCAGCCTCGTGAAGAAGGAATTTCCGGAAGCTAATGTGGTAGTTATGGATCTGGCACCCGTTCACGGGGACGTCGTTCAATATGTAAGGGCCGGCGCATCGGGATTCATACTCAAGGATGCGACCCTGGATGACTTCATCGCCACCATACAAACCGTCTCAAAAGGTGGACAAGTCTTACCACCTACGCTTGCCGATTCCCTTTTTTCGCAAATTGTGGAGCAGGCAATCAAAGGCAAGAAAGTCAAGGTAACGGAGCCTGTTAGAATGGCGAAGACCGAGAAAGAAATCTTCGGACTCCTCGGCAACGGTCTCAGCGACAGGGAAATCGGGGAGAAGCTTAACATACCGATTCGGCGCGTGAGGACACAGCTTCAAACAATCATGAGGAAGCTGGCACTACACACCCGTCTGGAGATCCGCGATTACAAATACACCGACGGTACTCTCGAGACGATTGTCGGGAGTATCTCGGTGATCGGCGAGTGATCTAAATTCGGAAATCGATACCCCCTGGAGCGAGAGATGTAATCGCCTGCCCGTTGCTAATGCGCCCTCCGGGAGACTCAGAATTTCGGCCGCTTAGCGCAGAATCGGACACAACCCATGAACGGTCAGAAAGGAAACGATGAAATGTTGTGGAAAAGATTGAAAAGAATTTGGAAATGGCTCTGGAGGGAATCTCTGGACGAATTGATTTTTGGGAATCAGGCCAAGCATAAGCAGCCCATCGGGATTTCATGGCTGAGCGTTCACAGGCTCTTCGACTACCGTTGGTTGCGGCGTATTCGTGTCAGGTTGTACCTCTGGCGTAAAGAGAAAGCTTTGTCAATACGGGAGCATCTATCCGGCCCCGAGCGCTGACGTCGGGACGCCACCCTCTTATTCCGGAGTGCGTGGCGGATTCCAGAATTGATCCCATGAATCACCTAAGTAGGGCATACATCTAGGTCGTGAGTCGGCAGAGCATGGGCGCCATCTGGCGAGATGAGAAAAGTGATTGATTTCAGTAACGTGTCATATAGGATAGTGAGGTAAATGTGAACAACACGTCGGATTTACCAGAGGAAGAGTCGTCGGCTCTGGAGATGTTGTTGGCCGACGAATACGTGCTTTACATGAGAACGCGCGATGGAAGCCGTAACATACCGGATACCAGTTCGGCTGAAGCGCAGGATTTGCTCCAGCGGCAGTGCGCATCGATGGGCTGGATCGTGGCCGGCGTTAGCAAGATGGTTCGAAAGTTCGGGCCCCCGCCGTCCTTCGTGTCCGAGAAGTTTATCGCGATCGCCAGGTTGAGCAGACATAGTGGACAATTTACGAGCCAGAATGAAATCGTCAAAGTACTCCTTAATGATCACGAATCCATGATACGCGTCTTGAGAAACCACGAATCACCTCTTATGCGTCGGCGCTCAATCATCAATACTGCGGAATTCATGACGGGCCTGTTGAAACAGCACGAGGAGCTGGCGGGCGCCCTTAAAGAATGGCTGGAATGAAATCCTCCTAGTTGCCCCGGAAGTCCCTTCGTTTCGTGCCAGTTATATGCCCGATCGCGAGGTCGAGCGCGCTTCATTCACTTGAGTGAACTATTTGCTTCTGGCGACCTCCTGAACGACAAAGTTGCGAAACAACATAGCCGGTCGTCAACCCCACACTTGTCTCTATGCAATCTCTGGTTCTACGAAGACTTACGAGCTGTCCCCCTTGTCTGCTTTCGAACCTGCTCTTCCGCTACATAAGGATGGCGCTCTCGGTTCGATCCCACTGATTTAACCCCAAAATTCTGTTTTGCCGCCCCGCGAGTATGACACCGATGAGATCCAGAAAGTCAACCATCTTGAGGAGCATCTGAGCCAGGCAAAGTGCCGCTTCGTGTCCTCGCACCAGAGCTCTTCGGCGCACAGGTGCGGCATCTCCCCTCCACAATTATTTATCCCGCTCATTCTTATTGCGAATAGGATGTGCGGGATGCCGTAAAACAGCATATGTCGGGATACCGCTCGGCGGTGACCGCAGGTTGCAGGGAGCAGACCGGGACTGCCCGACCGAGCTGCCGAGGATATCTTCATGAATAGGATCAGGTCAGGGTCGCCATTCTTGTTTCCGGGAGTACAATGCCACATACTTAGTTCGATGAAAACGGCCAGGTATGTGGGCGAAGCAGCCCGTAGTTCGATTCGCGCCAAGCTCCACAATATTATTTCAAAAAAGGGATAACTCTGTAAGTTGTGAGTGATTCATCTATTGATCCCGATGACCGACCCAAACCGATTAAATTCACTTTTGAGGAACGTGATCTGATTCTGGGGCTATACAGCGTTGAACCGGAAATTGAAGGACCGCTCAGACTTGCAGCAGTAAAGGGGAACGGCATTGTGGTACATTTCAGTGCCTACGATCTTGATCAGCTACTTGGCGAGATCGCGGCGGTTGCCAATCACGAGACTAGTCGTAAGCTGAAGAAGAAACTTGATGAATTATTCGCTCGAGTGAGCGACAAGTTGGAAAGAGAATTTCCGAGATAAAGATTTTCTATTCCTCATCGATTCCCAAGGCAGTGTCGTCCAAAGGACTTGAGGTTCAGCTATTCCAACTGCATACTGAAGGAAGATGAAATACAACACCTCAACAGACTTGATTCGCGTCGTGCAGGTTTCCAAAAATGAATGGGAATTTGAATTCCCCAGACTCGATAGTCGTGTTTATGAAGTGCTTGGCTCGGCTATTGATGAGGTTGAGGAGGGAGATCTTAGCAAGGCTACTGCGGATTTTCAACTCTTAATCCAGGGATTTCCGGAATTTCTCAATGCTTATCATAATCTGGCAATGGCCTACGATCAGGTGGGAGAACACAATGAAGCACGCGAGCTATGGCATGCCGTAGATGAGATTAGGAAGAATGCCTTTCCAGATGCATTCAAACGAAGCAGACATAGATTACCATGGGTGATTCTGGAGAACAGGCAATTCCTTCGCGTTTATCATGGTTGGGGTCTTGAATTGTTCAATATTAACGCGCTCGGAGCGATCAAAGTATTTAGAGAAATGTTGTCAATGAATCCGAATGACAACCAAGGAATCAGGGCGTTGGCAGTGGGATGCTATTTCGAACTTGGTAAACCTGAAAAAGTCATTTCATTGTGCAATCGATATCGTAATAATACTATGGAACAAATCATCTGACCTGCCCCCACAAATGTTCCAGAACTGAGTTGGTCTCGTCCCATTGCACGATGCTGTCTACCGTTGTTCTATATTTGGCTTTTCCAGATCGGATCATTCACTCAATTGGAAGGAATCCAGACAGAATACGTTTCCCCCTCTCTCGATTTTCCTGCATTTTATGAGGAATTTGAGCGTTAAGAAGTTGGTAGATTTGATCGGACCGAGGAGCCATAGCCTTCAGATGTACGACCCTTCCAGTAAACACTTCCTTACACGCGTCTTGCCTCAAAAAGAAATGTAACCGAAAATCAAGAGATGTGTTCCTTATTTGAATTGAAAATAGAGAGGGGGTCAGCCGGGGATAGGATACATCTATCTTTCTCTCGGTCTGTTGTTGAAGGTTAAAGGGATCCAGGTTTGAGAAGAGCTTCCGGAGTTGGTGTTTTGGGCGTGTGGAGATTAAAGAAGAGTCAAGGAGTCGTTGAAAGGGAGTCTTTGATGGGTCGTACCTCTTGTGACGTCCAGTAGATTTTTTCGGCTGATGTTCGGCTTCGGTCTCTCCTCGGCTTAGGGGTCGGATCGCGTACTTGCGGTTGTACTCACAAACTCTGCAGAACTCATCGAGTATCGACCGCTCTTCCTTCTTGCTCGCTAGTCTCTATCGCTTGAGAATCGATTGCAGATACTCCTGTCTTCCTCGTTTTCCCATAATCTGGTAAGCTCCTTTTTCGGTCACCTAGTTTATGAGGCAACGAGTTCCAGTCTCCGTCGAGGTTCTTTTCTGTGAATTCTGAATTGACCAGGACGTTACCGTAATAATTGTTCTTCGAAAGCGTGACAACAGAAACGAGGTCGTCGGACCACTTGCTGTTCAGTGTTGCGCCTGCCGCATACTGGTGCTGCCTGACGCTGACGTTGTAGACATTCACCAAATCGGACTTACCTGCGAAGGGCGAGGTTGGTAACCTGTGGCTCGCCCGCAATGTTGATCCTGTCGTTGCCTGACCTGCCCCCGTTTGTTGTGCCAACGATAAGTTAGTGATCCGGTCAGGCCTGACTGCTCCCCATCTTTGATCCAAATTGAATAAGAACAAAATCGTGGTTAATGTCAAGTGACTACTGTCCTTT
>JAJYIT010000071.1 GCA_021789975.1 Bacteroidota bacterium
TGATTGCAGAACTGAGTCCCGAGGAGGTCTGCATCGTCGGAAAAACCGAGACGGAAAACATAGGCATCGACAAGCTGATAAAGAATACTATAACAAACAAAGCGATCCGCTTTCTGGTTCTCGCCGGAACCGATCCGAAAGGGCATAAGCCCGGACAAACAATTCTGAGTCTGTCGTCACACGGTGTGGATGAGAAAATGCGAGTCATCGATTCGGAAGGAAAGCGGCCATTTCTCCGAAACGTGACCAGGGACGAGATCGAATCGTTCCGCAAGCAAGTGGAAGTCATAGATTTGATTGGATGCGAAGACGTCCGAATAATTTTGAACAAGACGAAGGATTTACCGATTGAGCCGAAGTCTCATCAGCCTTTGGCTGAGATTGCGAAAACTTCTGATCCGGAAGTTGACCAGCGACAAAGTAAGTGTGGATGCTCGGAGTGCAGCAACGAGGCTGAAGTGAGTGAATCGATGGATGTGCCGACCATCCAGGCGAAAGAGCCAGCGAGGATTCAAATGGATAAGGCAGGCTACTTCGTTATCCTGCCTCTTCCGGAGAAGGGGATAATCTCAGTCGAGCATTATTCCTACGACGATAAGCTGCTGAGGACAATTGAAGGCAAGGATGCTCGGAGTCTGTATTGGACAATAATCGAGAACGACTGGGTCACACAGCTTTCGCATGCGGCTTATCTCGGCAAGGAACTGGAGAAGGCGGAACTCTCGCTGAAGCTCGGATTTAGATATCTTCAAGACGGAGCTTGATGATTTTTTGCAGGGATAAGAAAAGTGCTTGACTTTAACTATAGCCTGTGTTACATATTTGCATTAAGTCTAAATAGAGACGTTTTGCTAATAGAGATGCATTCGCACGAGAGATGATTAGACGTTTGATAAAATACAGCCAATTAGTCACTGTGATTTTCGTCTTAGCATCGTTCTCACTTTGTTTTTATTACTGCGAACTCGCAGAGTGTGCCAATGCGAAGACAGAGAAATCTCCACTGGATTTTTGCACAATAATAAAAGTGACAAATGTCCAGACCAACAAAGTTGTCGCCATCGATTCATTTAAACTTAAAATCGAAAAATATTTCGCTCCGCATCTTTTTGATGCAGCAAGCATTCAGAACACTTCAATCGATATGGTGGATATAAATCTTTTCCATCCACCTAAAAAAACCACTCAAATCTTTCTCTCCAACAGTACCCTTCTGATTTAGCCCCTTCCTTTGCAGGTGCCGTCCCGGCATTCTGTCTTTTCAACTAATCCTTTCTTGCGCACAAAGGATTGTGAATTACTGTTTTAAAGGTGAAAGGCTAAAAATGAACAAAGAGACTTTGGATAATCAAAGGCCACATTGGGAAAAGAGTTTCTCTCAGAAGTCTGATATGTTTGGCGGAGAGCCGAGTGCGTCTGGCCGCGCTGCCGTGGCTCTGTTCAAAAAAGAACGGAAAACAAAAATTCTCGAACTCGGATCGGGTCAAGGCAGGGATACGATCTTCTTCGCACAAAACGGATTCAAAGTGCACGCTCTCGATTATTCTGAAATCGGCTTGAGTGCGATCCGGAAAAAAGCTGAAGAAGGTGGATTTAGCGACCATATCATAACAAAGCAGCACGACGTGCGAGACAAGCTGCCATTCGATGACGAAAGCTTCGATGGATGTTACTCTCACATGCTCTTCTGCATGGCGCTCACGACTGTCGAGTTAGAATTCCTCTGTGCTGAAGTGAGGCGAGTCTTGAAACCTGGCGGACTCAATGTCTACACAGTCAGGCATACCGGCGACGCTCATTATGGTACAGGCATCCATCGAGGCGAAGATATGTACGAAGTTGGAGGATTTATCGTGCACTTCTTCAGCAGAGAAAAAGTTGACCACCTTGCAAAGGGATTTCAGATCTTGAATGTCGATGAATTCGAGGAGGGGGGCCTGCCAAGAAGACTGTTTAGAGTAACGATGAAAAAAGAGGAGAACTACAATGAGTGAAATAGAAAAGAAAATGGCCGCTCGGAGTGAGAGAGCAACAAGCGACAATCTACAAAAGGCACGCAAGGGAATTTTTAAGAGTTCTCTGCTTGCGGTAGCAATAGGATGCCTTTGCTGCATCACACCGCTGGTGCTGGTGCTGCTTGGACTCGCGTCAATTTCGACTGCCGTCAGCGTGGATAACTTGCTTAGCGGACCGCTCGTGTGGGTATTTCGTGGCACGGCGCTGATTTGTCTGGGGATAGCGTTGGGGATTTATTTTCGGCGGCGCGGCGTCTGCTCGCTCGACGAAGCACGTCGGCAGCGCAACCGCATCATCAACACCGTTCTGCTGACACTGCTCTTTGCAATCGGAGGGTACATCGCCTTCGAATATATACTCCTGTCATACCTGGGCGGAGCAGTTGGACTTCCATGGGTTGCAGAGCATTGGGCGTTTGTCTGGGCGGGAATACTTCTTGGCGCGGGCCTGCTGGTGCTGTTCTCTACATTTGTGATCCGGCGTAGAGGGCATCATGTTCATTCGGAGGTCGGCGACTCCACGGAACAATCTGCGACAGAGAGCAGTTCTAAATAATAATGAGCGAGTAATTCAATGAAACTGTCCAACATAAATAGAAAAAAAGGGGAAATAAACATGGCTAATATAGAGAAGGAATTGACGCCGCAGATGGCGGAGCGGATGAGGCTGCTCATGAGAGTGCCCATCTTCCTCGATGCTCCGTGCCCCATCTTCGCACAAGCGGAGAAGTTAGGCCTGAGCGATGAACAGAAGAAGAAGCTAGTCGAGATCGAAAATGAAGCTCGCGCCAAAGCCCGTGCAGTTCTCACGTCTGAACAACAAGCGAAACGTTTGGACGTGCCGGAGAAACCTGTCACGATGATGGACACTTACCCCGCGTTGAAGACGATGCTGTGAATTTAAGTTCATGAAAGGAAGAAATGGAAAACGTAAGCATCCTCACGGCTTTTGTATTCGGGATAATCTCCTTTATCTCCCCGTGCGTGCTGCCGATCGTGCCGGGGTACTTGTCGATCATCAGCGGATATAGCATAGATGAGATGCTTAGCAGCGCCCGCCCGGACTTGCTGAAAAAGGTAACGCTGAACTCGGTCCTTTTCGTGGCCGGGTTTTCCGCTATCTTCGTTGCTCTCGGCGCATTCGCCACAGTAATCGGACAGTTCTTGCTTCAAAAATTCACATTGTTTTCGAAGATCTCAGGAATAATACTGATAATCTTCGGGCTTAATTGTATCGGATTATTCAAAATAAAATTTCTTAACTACGAAATGAAATTTCATATCGGTAAACATATTGGTCTGCTCGGCTCGTTTGTCGCGGGACTCGCATTTGCTTTTGGCTGGACACCGTGCATCGGTCCGGTTCTGGCGGCGATACTCGCACTTGCGGCGCAGCAAGACACGGTTGGAAAGGGAATAATCCTTCTTTCTGTTTATTCGCTCGGATTAGGGATACCATTCATGGCTGCGAGTCTCAGCATAAATGCGTTTCTCGGGTTCTTCAGGAAATTCAAGAAATACATCAATTGGGTTAAAGTGATCGGCGGAGTCCTGCTAATAATTGTTGGAATCCTAATAATGACAAACAATTTAATCATACTCTCCAGCTACTTCATGAAATGGTTTCCGTTTCTCAATGAGTTGTCGTAATGACAAAATTTAAACAATCAAAATAGAGGCGGTAAAGTAAAATGGCACATAAACCAAAACAAAAAGGGTTCATGGAAAAGAATTTCCATTTAGTCGTCGTAGCAGTTGTGGCTCTGGCAGTTTTAGCTATGTATGTCGTCATGTCCCGCCATGGTGGTACGGCCACAGCTTCAGTTGTAGACCCGCCCACTGAATCAGCCGCAATGGGATCTCCTAATGAATTGCCAGCAGCTCCTGATTTTACGCTGACATCCACAGACGGGAAAACCATAAAGCTGTCGGATTACCGCGGCAAGGTCGTGGTCATCGACTTTTTTGCGACATGGTGTCCGCCATGCAAAGCTGAGATACCCGATTACATCAAACTCTATTCCAGGTACAGGAAGGACGGCTTTCAGATGCTCGGTATCTCTGTTGACCAGGGAGGCATCGACGCCGTTCGTCCGTTTATGAAAGAGTACGGGGTCAAATATCCAGTCATGCTCGCCACCGACGAGGTAGTCTCGGCATACGGCGGCATCAGGGGTATACCGACAACGTTTGTCATAGACAAGCAGGGCCGCGTTGCAGCATCATTGATGGGCTACAGACCCGCGTCCGTCTTTGAGAACCTGATTCAGAAACTAACGAAGGAAAATTGAGGGCATCGGAGTGAGTAAAATGATGGAAAAGATGATGGCAGGCGTGGTTAAACCCGAGGACATGCCGCGGATGATAGATACAATGATGGACAAGATGTTTTCTGCTTTGTCCGCAGAAGACGGAATTCAATTTGTCACCACAATGATGCCGAAGCGCCTGGATATGATATTCGACGAGATTGGCCCAGAAGCAAGGGTGCGGCTTGCCGAGGAGATGATAGCGAAAATGATGTCAATCTTTAAGGAACAGATCGAAAAAAAACTGCTTGACTAAGGAATCTATATCTGCCATATTAACACATAAATAGTCACTTGTGTGTTGATGGACATCTTATACAGGCAAATAGCTGTTTTCTACAGGTCCCTGGCTGATGAGAATCGGTTGCGAATCTTAACCAGCCTTGCCGAAGGCGGAAGGTCGGTATCTGAGATAGTTGAACAAACGGGCCTATCACAGCCATTGGTCTCACACCATCTGAAAGAACTGAAGAACAATCTGATAGTGAAGACTGAGAGGAAAGGCTCGTTTGTCTTTTATGAGCTGATAGAACCGACCATTCTGGATTTGCTCAGGCTCACAAACCAGCTTGTGATAGAATTGAGTGAAAAGAATACTTCATTCTTCACCCCTGAGAACAAGCGCGGCGTGCCTTTCCCGGTGATGATGAAGAAAATGTCCAGGATTATGAACCAATCCTTAAAGGAGAAATAAAAAATGATGAATGAAAAAGGCGGAATACCGATGATGGGAATGATGCGAAAAATGATGGAGGGCATGGAAGACTTCAATCCTGTGGAGATGGGCAGGACCATGATGTCCACAGTTGCCAGGGTCTCTGAAATGTCCTTTTACGCAACACCCGAGATTCGTGCAATGTTTGAAGAATGGCTCGCAAGCCTCGAGGATGAAATATTCGAGTTCGTTCACGAGGAAGGCGAAGTGAACCCCGACAATGTTTCGAAACATTTCAAGATTTCAAAGAGTGCTGCCGAATTTTTCCTGAATCATTTGGCGGCGTCGGGAAGAATAAAAGCCGAGTTTAAAGAAAAAGCTGACGAGAATGCCACAACAACTGGCTCAGCCGGGAACGAAGATAAGAAGCATTGAAGAAACGGGTCACAAGACTGTGGCACACACAAAAGGAGAGAAAATGGGACATGTGTATTGCTGATGGAATGGGATGTGGCTTTTCCCGATTATAATGCTCATCATCTTTCTCGCTTTCCTGTTTCTCTTTTTCTGACGGGGTCGAGTCAGACCGCCATGGTGGAACGAGTCCGATAGGTATAATAGTAAGAACGAGAACCGCGAAACTCCGCTGGAAATTCTCAAGAGACGTTACGCCAGGGGGGAAATCACGAAAGAAGAGTTTGAACAGATGAAGAAAGACATTTTGAATTAAGGGAGATAATCCCGGCCTAACACTGTTCCTGCGACGATAAACTGCTGAGAACCATCGAAGGCAAGAAAGCGCGACTTAACAATTCGACCTTTCCGAACGCTCTTTACGGGACACCCTTCGGGATTCTGCACTGGAATCGTGGAACTTCTGACCACCAATTTTGTTGTTGAGTTCACATCTAATGGGCAAAAGCATAAAATATCTCAACATACTTGTTCTGCTGACCTTCCTTGTCGGCCAGCTTCAGTTCGTCCACACGACTTATTTCTGCACCGAGCAGCTTAGGGCGGTAAATAGGCCGTCCGCTGAAATGCCCTCTTCCAAACCGATGTCTGATAATGAAACCTGCGACGAGTGCCAGGGTTTTATTCCTTTTTATCATGGACTGGCGCTTTCCAGTGCCAACTGCCTTCAGGTGCACACCCTTACCAAGGGCGCCGTTAGCAACTTCACGATCGCGGACAAATCGATTTCGAATCCTGCCGGGACCGTTTGGACGCGGAATATGTCATTTGTCAGCTATCGACCACCGGTTATCAGCTGCACGCTTACCAATCGCAACTCTTCTCCCCCCTCAGACATACCAATCGCAAACAGTAACCTCCGCATTTAAGCTTCTTCCGATTTCCTGCTCGGTTTAACCGAGACCCAAAGGAGATTGAACAGCAACACCGCGCACGATACCTGCGACTAACTCTTGGCGTGCGTTCCGATCTTTCCAGAAAACTTGATCAACGAGTTGCAGTCGTTCAAATTCTCCGTGCCTTGGCGCTTCAGCAGGAAAACGCTCTTTCTTTTGTGCTTATTTCTGAGCGATGATCCATGTTCAACATCAAACAAATGAGGATTGAAATGAAAAAGACATTTCTTGCCGCTGTTCTAATCGCAGTGGCATTCGGGCAGAGCGCTTTTGCCCGGACCGATAGCGCCTCGGTTTTCAAAAATGTGATCGCTTCCTACTTGGAACTGAAAAACGCGTTGACAATTGACAACGGTGAAAGCGCGGCAGTTTCCGCAGGACATCTTTTCACCGCACTTGGTGAAATGCCTGCCGACAGTCTTGATTCTCAGCATGCGGCATGGACGAAGTATCATGAAAAACTGAGCCGTGAGGCCATGCAGATAAAGAACGCCGACAATATCGATGCTCAAAGAGAGCACTTCAAAACTCTATCCGTGGACATTTATGCGATGCTGAAGTCTCTTGAGATCAACGACGTCGATTTGTATTACGACTACTGTCCCATGGCGAAGGCGTATTGGGTAAGCGAAGAGGGAAATATTGTCAATCCCTATCTGGGCCAGTCGATGCCGACATGCGGCTCAGTGAAAGACACGCTGAAAGCCTACAGATGAAAGCTGAAGCGTGCAGTATAGCAAGTAAATCCAATTCTTCATCTCATAAAGAAAACAAGGAGAACTAATGAAAAAGACCATAGGAATAGTTGCTGCAACCCTGGTGGTTGAGCTGATAGTAGCTGTAATATTCATTTGGACCGGTCTTTATAACGTATCTACTCTGTCGCCGGACCCGGGGCCGCTCAAGTGGGTCTTTAGCACGACAAGCAGGAACTCCATCGAACATCATGCGAAAGGTATCATCGTTCCTCAGGATGTGAAAGCGCTGTCCGAAGGGAGCGCTTCCGGAGATTCTCAGGCCGACAGCTCGATGATAGCCGAAGGATTTGACCATTACAATGACATGTGTATCACGTGCCACGCCGGACCGGGGCTAAGCAAGTCGGAGGCTGGAATAGGTTTGTATCCTCAGGCGCCCGACCTTGCACGTTCTGCAAAGGAGCTGCCACCTCAGGATCTTTTCTGGGTCATAAAGAACGGCGTCAAGAGCACCGGTATGCCCGGATTTGCAAAGACTCACTCCGACTCGAAGATTTGGGCGATGGTTGCATTTCTCGAGAAGATGAAGAACATGACGCCACAGCAATACGCGGCAATGCAAAACGCGAACTCATCAATGAAAAGCATGAATATGAAAATGCACATGTCTGACCACGAGCATTGAAGTAATCTCTCAAAATGATTTGGCCACGGATTACACGGACTGAACGGATTCCCTCGCATTTCAAAGGATTTTATCCGTGAGAATCTGTATCTTTCCGCGTAATCGGTGTGCCATTGATTTCGTCCTGATATTGCAGATAAAATAGGAACCAGTGAGCATGTCTAAGAACCTTATTTGGCTTAGAAACATCCCCATCCTTCTCTTCGCAATGAGTCTCAGTGCATTTGCACAGCAGACTGTGCGTTACGATTTGTACGTAAGCGACACCACCGTGAACTTCGCTGATAAGTCCGTAAGTGCCATCGCAGTCAACGGACAGATTCCCGGTCCCGTACTGAATTTCACGGAAGGCGACACGGCGGAGATTTATGTCCATAATCTCATGGACGAGCCCACGTCGATACACTGGCACGGGGTCATCCTTCCCAACGAGCAGGATGGAGTCCCGTACCTTACGACGGCTCCGGTATATCCGCACACAACGCACTTATACAAATTCCCCGTGGTGCAGACCGGGACATACTGGTACCATTCACATTTCGGTTTCCAGGAACAGCGAGGTTTGTATGGCGCTCTGGTATTCCATCGGAAACATCCGGACGATTCGATTCCTCAATTTCTTGTTGTACTCAGCGACTGGACGAACCGAAACCCGGAGGAGGTCATGCGCATGCTCAAAACGGGGAATGATTGGTTTGCAATAAAGAAAGGATCTGTGCAGAGTTATGGCGAAGCGTTGATGAAGGGCTACCTCGGGGCCAAGATCGAACAGGAATGGCTGCGCATGTATCCTATGGATGTAAGCGATGTCTACTACAATGCATTTCTTCTCAATGGGATGAAGGATCAGGCTCTGCCACACCTGAAGGCTGGCGACAAGATCAGACTGCGCATAATCAATGCCTCCTCCTCTACGTACTTCTGGCTGCAATTCGCGGGAGGCAAGGTGACGGTGGTCGCCAACGACGGCAACGCTGTCGTCCCTGTAAAGGTTGACCGGTTGATCATCGGAGTTGCAGAAACCTACGATGTGATCGTGACCGTTCCTGCCGACATGTCGTACGAATTCCGCGCGACGTCGGAAGACAGAACGGGTTACGCCTCTCTCTGGCTCGGCAGCGGCATGAAGATGCAGGCCCCCACTCTCCCCAGGCTGAACTACTTCAAAGGGATGCAGCTGATGAACGGTATGATGAACATGGACGGTACGATGAAAAACATGGGGATGAATATGTCCGACCAGGAGATGGACATGAATACCGTAATGTATCCCGAAATTACCGGGAACAGGAATAAGAAGAATCAGCAGGGCAGCATGGGCGGAATGAACATGGGAGAGAACACGGGCGGTCATATCATCACGCTCAATTATGGGATGTTGAAGTCTCCGGTGAAGACAAATCTGCCCGACCAGCCGACCAAGACCCTTCACTTCGTTCTCACGGGGAACATGAACCGGTATCAATGGAGCATGAACAATAAGACTCTATCGCAATCTGATAAGATCCTTATTCGCAAAGGAGAGAACGTCTGTATCATTCTTGACAACCAGACCATGATGCGTCACCCGATGCACATTCACGGCGTTACTTTCCGGGTGCTGAACGGACATGGGGATTATGATCCTCTGAAGAACGTGCTTGACATCATGCCGATGGAAGTTGACACTATCGAATTCACGCCGCCGCACACAGGGGACTGGTTTTTCCATTGCCACATTCTTTACCACATGATGAGCGGCATGGGAAGAGTCTTCAGCGTCAGCAAGGCAGGGGCTCCGTCCAATTCAGGTCCTCCGCCAAATCCGCAGATCGATACCATCAAGGACGCGTGGCAGCAATTTGTCAGTGACGACGGAATGTGGTTTTTCTCGGCCTTCGTCGGCGCACAGTCCAATGGAATATTCCCGAGACTAAGGGCGGTCACCCGCAGCTATGTGTTCAACGTGACCGGACAGGCGGACTACAGAGGAGATTTTGAAACCGAGGCCCGATTCGGGAGATTGTTCGGACACATGCAGTTTCTCGAGGCGTATGTCGGGGCAGACATTCGCAGGCTCAACAGACTCCACAACTTCACTCCCAGCTCACGTGACTATCGAATCGAGAATCGCTCGGTCGCCACCCTTGGAGTGCGATATCTTCTCCCGATGTTCATCCAGACCGATTTGCGCGTGGATGACACCGGCCATTTCAGGTTTCAGATCAGCAGAAGCGATTTGGACCTCACAGCAAGGCTGAGGCTCGATGCAATGTGGAATACCGACAGGGAATATGATGTCGGCATGCAGTACATCGTGACGAAGCTGTTTTCACTCTCTGCAAATTACGATTCCCACTTCGGAGTGGGAGGAGGGATAGCATTTACCTACTAAAGGTGCTCCCAAGCATCCCGCTCCAATGTTGGGCTTGGGGCGAGCTGCCGCGCATGAGGCAAAATCTCCACCAATGAGTATGGCGGGTCTTTCCAGTTGCGCGAAATTCGTTCCGATTTTGAGAATCTAAAGCAGGTCATGCGGCATCATAATTGTGGAACTACTGATTGCATTTTTTGTTAAGAACATAAGAGCTTATATTAAATACGAAGTGAACGACAAAGTTAAATACCTGAACCTGTTTGTCTTGCTGACCTTCCTGGTCGGGCAGGTTCAGTTTGCGTATGTTTCCTACTTCTGCACGATGAAACAGGCTCCCGTGAAAAGCGCGGTAATGGCGATGGCTTCCTCAAGCAATGAGACAGACGTCGTATGCACCCAATGCTCCGGGATGATTCCGCCTCAGAATCAACAGCAGCTGGCCGAGGGGAATTGCATTAAGGTCATCACCGCGGAAAAAAGTGTCGTCAGCGGCTTCACTGATTCGGTTAAACTGCTCAGCCACTTTGTAACAACTTTCAGCTTTGTCCCCCTTTCAAGCTACCAGCCATCAGCGGCCCAGTACCAGCTGTCCAGCCTGAATAGTTCACCTCCTTTAGATTTACCGATCCTCAATAGTAATCTCCGCATTTAATTCCCTTTCCTGATTAGGAAGTCCCTCGAACGAGACGTTCAGGGAGCCGGATATACAGCATTCGCGGTATAATCTGGCCCGTTGAACCGTTGCTTTTAACTCATCAACGCCTCGGTTCGCCAAGCTTCCACTCTTTAACTCGTAAATAAGGAAAGGCGAAGTATGTTATTCAAGAATTTTAAATTCTCAATTCTCAATTTTGAATTTACTTTTGTTATTGTCCTCTTTTCAGGATTGAATGTGTTTGCACAATCTCAGCTGGATAGTCTCATAGCGACTGCTGTCCGCAACAATCCGGAGATCAGGATGGCACGCTACGAATCGGGCGCTGCCGAGGCGAGAATTAGTCCTGCCAGCACGCTTCCGGATCCTCAGTTATCGATAATGGCCGAGAATGTCCCGTCGAACTTTACGCTTACTTCAGACGGAATGACGATGTTCCCGCA
>JAJYIT010000032.1 GCA_021789975.1 Bacteroidota bacterium
AGTCTCCGAAGCGATCCTGAGTTCATCGAACTGCTCAAGGACAAGTGAAGAAGGGATCCCCTCGTCTCAATTGAGGACAACCAGCTGGTAAGTAGTAATCTTGTTCAATACGAAATCATACAGAAACATGGCGAACCTGCCTGCCGGACAGGCAGGCCTGCGTGCCGGAAGCCGGGGCGGACCTGTCCGCCGAAACCACTCAACCCACCAGCGGACTGACATATGATAAGCGGAACCGTCTTGCATTACGAGATATTGGAGAAATTGGGCGAAGGCGGGATGGGCGAGGTTTACAAAGCCCACGATACGAAACTTGACCGCTTCGTGGCGCTGAAATTTCTTCCTTCACACCTCACAGCGACCGAAGATGAGAAAGCCCGCTTCATTCAGGAAGCCAAAGCGGCTTCACAGCTCAATCATCCGAATGTCTGCACCATACACGATATACAGGAGTATGAAAATCAGCTCTTCATAGTCATGGAGTATATCGAAGGAGAGACACTGCGGGCGAAGAACAAAAGCTTGTCGGTGAAGCAGATAATCGACATCGGGGCACAGACTGCCGACGGACTTGCGGCTGCACACGAAAAGGGGATTGTCCACAGGGACATCAAGCCGGAGAACATCATGGTCAGGAAAGACGGCATTGTCCAGATCATGGACTTCGGACTTGCCAAACTCCGTGAGACTTCGGAAGTGTCGAGGCTCACCAAAGCCGGCACTACAATGGGTACGATGGGGTACATGTCTCCTGAGCAGGTGCAGGGTCAGGATGTGGACTATCGCACCGATATATTCTCCCTGGGAGTAGTGTTGTACGAATTGCTGTCCGGGGAGCCGACTTTCAAAGGAGTCCACGAAACTGCGGTGATGTACGAGATCGTGAATGTTGATCCGCCACCGCTTACTTCACTGAAACCGGAAATCGATCCTGAGCTGGACAACATCATCCTTGAATGCCTCCAGAAAGATCGGGATGACAGGATTCAGTCCGCGAAAGAGCTTGCGCGGAACTTGAGGAAGGTCAGGAAAGGCTCGACCGGCCGGAGGACAAGCAGGACTTACGATGTCAACTCCGGAATCACCAACGTGCGGACGACCGAGAGTCAGGCGGTCCGGCAGTCGGGTGTTTATCCGCAGGAAGAGATTCGGCAAGAGGATTCACTTATCAAAGGCATCTTTGGAAAAAGAGCGCCATTGACTTTGGTGGTGTTGCTCCTGGTAGGACTCGTTGTTCTCTCCGCACTCTACTTTCTGAAAAGCTCTGGCATAACGATGCCTGAGCTGCAATCGTCAATCCTGCCGCCGCCGGGACTGACATTCAATAACCAGAGAGGGAGCAATCTCGCGATATCGCCGAACGGAAAATATATCGCCTTTATCGGATCGGATTCGTCGGGTACAACCAAACTCTGGCTGAGGCCGACAAACTCGATGAACGGCAAAATTCTGACAGATGCGCAAAGCAATGCATATCCCTTTTGGTCTCCTGACAGCAAATCGATAGGCTATTTCCTTTCGGGAAAGCTCATGAAAGTCGCTATCGATGGCGGGCCTCCGCTGGCAGTTTGCGACGCCCAAAGCGGAAGAGGTGGTACCTGGAACAAAGAAGGCACGATTGTTTTTGCCCCGTTCGCGGCGGGAGGTCTGTACGAGGTCTCGTCCGGAGGAGGGAAACCGGAATTAATAGTCAAATCCGATTCGAGCAAGAAATGGCTGAGCCCAAGATGGCCCTTTTTTCTTCCCGACGGGAAACATTTCTTGTTTTCGATTCAATCGTCCACCAGCGGATCCGGACCGAATGATGGCATCTACGTCGCTTCACTCGACGATCCGAAGCCGCATTTAGTCTTGAGGGCTTCGTCGAACACTGAGTATTCGGACGGCTATATCTTCTTCGTGCGCCAATCGATCTTGCTGGCTCAGCCTTTTGATCCGGGGAGCTTGAAGCTGTCGGGCCAAATCACGCCTCTGACTGACAACGTCCAGTATTATGATGTGAGAATCAGCGGCACTTATTCTGTCTCTCAAAACGGTTTGTTGATTTACGAAAAGCAAGTGGTTGAGGATAAAACCGTGGAGTTGATGAACAGTGAAGGCAAGGTACTTAACACGCTCTTCCGGAAACCGGTCTGGCAGAGAGCTTGTTTTTCACCAGATGACAAAGTCATTGCGTTTGATTCGTACGATGCAAACGAAAGGAACTTCGACATTTGGACCCATGATATTGCGAGCGGCGTTACTACGAGACTGACATTCAACCATGCTGCCGATGCATATCCTGTCTGGTCGCCTGATGGCAAGCAGATAGCTTTCACCTCAAGCAGGACGGGAAATAATCTAAATGTCTACGTCAAAAACTCCGACGGATCTGATAGAGCTCAACCCTTGTTTCTCTTCGACAACACGGCAATTCCTACGGATTGGTCGCGCGATGGAAAGTACATCCTGATCACGGCGTTCAACTATGTAAGCAAGAAGAGTGGGGGGGATCTGCTCATACTTCCGACTTTTGGCGACCGGAAACCGGAGGTATTTCTCGGAACGGACTTCAATGAAGTATTCGGGAAATTTTCGCCGGACGGCAAGTGGATTTCTTATATCTCCGACGAATCCGGCAGGTCACAGGTTTACGTGTCGCCCGTCAGCGGCGGAAGCAAGTGGCAGGTTTCAGTGAATGGAGGAGGTCAGTCATGGTGGGTGGATAACGGCAAGAAACTGTTCTTCCTTTCGCTCGACAATAAGGTGATGGGCGTAGACGTGACTGAGGAGGGAAGCGTTCTTACCTTCGGCAGGCCATACATGGTATTTGATCTTAGAAAAACAGGGGAGGACGTCACCATCTATGACATAAATAGTTCAGGTAACGAATTCCTCGCCGCCGTGTCTTCAGGAAAGTCCGGCCCGGCAACTATCACCATGGTGACGAATTGGAAAGCTGAATTGCAAACCACAAAATGATCACCGGCACTATCCTTCATTACCAAATTCTCGAGAAGCTCGGCGAACTTGCCTGCCGGAAGGGCAGGCCTGTCTACCGGACAGGCAGGCCTGCCTGCCGGAGGCAGGGGCGGACCTGTCCGCCGAAGCCACTCGTCCTACCAGCGGACTGACGTATGATAAGCGGAGGCATCCTCCATTATGAAATCCTCGAGAAGCTCGGCGAAGGCGGAATGGGGGTTGTCTACAAAGCCGAGGATACCCGACTGCGGCGATTGGTCGCGCTCAAGTTCCTTCCTCATGATCTGAATCCGACCGACGAAGACTTCGCGAGGTTCATGCGAGAGGCGCAGTCTGCGGCCACACTCAACCATCCGAATGTGTGCGTAGTATATGCGATCGAAGATGCTGAAGACGAGAGATTCATCGTAATGGAGTATGTCGATGGTACCACATTGCGCGTCAAGCTACAGCCGGGTCCGCTGCAAATCGGCGAGGCCGTCGAATACACGCTTCAGATTGCAGGTGCGCTCGCCGAGGCCCACGACCATGGTATCGTACACCAGGATGTGAAGTCTGAAAACATCATGGTTAATTCGAAGAACCAGATAAAGGTGATGGACTTCGGATTGGCCAGACTTAGAGGAGTTCATGCGGCAGGAGAAACCAATTCCACAGGCGGCACACTTGCCTATATGTCGCCGGAACAGGTGCGTGGAGATGTTGTTGATATTCAGTCCGACATCTGGTCTCTCGGAATTATTCTATATGAGATGGTTACCGGGCGGCTCCCGTTCTTTCATGGCTACGAGGCTGCAACATCGTACTCCATTCTGAACTCTGATCCTACTCTTCCGTCAGAACTGCGTCCGGACATTCCCGACGAGTTGGAACAAATCGTCCTGAGATGCCTTCGCAAGAATCCGGGAGAAAGGTACGGGTCAGCTGCGAAGTGCATTTCCGATCTGAGATCTCTCGACCACAGAACTCGACCCGCGCCAATAGCTCCCACGGTTACAGGTAGGCACGAGGTAAAGGCAAGAGAGGGGATAGAGAGGAAGCAAGTAACGGTAATTCAAGGCGTTATAACGGGCTTCGAGGAGATCGCGAAAATAATAAGCGAGGAAGACATACCCGATGCCCTTGACAACTTGAAGTCGATCTTGAGATCCTCTTTAGCGAAGTACGAAGGAATACTTAACAAAATGTCAGGGGGGGCGTTTACTGCTTTCTTCGGACTGCCTGATGCACTGGAGAACGCTCCACAGAAAGCAATCAACGCGGCTTTGCATATCAGGATGCGAGTCCACGAATATGGTGGTACACTCGGACAGGGTCTCAATCTCAGGCTTCGTGGAAGCATCAATACAGGTCCGGCGATTGTCGGGTCGCTGGGCGCCGATAATGGAGAGGAATATAGCACCGTCGGGGAAGCGATTGATGTTGCGAACCGGCTCCTCAGGGAAGCTGGAGAAAACGAATTTGTAGTTGGGTCTTCAACATTCAGGTACACGAGGGACGAATTTCGGTACCGTGGTTTGAGACCGGTTGTCCTGGAGGGAAAGAGGGATCCTGTGCTCGCATATCTGTTGCTGACCGAAAAGGAACAGAAGCAAAAGGCGGAACCGGGCCATGGTCGCGCAATATATTCCGAATTTGTGGGAAGGAACGAGGAGCTTGACAAGCTTCAATTTCATCTCCTGAAAGTGATAAACGGACAAGCGGGAATTGCCAGCATAATTGCCGATGCAGGTGTCGGTAAGTCGAGACTCCTCGCCGAGTTCAGAAGAAATGATCCTGTCTCGCGAGTGGCACTCTTTGAAGGGAGGGCACTCTCGGTTGGGAAGAACCTCGGTTTCCATCCGATCATCGACATACTGAGAAACTGGGCGGGCATATCGGAAGAAGACAGTGATTCACAAGCATATCTCAAGCTGGAGGACTCGATCTTGAGAGTGCTTCCGGAGAACGGTGCGGAAATCTTTTCATTTGTCGCGACCATGATGAAGTTTGCATTGAAAGGAAATGCTGCCGACCGGGTACACGGTATAACGGGTGATGCCCTGAACAATTTGATACAGAAAAGTGTCAGAGATCTTATCATTGGCGGAAGTGAACTGGCACCGGTCGTGATTCTCATCGAGGATCTTCACTGGGCCGACCGGTCTTCAATAGATTTGCTTCAATCGCTGTTCCGGCTTGCGGAGAACCAACGGGTACTATTCGTGATTACATCCCGGCCGGGCTTCGCAGAAACCAGTGACTACCTCCTCTCATCGACCAGGGAAAGATACTCTGCGTTCTACGAAGAAATACATTTGAAGCCACTTGGTCACCAGGAAGGTCGGCGCCTTGTCGAGAACCTCCTCAGCGTTAGGGATCTCCCTCCGAAGCTGGTCGAAACAATAGCCAAAGCCGAAGGCAATCCGTTTTTCATCGAAGAAGTGCTGAGATCTCTGATTGACGACGGCGTATTGGTCGAGGAAGATGGTCGCTTCGCCTTCACGGAAAAAGTGGAAGCTGCAGTTGTTCCGGCGACAATCCAGGATCTCCTCATGTCGAGAATCGATAAACTCGATGACAGAAGCAGGTCTCTTCTCAAGCTTGCGTCGGTGATGGGCCGCTTTTTCCTTTACGACGTTCTCTGTTCTGTCGAAGATGACCAGGCGAGAGTAGATGGTAGCCTGTCGCATCTAAAAAGTGTGCAGCTTATCAGGGACAGCAGCCGGAACAGAGACAGAGAGTTCGTCTTTGTTCATGCACTCGTCCAGGAGTTGGTCTACAGCACTCTTATCGCAAAAGCAAAAAAGCGAATTGCATCTGAAAGTTGCAAAAGCGATAGAGTCGGTTTACTCCGAAAGACTTTCTGACTTTTACGGAATGCTGGCATTTCATTACAGCGCGGGTGGTGAGTTAAAGAAAGCCGAGGATTACCTGTTCAAAGCTGCGGAGCAGACCTTCAACTCGGCAGCGTCGCATGAGGCAATAAACTATCTGAAGGAAGCAATCGAGTTCTATGTCAAAATCTATGGAGAAAAGGCAGACCCAGATAAGCTGTTTGTACTGGAAAGAAATCTTGGCCTCGCATACTACAACAAGGGATATTGGAACGATTCTCTCGAACATCTCAAGAAAGCGCTGTCGTACAAAGGCGTCGTCCTCGAACCGGGAAAATTGAAGGAGACTTTGCGATTCGGGGCCGATCTTGTCGCGGTGCTCAATGATCTATATTTCCCATCGAAAAGGATCAAAAAGGTTCCTGATGAGGACACGAATTCCGTCTTCGATGTTCTCTACAAGATTGCTTCGGTGACCGCAAACTTCGATGCAAAGAAAATGTTCTTCGAGCTTCTGCATATGTTGAGGATGCAAACCAGATATCAGCTGCAGCCGAAGGAAGGTCATGCGAGCTACGCATACGCGAGCGGGATTTTCAGCTACAGCGGATTGTCATTTTCACTGAGCCGGAAATTTATGCAGCGGGCCAGCGAATATGCAATCGCAGGTCATCTCGATTCCGCTCTCAAGAACAGCGAGCATGAAGTGATGTTGAATTTTCTCAATGGGGATTGGAAAAATATACATGACATAAATGAGGAATATGTAAACGAAAGACTGAGGAACGGAGACCTGTATGCCGCGACTCTTGCGATAAGCTGGGTCATTTATGTCAAGAACGCTCAGGGTGACTTGCAGCGTTCAATCGAACTCATTCATAAACAGGAAGACATCGGCGAGGAGTTCGATTCAGGATATGCCCGACTTTTCAGCTCCAACTTCACTCTCGACAGGCACCTCGCAAAGAGAGACCTGAGGGCTGCCGTGAAAGCTGCCGACCGGACATCCGGTTTTGCCGAGCAGCTCGGCTTTGAAAGCTGGCTCATCGGAATTCTTGCGAAGAAGACAAAAGTACAGGTGTTATCCGGCGACCTGGATGGCGCGGCCGTGTCGATAAAAAAAGCCGGCGATGTGATAGCCAAGCTGGATAAGAGCAAGCTGGCGCCGATGCTTACATGCTACTATCTGACATACCACTTCTGGTACCTGGTAGAATTGCTGGAGAGAAAGTCGAAGGCAAGAAACGAAAAGTTCTCGACTTCAGAGATAAGAGACTTAAAGAAGTCGGCACTTAAAGCAGGCGTCCGGGCAATGAAAATTTCGCGAAAGGTAGCAGACGTACGAGTTGAGACATATTTTCTGATGGGAAGATATGCGTGGCTCGTCGGAGACCGCAGGAAGGCGTTTCGTTACTGGAGAAAGAGTGCGGAGTTTGGCGAGCGTCTTCGTGCATTGCCGGATGTAGGGAGGATTTATTGCGAGGTTGGAAGTAAGATGCTCGCCGACAAATTGAATCGAAGCGACTTCCTCGGACTTTCCGGCCAGGATTGCCTGAAGAAAGCCGTTTCAATATTCCACGAACTGGAATTGGAGCACGACCTGGAGCTGATTCCACATTAATAGAACGGAGGAGGAAAACTTGGAGATAGAATTCAGCAAAGGCTATTATCATCCCGCTGACGAAAGAGAAGTCCGGGAACTGATCCTTGTGGCTCGCGAAAAGAAAGTGAAAATCCGGGTGCGCGGATCAGGTCATTCAGTACCGCAGGCAATCTACACAAAAGACTTTGAGCATGAAGATGGCGACGGCATAGATATAATGCTGGACAAAATGCTTTCAGTTCGTATCGACACACAGAAAGGAAACAAGTGACAGTGGAAGCCGGTTGCCATCTCGGTCGTGATCCGTACGATCCGAGCGGAACTTCCAACTGGATAAACAGTCTTCTGTACCAGATCGATCAGGCAGGTTTTGCAGTGCCCGATCTTGGAGGTATCATCCATCAAACAGTCGGCGGGTTTCTGTCGACAGGTTCCGCGGGCGGATCGATCCAGCACGCCTTCGACGACCAGGTAATCGGAATAAGATTGATTGATGGGACGGGCGAGATTCGTGAATTCACCCGTGAGAGTGGTTCCGACGAGTTCTTTGCTGCCGGTGTCTCTATGGGTCTCCTCGGAGTAATCACTTCTGTGACTATTCAGCTCATCGACAAGTTTGATATCATCGGTTCTCAGTCGACACTTCCGGTTGACGATTGCGGCATCGATCTATTCGGTACGGGCAATGCCGATATGCCAGGCATCGAGAGCTTCTTCCGTACAACCGAATATGCACGTCTCATGTGGTGGCCGCAGCGGAAGGTGGAGAAGATGGTTGTGTGGAAGGCCAGGAAGATGAAGCCGGATGACTACACTCCTTACAATCCGAGGACCAAAAAGGGAACTGGAATGCCGAATAGTTTCCATCCTCAGCCATACCTGGAGTTTTTCAAGTTTCATGGCAACCAGCTTTCAGCCGAGGCTGCCGGCGGCATCTTCTATTCCATTGCAGGGAACTGGCTGAATGCTTTTCAGAAGTTGAAGCTATCATGGATCGTCAGACTGCTCATGAGAATTGTGACCTGGTTGTATCCTTCCCACATTCTTCCGGTCGTCATCAATATGTTCAATCCTATCGACTCGGAATCAAACCCTCCGGGGCCTCAAGTATTCTGGGACACATGGTGGGACGGTCTTCCGATGGACAACAAGGTTGACGACAAGCTTGTCCCCGTTAAGTTCACCGAGATTTGGATCCCCCTGGAAAAGAGTATGGAGGTGATGGTTGCTCTCCGCGGTCTATATGAGAAATCCGGTTACAGTGCCGCCGGCTCATTCAGTTGTGAAATCTACTCAGCCAAGAAAAGTGACTTCTGGATGAGTCCATCGTACAACCGCGACGTGATACGTGTTGACGTCTTTTGGTTTGGCTACAATTATGGCGACCCCGCGAAGGATTATTATCCGCAGTTCTGGAAGCTGCTGATGGAAAACAAAGATCTCAACTGTCGATTCCATTGGGGGAAATATATGCCGATCAATCCTGAATACTTGAAAGCTCAATATCCGAAGTGGGAAGCTTTCATGAGACTTCGGGAGAAGATGGACCCGGATCAAATTGTCGTTACAGAATACTGGAGAGAAAGACTCGGTATTCCTGTGGCGTAAATAATTTTAGCTTCGAATCAGGCGGCTTAAGAAAAATCAATCGGCTACCTACTTAGAAATGGAGGAGACTCGAATGTTTATGAGACTTGTTCAGCTCAAGGTCAGGCCGCATAGTATAAGCCAAATGAAATCATCATACGAGAAGGAAATTGTACCGGAGCTTGAGAAGGTGGATGGGTGCAGGTTCGCGAGCCTTGCACAAAATGCCACTCAACCTGACGAATTCATTTCGTTGACTCTATGGGAGAGCCCCGATGCTGCAGACCGATACGTCCGTGACGGGACATATGCCCGTCTTCTCGATAAGGTCACTGCGTATTTCGCGACTGCCACCGAATGGAAAGTTCAGCTTACGGCCGACCAGACGTTAGAGTATGTGGAAACTGTTGAAGAACCTGAAGTGAAAGCTTATCACGTGAGTTCCATACCTCAATTGTCTCCGCCGGCAGAGAATCCTGAAACTCTTTATGTGCGCGTCCTTTCGCTCCGTTTCAAATCGGGAAAAATGGACGAGTTCAAACGAATATACCAATCTAAGATTCTTCCGCTTCTTCAGATAACTAAAGGGTGTCGTTACGCTTGTTTGACCGAGAACGCGAATGATGAAGATGAAGCGATATCAATGACAATTTGGAATTCGAAGTCGGATGCCGATGAGTACGAACTGAACGGAACATTCTTCTCACTCCTGCACGATGTCGGTTATCTCCTGTCTGAGTTGTATCAATGGAAGATGGCTCTGGGCAGAGAGCCGGGACGCAAAACCGTCTCCAGTGAGGATCTGTCTGTGAAAGGTTTCAGCGTAGTGACAGGCAGGAGCTTCATCTAGGAGCGCGGCCGAAAAGTGCAACCACCAAGTCACCAACCTGCCTGCCGCAGGCAGGGGCACTAAGTGTTGTACAACGACACCAATATCAAACATTTTTCTTTGAGTCTTTGTGGTAAGGCTTTTCGGCCGGATCTCCAGGACAGTTATCCGCAACGAGTCGCTTCCTTACACCAAGTGTTCGGATTCGAAAGAGAGTCTGATCAATTCAATGATTCGCCTGAATTCACGTTTGAGTTTCTACATATTGTAATTACATTTATTCACCGTGATTATGAACAATCATTTTAGCTCCGCTGTTTCATCTATGAGATGGATCGACCAGCCGTAACCGTTGCCACCTCTTGTCCTGGAGCAGCACCAAAGTTGAAAGGTAAGAAAAATGCCGTCCCTGAGTACCCACCGCCTGTCGATTTTATATGAACCACATCCATCTCCCAAGACTTCCTGGTCGGGTCGGTCTTGGGCGATGAAGACACTTTTCACTTTGTTTGGGACTGCTGCGATAATCCTTTCATCGCTTTCGCCAAGCATTGCTCAAGGGGCACTTAATGTGAACTTGTCCTCGATGCACTGGCGTCTTGTCGGGCCATTCCGTGGCGGACGCGCACTTGCTGCCTCGGGCATTCCTGGAAATCCGTATGTCTTCTATTTCGGCTCGGTCGATGGTGGTATGTGGAAGACAACAAATGCCGGGCTGACCTGGAACCCTATCGGAGATGGGCAGATGAATCCGTCTGTCGGTTCATTTGCAATTTCTCAATCCGATCCGAACATTATCTATGTAGGAACCGGCGAAGCAGATATGCGCTCCGACATCACTTACGGAGATGGCGTTTACAAGACCACCGACGGCGGTCAACACTGGATACATCTCGGCCTCGGCGATACGCGGCAAATTGGCAGAATATTGATAGACCCGAAGGATCCGGACATCGTACTGGTCGCGGCACTGGGTCATGCGTATGGCCCGAACGAAGAGCGTGGTGTGTTTCGAACGACGGACGGAGGAAAAACCTGGAAGAATGTTCTATACAAAGGACCAAATGTTGGCGCAATCGATCTGGCATCGGATCCGGAAGATCCGTCAGTCGTCTATGCTTCCATGTGGATGGCACGTCGACCACCATGGAGCCAATACCCTCCCGATCAAGGTTCTGCCGTGAGCAAGTCGGATTGGCGTGCCGACGGAATTTACAAATCTACGGATGAGGGACAGACATGGGCAGAAGTCGGAAGCCATGGACTTCCTGAAGGACCTCTCGGCAGAATCGGATTGTCGGTGGTGACAGGCTCGCACGGCGAGAATCTATATGCTATTATCGATGCATTGAAGAAGGGCTCCGGACTCTATCACTCTAATGACGGAGGGAAAAGTTGGACGCTTGCAGGAAACGATCCTCGGATTGCCAGCCGGATGTGGTATTTCAGCCGTCTTGTTGTTGATCCTCAGAATCCGAACATAATCTATGTGCCTAACGTAGCGCTGATGAGATCGACCGATGGCGGCAAGACCTGGGAAGCCATCAAAGGTGCCCCCGGCGGAGACGATTATCATTTTCTATGGGTAGACCCGACCGATGACAAACGTATGATCGTTGCATCTGATCAGGGTACAGTCATAAGCGTCGACGGCGGAAAGACATGGAGCAGTTGGTACAACCAGCCGACAGGGCAGATGTATCACGTCACTACGGACAATCATTTCCCATTCAGGATCTACGGAGCACAGCAGGATGCTGGTACAGTCTGTATAACCAGCAGAAGCAACGACGGAACTATCACATTCCGAAACTGGCACCCCGTCGCGGCAGGCGAAAGCGGCTACATTGCTCCCGACCCGAGGAATCCGAATATCGTTTATGGTGGCGACACGTATGGTGGCATGTACCGATTCAACAGGATCACAGGTCAGTCGCAGGTCATATCTCCATCACCATTGGCCGAATTCGGTACGCCGATACCTCAGCG
The DNA here is from genome assembly GCA_021789975.1 of Bacteroidota bacterium. Classification (GTDB taxonomy): domain Bacteria; phylum Bacteroidota; class Ignavibacteria; order Kryptoniales; family JAKASW01; genus JAKASW01. The sequence continues at coordinate 11,786 of JAJYIT010000032.1, forward strand.
AAAATATCGCTTCACATGGACCTCGCCAATTGTCTTCGATCCGCACGACCCGCACACCATCTACTACGGTGCACAGGTGCTATTAAAAAGCCGAGATGGCGGACTGCACTGGGCCGCGATCAGTCCAGATCTCACCGGCGCGCTACCGAGGTCACAGCGAAAACCCGGACAGCCTAATATTGGTGATGCCGCTTCTCAAGGTTGGGGGGTGATCTATACGATTGCACCTTCGCCTGTTCGGCCTGGAATGATTTGGGTCGGATCCGATGACGGACTTATACACATCACCACGGATGGCGGGAAGAAATGGGAAAACGTTACTCCGCCGGGATTGAGGCCGTGGAGCAAGATTACAATGGTTGAAGCCTCTCCGTTTAACCCGGGAGAAGCGTACGCCGCGGTCGATTGCCACAGACTCGATGACGTGGCCCCTTACATTTACAGGACCACCGATTTTGGAAAACGCTGGCAGTTGATTGTAAATGGCATCGGAGATAAAGACTACGTGAATGTAGTTCGCTGTGATCACAAACGGCCGGGACTCCTTTACGCAGGTACCGAGGAAGGCGTCTACGTCTCCTTCAATGACGGCAACAATTGGCAGTCACTCCAGTTGAATCTTCCTGTCTGTTCAATTAGAGACCTCGCGGTACGCGACAACGATCTTGTTGCCGCAACGCACGGTCGAGCGTTTTGGGTACTCGATGATATCACACCTCTTCAGCAATTGAATGAAAAGATTCTGGGTTCAAATGCGTTCCTCTTCAAACCGGAAACCGCAGTTCGCATTCGGAGGAGTGTTAATTCAGATACGCCGCTGCCACCGGAGATTCCACAGGGAACAAATCCGCCGAGCGGTGCCATCATCGATTATTATTTGCATTCCGCTCCGTCCGGTCCAATTTCTCTGGAGATCCTTGATGGATCGGGAAACGTTGTTCGTCGCTATAGCAGCGATGACCGGCCACTCCCAACCTCGAAGGTGCCGATCGTTTCCTATTGGTTTCCACCGTTCAAGAAACTGACCACCCATGCTGGTCTGAATCGCTTTGAATGGGATCTCAGTTACCCTCCGCCACCGGTCTCGCATTATGGTTACACGATGAGAGTGGCAAACCTTCACAGCAGCCTCAGCCCTGCGGGCCCACTGGCGCTTCCGGGCAATTACACGGTCAAACTCAAGGTGGATGGTCATTCTTATACCAAGCGGCTTAGAGTTGTGATGGATCCTCGCGTACATGTCTCGAAGACGGCGCTTCGGGATCAACTTAGCCTGGCAATAAAAGTCTGGAACTCTATCTCCGACGAGAATGCAATCAGCGGCCGGCTTACCTCGATGACGAAGCAAGTAAAGGATGGCGATGTGAGTGGATCGACTCAGCGTCTTCAGACAGAAATGTCCCAAGTCAGAGATTCGCTTGCCGTGGGTGAGTTGGCAATGCTGGAGGGAGAGATCATGAGCGCAGACCGTGAGCCGACAGCACAGATGAGGATGGGATACAAGTTGCTTGAAGCGAGGTTCGCGTACGCTGACAAGGTATGGAGTCGAGTCAAGTCCGACGCGATGTCAATGCTGGGCCGCTCGCATGGAAGCTCACCCGTTAATCAGACTAAGAAAGGTGAAGCGCGCCCGGTTCATTTGGTCATGCCGTAGATTTTAGGTGCTTAGACATTGAATTTGCCCAATAGAAGCGAAGAGATGGCACACGGATTTACACTGAAAGCCACCGGATGACCACGGATAAGAACAGAATTAAGAAATCAGCGAGGACGTGCCTATCGGCAGGCAGGTCCTTATTGATCTCTGGTAGCCAGTGTGCCTTCCTTGGTCCCGCCCTTGCCGATTGGGAATTCATTCGAAGAAGAGCCAAATCTTGATTGCGGGCCGCGTGAATTGTTAGCCGGAAGTTTGACAACATAAACTATTTCCTCCTTCTTCGCGTTGTTAAGAAGAGGTGAGATTATGAAAACTCTTCCGGGCAGAAGGTATTTGCTGCTGGCAACCACAATCGTGTTCCTCCCCTCCGCGGCTTCGTACGCGCAAGGTTCTCAGACCGTCGTCATGGCGAGAATCGGGAACGTGATACAAAATTCACTTCCTGGTGCGGCTGATTACTTTGTGAAGAAGATCGCAATCGGACAGAACGATCGTGCCGAGATAGAAGCGAAGTGGAATTTCTCACCGAACGCATCGACTCTCGAGTTCTTCTATGGAGAGAACTCCTACGGTCAATTAGTAGGAACTGTCTTCTTCGATTGGGTGGACACAAGGTATGGCACGATCGAAGTCGGGACGGCTTTTGAACCCTGGGGGGCCGTCTCGAATGTTGTAGTTGCGAAAGCGACGGTAAAAACCGAACCGTGGGTGGAAGCCGTTTTGCGAAGGGGGCTGGTCAAGAACCTTATCGGACTGGACGGCACATCGACTCTGGGTGCGCTCAAGAATCTCAACAGGAATTCAATGGGACCGAGGAATTACTTCATGACACAGGCTATCACGACGGCCGTCATAAGAGGGATCATCTACTACGATAGCCTTTTCCAGCCGCACCTGCCGGGCTGAGCTTAAAAAGATTGTAATGCGCGTTTGTCGTGAGTTTGTTGCCGGGGAAATCGGGATTTAGTGAAACGGCATATTGGGCTTCATCGCGTGTCGTGAACCACGACCCGACGAGATAGTAATCGATTGCCCGGTGAGAAAACCCTACCATCCATGTTTGGTTGCCATCAAGATACACTTTACTATCCGGGGGAAGGTCATTTTTGATATTTTGAAATTCGCCGGTCACCCTGTCTATGCTTCGAGAGGGTGATACCAGATTGTTGGTCATGGACATTGAGATGAAAAACGTTAAAGCCAGATCTATTGCGAGGAACCTAAGAGTGCCCTCCTTAATCCGGGAAAGCAGCATTGAATATACGGCAAGAGCAAACGCTATGTAAAATATCGACTGAAAGGCGTGTAACCCAACGAAACTTCTCAGCGGAATCGTCCAGAGTAGAGCGCAATAAATCATGATGAGAAAGACTTTGTTTGCAGGTCTTCTATCCTTCCGGTACCGTACGAGCATGTAAGCGAACACGAAGACTACGATTGCTACTGACCCATTTACTCCCGGATCCGACTGGAATATAGGCCAGAAAGGGATGAGCATCATTGTCATCGCATACGCTTGGCTGAGAAAGTAGCTATGCCAGGCGAACGCCGAAACGTAATTCGTATGTCCCGCGGCAGAGCTCAAGCCCGTCCTCCACATCGCACTCCCAACGCTTGGGAGATTTGCGAATGTCCCCCCTACAATCCTCCATTCGTTGAGAAGCTGCAGCCCCAGAATGACCACCCCCCATGCTACGGCTAAACAGGTGATCGCAAAAGAAGGACGGTGCAGGAGGTCTTTGATCTTTTTCGCAATGCTGGTTTCTCTGCCGGTTAGTATCTCAGAAGCGTCGACTATGAGCCACATGCCGAGTACTGCATAGGGTTGCCATCCCATACTTATGGGGACAAGGGCATAGAGAAGGATGTCTGGTTTCGTGATTGGACCACTTTCGGCTTTCACTACCCCGTACAGTGCCAGAAGGAATCCCATAAGAGCAGGAATATCATTGAAGACCATGTTATGGTAGTTGACAACATAATATGAGGAAAACGCGATTATGGTAACCGACAATGCCAGGTATCTATTCTTCGTAAGCTTGTCCAGCACCATGAATGCCAGGATAATAGAAAGGAAGAAAAAGACATCCATCAGGAGACGAGCCGTGTATACTTGAAGTGCGAGGTTGTTCTCAAACGGATGTGTGAGCGCACCGATGATCAAAAAGGGAAAAACTGGAAACCGGTTGTAGGCGTCATAGACCGCTTTTCCCGCTTCCAACTGTCTACCCCGAAACATAAACAGGGGATGGTGGCCTTCGAAGAGATTGTTGGCGAGAGCCATGCCGTCCACCGACACGTCATTGTAAATCCCATGTGCTATAAACCCTCCGCTTCGGTTCTCGGTGACGAATATTGTTGCGCCGACCAGCATCAGCAAAGTGAACGGGAGCCAAACGTTGGACCGTGTGGTAGATGAATGTTGTCTGGTGTCGCTGAGCTTTTCCAATGAAATCCCTTCTTTCTTGGTGTGGGTCAATTAGTGGTATAGAACGCCGCCGACAGCCATCCGCACCAGTGTTTGTAGGAAGCCGGTGCAGTCGTCCCCATTCCAGTGTTTCTCAAAGGAAGCACGCTCTCGGAGTACGAATCCGAATAGCGAAGCACTTTTCCATCGAGCTTCTTTCCGGAGACTTTCGAGACAGTTTTCTCGGCAGTCAATAGTCCGAATGGCACAGAAAACTTTCCGCACCAAAGGGTGTTGTCCATCTCATGCGTCAGGTCTTCCACTTTGTCGTCAGAGAGAACTCCATCGAGATCTTTGTGAGCGATGCGCCTGTCATTAGCTGTTGCCTCCTCGTGCGCGCGTGCATCTTCACCGTAGGGAGAATTGTCGAAGTCCTCGCCATAATGGTCCGCATCTGACGACATCAGGAATACGATATCCTTTCCCAATTTCACGTGACGCTTCGCTATGTATTTTGCAATGATTATAGAAAGCTGATTTGAAATCGTCTCCATTCTTCCGTACGACATCTGTGTGACCATAATAGGCGTGATTCTTATGTTCGGGTTGTAGTACTGCAGCCAGGGAAGTAATGCCTCGATAGAGTGTTCGAGTGCCTGGGCCTTGTCGTTGACGACGAAGAACGAAGTGTCGAGGTGAGCTTTGATATACTCCCTTAACGGAGAGACTACCACGGTGTGCCTGATTCCCGGCCAGGCCTTGAAGTTGTCGAGTATGAGAATATTACGCGGATCGCCGATTTCTTTTCTGACATCGCCGTGTGTTACTCCGAAAATAACAACTTCCTTTGTTCGGAGAACTCTGTAAAGTGGATAATAAACCCGGGCCGCATACATGTAATCGTCGTGCGGAGAGACCGCGGCTACGAAATTCGACTGCGCCGGCGGTTCGGTCTCGATGCTCTTGACGTAGTTGACGAGCCGGTTCATCTGGGCAGCGTCCCAGCAAAAGCCGACGTTGTCGCGGACAGGCTTCACATTTTGCCCCGACAGATTCGATACGTCGATACAGAAAAGAATTGCAACGAAAGCTACAATGAACCTCATAGACCCTCCTGAGCTTTGTTGAAATCTATCAACTGCTTGCTATAAATCCTACCGGGACTCGACGCATCCGCTGCTCAATCCAGAATGGACTTTGCAAAAACTCCGTTCGGGAACTTTTTCCTTGACACCCGCTTCAAGGATCCATATCTTGTAACATTGTTGAGTTCTTTATAATACCTCTTTCTTATCAAGAACGGTCGAGGGAACAGGCCCTGTGACGCCGTAGCAACCGTCCCCATTTTCGGGGAGTCAAGGTGCTAATTCCTGCTTCGCCTATTGCGAAGAGAGATGAGAAGAAGATGCGTACAATGCTACCTCTTCTGATCATCGGAAGAGGTTTTTTTGTGATCATTGTTTTCAAACAGACGAGGAAATTGTATGCGTCTTCAAACAAAGACGGTTCACACCGGTGTAGATAAAGACACGGCTTTCAACAGCGTCATCACCCCCATTTACCAGACTTCCACATTTCGATTCGAGGACGTAGGGAAATCAAAGGGCTTCGATTATACAAGGAGCGCTAATCCGACTCGGAGAGCGCTTGAAGAAAACATCGCGGCATTAGAGGGTGGGACATCCTGCGCCGTCGTCGCTACCGGTATGGCGGCGGTCGCACTTGCGCTTCATTTCTTCAAGAGTGGCGACCACATTATCTGTACTCACGACTGTTATGGTGGTACGGAACGGCTGCTTAGAACATACCGCGACCAGTTCGGTCTGGAAATCTCCTATGTTGACATGCGTGACCCCGATTTAGTCAGATCGGCAATTAGACCGAATACAAAAGGATTCTGGATCGAGACACCGAGCAATCCGCTTCTCAACATCATCGATATCCGCACCATATCTGAGATTCCTCACGAGTGGGGGTCTCTGGCTATCGTGGACAACACTTTCCTTTCGCCTGTCAATCAGAGACCGTTCGAGCTTGGAGCCGACATCATCATTCACTCTACGACCAAGTACTTGAATGGACACAGTGATGTGGTCGGCGGAGCTGTCGTTGTGAAGCGGCCGGATCATGCAGAGAAGCTGCAATTCCTGGCAAATGCTGTCGGACTCGGTGCGTCGCCTTTCGACTGTTGGCTCGTTCTGCGTGGAATAAAGACGCTGGCGCCACGCATGAAGGAGCATGAGAGAAACGCGAGGGCTGTTGCAGAATTCCTTTCGAGTCATCCTTCCGTGGGCAAAGTTTTTTATCCCGGTCTCCCTACACATCCGCAGCATGACCTGGCAATGAGGCAGCAGCATGGGTTTGGCGGAATGGTTTCATTCGAAGTCGACGGCGAAATTAGCGACGTGCAGCACGTCCTTCGTTCGACAAGAATATTTACACTCGCCGAGTCGCTTGGCGGCGTCGAGTCTCTGATTGAACATCCTGCTACGATGAGTCATGCATCGATGGCAGCCGAGCTGCATGAGAGAGCAGGGATCAACGAGCGAGTCATCCGACTGTCGGTCGGGATTGAGGACGTCGATGATCTGATTGAGGATCTCGATCAGGCACTGAAGTTCAAAAATGACAACCTATCTTTTGCCGAGACTCCCAAAGAGGCGGTCGAATGCTGACCTGGATTGCACGAAACGAGGAAGTGTCATTCTGCGTCTATTCTCATCGTATCCTCGCCTATGGATGGGGTAACTCAAAAAGGATGATGCTGGTAAGATGATGCCAAATCCTTCGCGGTTCTTTCATTCAGGAAAATCTTAAGAGTAAGGGAAAGGACTTCAGGTTTGTCATGACTTTTGAAAATAATACTTGACAAAACCGTCATGATTTTATAACTTGTAACCGTCATGAGAACCGAAAAACATTCACGAAAAGCAGAGAGTCTTTTGACCTGCGCTTGTTGTTGTTGCTGTATGAACGGATCGCTCTGTTTTCGCGAAGGCGTAGGTCCATGATTTAAAGTACCATACGAGATTTTCAAAGCCCTTTGTCGAAAGCAGACAAAGGGCTTTTTTGTTTATATAGACTTTATGAGTTGCCAAGTACGAGTTTGAAATTTGATATAGGAGGAGATGCTGTTGGAGATAGAGACGAGAGAATCGATTCAAACCGGAGTCGATAGCAGGGACGCTTACCAGGAAGATATAGATGCGATGCGTGATGCTATCCTGCGTTTCAAGCAGAACGAGTTGCCAGAGGATGAGTTCAAGCGATTCCGTCTTCACCGCGGCATCTATGGGCAGCGGGCCGACCAAAAGGGGTTCAATATGGTAAGGGTAAAGGTTCCATACGGATTGCTCGACTCACGACAGCTTGTCACTCTTGCCGGAATCGCACGAGATTACTCCGACGGATTTGCTCACGTGACGACAAGGCAGGATGTTCAATTGCATTGGGTGCGCCTTGAGGCAGTACCTGACGTCATGGAGAAGTTGAATCAGGCTGGTCTCACCACCCGCGAAGCCTGCGGGAATACCGTTCGCAATATCGTTGGGTCGCCTCCCGCTGGCGTCTCACGAGACGAGTTGTTTGACGTTACCCCCTATGCGCACCTTCTTGCCTCACACCTTCTTCGCAATTCTTTGAACCAAACTCTGCCGCGCAAATTCAAGATTTCATTTTCAGGGAGCTCAGATGAGCGCGACGGCATCATACCCTGGATTCATGATATCGGATACGTTGCCGCAATTGAAGCCTCCGGCTCGAATGTGAAACGCGGCTTCAGAGTTTTCGTAGGGGGCGGACTCGGTGCCCAGCCTCGCGTGGCGGATCTGCTCGAGGAGTTCATCCCAGTCGAATGGCTGATCCCAACCACCGAAGCCATCCTGTCAATCTTTAACGAATTTGGGAATCGCGAGAAGAGGGACAAAGCGAGAATGAAATATGTATTGTGGCAGCTTGGCTTCGCAGAATTCAAGCAGAAGGTCGGCGAATTGAGATCGGGTATTCTGGCTGCAGGCAGAACATTTCCGGAGCCTGACATCGTGGATGAGGGCGGTTATCTTCCTCTGGATTCCCCAACTTTGCCTGCGACGAATGGCGACGTTGAATTCAATCGATGGCTTCACTCTAATGTCTTCAGCCAAAAACAAACTGGATACAATGTGGTCTATGTCAATCCGACGATCGGTGACATTACAGTGGATCAATTGCTTGCGCTGAGTCGGATTGCAGAGAATTACTCGAACGGCACAGTTCGAACCACGCCTCAGCAGGATATGGTGCTCCGCTGGATAAGGTCATCGGACATTCACTCTGTCTATAATGAATTGAAATCAGTTGGACTCAACCAGCCGGGAGCTCAGCAAACTGCAAACGTAACCTCATGTCCGGGTGCAGACACGTGCAATTTAGGTATCACCCACTCACGCGCTCTTGGCAGGGAGTTGACATTATCGCTCCAGCGCCAGCCGGATTGGAGCGAGCTTCTGGGTGGAGTACGGATCAAGATCAGCGGCTGCATGAATTCATGCGGTCAGCATCACGTCGCGGCCATCGGCTTTCATGGTGCAACGAAAAATGTCGAAGGAGGAGAAATACCGTCTTATATCGTATCGATCAGCGGAGGGATGAATTCAGGCAGATATAATTTTGGCAAAACCCTCGGGCGAGTACCTTCTCATTATGCGGCTGAGGCGGCACTGAGAATCATCAAAAGGTTTATTTCTGAAAGAATTGCCGGAGAGAATTTCTGGCAACTTGTCGAAAGGATCGGCGTTCGCCCATTCCGTGATGCAATATCCGACCTTGCCGATGTGCGGCCCGAAAAGATCACTGAAGAGCTATTCGTAGACATTGGAGAGTCAACGAAGTTCGCGGCCGTAACTGGAGAGGGAGAATGCGCGGTATGACAAGTATGAATAACCTTTATCCCGTATTCTTGAAATTGGAACATCGCCGCGTTCTCGTGGTGGGCGGCGGGAAAGTCGCGCTGCAAAAAATTAGCGGTCTGCTTGATGCCGGGGCAGACACTACCGTTGTCGCCCCGGTCCTCGCTGAAGCGATCACGTCGATGGCCGCTTCCGGAAAGCTCCGTGTTTTCAACCGTGACTATCATGGAGATGAAGTCCACGGCTACTTCCTGGTTATCGCCGCAACGGACGATCGGTCTGTGCAAAAAAGAGTGTTCGAAGATGCGCGGAAATGGAATGTCCCGGTCAATATTGTGGATGAACCGGAAATGTGCGATTTTTACCTCGGGGCGGTGTTCCAGGAAGGTGAACTGAAAATTGCCGTCTCCACTAACGGCAAGAGTCCGACGCTGGGGAAAATAATTCGTGACAAAATAAGAGAAGAGTATTCGAAGAGCTACCCTGATGTTCTCGATCGCCTGGGGAAAATCAGAGAGGATGTTCGGAATGCATATCCCGATTTCGAAAGCAGGAAACGATTTCATGAGCAAATCATGAAGAGTGAGTTAGAACGCGTAAGAAGGAACATGGAACAGGGAAGACGGGACACGCCTGCGTGCCGAAACGACGCACTCTGGCGTGCAGGCACGGAACACGGGGAAAGGAAAGAGGACGCGCCATGCTCAAGAAAGGGAAAAGTCTATCTCATTGGAGCGGGCCCTGGTGATCCTGAACTGATCACCTTGAAGGGAATTCGGATTCTCCGCACCGCGAATGTTGTCGTCTATGACGCTCTGGTGAGCGATGAACTTCTTTTCGAGGTTCCTCAGTCGGTCGAAAAAATCTACGTCGGGAAGCGGGCAGGGAAACACTGCATGAAGCAAAGCGAGATCAATGCGATCCTTCTTGAGAAAGCACAGGAAGGGAAAACGGTTGTCAGACTGAAAGGCGGCGATCCTTTTGTCTTTGGTCGTGGCGGTGAAGAAATGGAATTCTTGAATGATGCCGGTATCGAAGTCGAGGTTGTTCCAGGTGTCACTTCCGGTATTGGAGTTCCGACATCGCTCGGCATTCCGTTGACTTACCGGAATGTGGCTTCGAGTGTCGCTTTCGTTACCGGCCACGAAGATCCTGAGAAAGACTGCAAGAGTATCAACTGGGAGGGAATTGCCTCTGCGGACTCAATCGTCATATACATGGGAGTAAGACGCGTCGCTTGCATTGTTGAGAGATTGATTGGTGCAGGCGTCACACCGGAAAAGCCGGTAGCCGTGATCTTCGGCGGAACGCTTCCTACCGCGCAGGTGATAACCGGTAAACTGTCTGAAATCTCCGATCAGGTCGCCGAAGCTGGCGGCAATTTGCCCGGGTTGATAGTGGTCGGCGACGTCGTGAGCAAATTCAGTTGGAGCCTATCAAACTACAGATACTGTGAGCACGATTACGTTCTTAGGGAATCTTTTTAATGAACAAGCTTGTTTGTAGTGTGGAAAGATGTTCAGAAGAACCGATTGCACGAGGGCTCTGCTGGAAGCATTACCGGAGGCAACAACGCCACGGCAGTGTTGAATACGTGAAAAGACGGTATAGGATGCCTCCGAAGTGTAAGTACTGCGGTGTAACCGGAGCAGTGAACTTCTATGGATCTTATAAGAGTATTTGCAAAAGATGCAAGAAACTTAGAGCCGCTTTGCGGTCAGCAAGTTGAAAGGTAATGGTACGGTACTGAAAGGTCATGCAGAAGTTTATGAATGACATGAATTATGGTACAGGAGGTGGTCATAGCGTGATATCAGAAATTGAGGTCGAAAAGGCAGAGAGCCAGATAGGCGATCGTCATTCCGTTCTAGGAAACATAGGGAACACCCCGCTTCTGAAGATCCGAAGGATCATGCCGCAGAACGAATGTGTGGAAATATATGCGAAAGCAGAATGGTTCAATCCGGGTGGATCGATAAAGGACCGCGCGGCGTTGAGCATGATCATGGATGCGGAGAAGTCGGGCGCCCTTACCCGGGATAAGGCTGTCATCGACGCAACGAGCGGCAATACGGGGATCGCGTACGCGATGATCGGCAGCGCGCTCGGATATCGAGTTGTACTTGCACTTCCCTCTAATGCAAGCAGGGAACGCAAGAATGCCCTCTTTGCATACGGCGCGGAAATAATCTTCACGGATCCTCTCTTGGGAACCGATGGTGCCCAGCAAAAAGTGAAGGAGATCGTTGCTTCAGAACCGGACAAATACTTCTATCCAGACCAGTACAACAACCCTGCCAACTGGAGGGCACACTACCGTACCACGGCCGTTGAAATATGGGAACAGTCTGGACATCGCGTGACACACTTCGTTGCCGGACTCGGAACGAGCGGTACTTTTGTGGGTACTTCGCGGCGCCTGAAGGAATTCAATCCGTCCGTAGAATGCGTATCGTTTCAACCCGACTCGCCGCTTCATGGACTTGAGGGACTAAAATATCTAGAGACTTCCATAGTACCGGGGATTTACGACCCGACTCTCGCAGATGATCAACTGTTCGTGTCGACTGACGAGGCCTATGAGATGGTCAGGCGCCTTGCCCGCGAGGAGGGGATGTTCGTGGGAATTTCCAGCGGCGCAGCGATGGCTGCAAGCCTTAAGCTTGCGTCCCGGATTGACTCGGGAGTCATCGTCACTGTTTTCCCTGATAGCGGGTCAAGGTATGGGACGGAGCATTTCACAAATGAGTAGAAGAGAAATAGTCGGTCGATGATTGGAATAACCGAGGAAATGGATGTATGATAAAAATCTCAAAAGAAGCAATCGGAAAAATCGAACTTCACGGCAAGAAGACATATCCTGAAGAGTGTTGCGGTGTAATGCTCGGCCGAAGCGATGGTGACAGACAGACAGTCTATGACATTGTGGAGTTTGATAATAACCAGGATGAGAACAGGCGGAGAAGGTTTTTTGTGACGCCAAAGCAATATCTTCAGGCAGAACGGCTTGCCTCTGAGAATAGTCTGGAACTCCTCGGTTTCTACCATTCTCACCCGGACCATCCTGCTATCCCGTCCGAATACGATCGCGATCATGCTCTTCCGTGGTTTACTTATGTCATAGTATCCATTATGAATCGCGAGGCAAAAGGCATCGCAGCGTGGCTTCTTTCTGAAGATCGCTCGCATTTCAATGAGAGAGAAATGCTTGTGCATGATTCTGGAAAGATGTCGCTTGAACGGACTCTGACGCTTGCGACAGAACAGCAAGATAATTTCAATAAGTACAAAGAAATCGGCGCCAGTTCAAAAGTTGGCGATTGAAAAACCAGGAGAAAAAATGTCGATACAAGTATTAATACCAACACCTCTAAGACCTTACACAGACAAGCGCGACACAATTGAGGTGGAAGGCCAAACTGTCGGTGAAGTTCTTCAGAACCTGTCGAAAAAGTATGCCCAGATCCATCAGCATCTTTACGCCGAAAATGGGAATCTAAGGAGTTATGTGAATGTCTACGTGAATGACGAGGATATTAGATATCTCGCGAAAGATAGAACGCCTGTAAGCGAGAAGGATACGATCAGTATCATTCCTTCCATAGCAGGTGGAGCGCCTTCAGACAGGTCGGGAAGTGGTCGGGACGGAGAAGTGGAAGTGGCGACGGCGGAAATTGAGAACGAGGTGATTCTGTCAAGAGATGAACTACTTCGTTATAGCAGACATCTAATCATTCCAGAGGTCGGAATAAGTGGTCAGAAGAAGTTGAAAGCCGGTAAGGTGTTGATGATCGGTGCAGGGGGACTCGGTTCCCCCCTTGGAATGTATTTGGCAGCCGCCGGTGTTGGAAAGATCGGCATCGTGGATTTCGACGTGGTGGACACGACAAACTTGCAACGACAGGTCATGCATTCGACGGAAGATGTCGGCAGACCGAAGCTCGATTCTGCGCGCGAGACGCTGAAGGGTATTAACCCTAACGTCGAAATTGAAACTTATGAGACGCGACTGACATCGGAGAATGCTCTTAGTCTGTTTGCCGATTATGATGTCATTGTTGATGGGACGGACAATTTCCCAACGAGATATCTTGTGAACGATGCTTGTGTTCTCCTCGGCAAGCCGAATGTCTATGGCTCGATCCTCCGTTTTGACGGACAGATAAGCGTGTTTGATGCGAAACGCGGACCGTGCTATCGCTGCTTGTATCCCACGCCACCTCCTCCCGGACTTGTGCCGAGTTGCGCGGAGGGTGGAGTCCTCGGCGTGCTCCCCGGAATTGTCGGGACACTACAAGCCCTCGAAGTGATCAAACTTCTTCTTGGGGAAGGCGATCCGCTCATAGGAAGACTCGTCTTGTTCGATGCACTGAAGTTCAAGTTCCGCGAATTGAAGCTTCGCAAGAATCCGGAATGCCCGATCTGCGGACCAAATCCTACCATCCATGAGTTAATAGACTATGAGCAATTTTGCGGAATAACGCCTCCTCAACCGATAGAGCAGGTGGATGACAGAACGGAAATCTCTGTCGAGGATTTAAAAGCGAGGCTTGACCGCGGCGATGATGTATTCGTCCTTGATGTACGCGAACCGCAAGAGTATGAGATTGTCAACCTCGGCGCTCCGCTAATACCGCTTTCGGAGCTCCCGAAGAGATATCAGGAGCTTGATCAGTCGAAGGAGATCGTGGTACACTGCAAAATGGGAGGACGGAGCGCGCGGGCCGCTGCTTTTCTCAGACAACACGGTTTCAAAAATGTGAAGAACCTGGTAGGCGGCATCGACGCCTGGGCAGAGAGAATAGACCCGACAATGGCGAGATACTGAGGGCTGCCTGAGAGACCATGTATAGGAACGGCATTGTTACGTACGAAAGGCAGAAGAACATTAGTTAGGGATCGACGAGCGCGAGCTTGTGAAAGACATACTGGTCAGACCGGCATCAGGAAGAATATTCTACTTTCTGATCCCTTTTCTCCGGTCACCCTTACGGTGTCTTGTCCGTTTTAACGTTGTGCCTTTGTCCAGCGATCTTTGCCGGGAGGCATCACGCGTTCGGTTCCAGTGTTCCATCAGCTCAGCTTTATGCATCGTGGCACACACTCGCACCATGGCATCAGCTCCAGAAGCGCAGCCGAAAAGTGTAACCACTGCCGAAGGCATCACTTCGTGAGAAGTCACCGAAAAAACTGCTCAGCAGTGGTACCGATGAGTATAGCAAAGAAGGCATTCGATGACAACGGGAAGCAATGGGGGAAATGGCCGTGGAAAGCTGTTTGTGTCCCCAACAGGAGTGACAGCTTAGACTTCCGTTTAGCGTAGGCTAATCTTCTTTACGCCCTCGCAGGCTCATCTGACTTTCTTTACATTTTCTCTGATCACGTCGAGAGCAAGTCGTACTTCCCTAAGGTGACTCCTGAAACTCATGATCGCGCATCGAATCCAGAACTCGCCATTTATCGTCGTTGATGAAAACAATACTCTTCCATCGACTCGGATCAAGTCCAGGAGTTGCTTGTTGACTCTCTCTTTGTCATTTCCCGGATACCTGAAGAGTACGATAGATAGCTCCGGCTCGGGACCCGTCTCAAAACCCATGTCCTTGATTTCGCCATAAAAATACCTTGCGAGGAGAAGTTTCTCCCTGAGGTTTGTCCTGAACGCATTCACTCCATGAAGATGGAGCGGGAGCCACATCCTCAGTCCTCTGAAATGTCTCGTCAATTCGATTCCGGAATCTGCCGGGCTTATTTCGTCATAACCCAACGCATCCTGCATATAAGAGGCACGTTCCAAATTCGATTCAAGGAGCGCCTTCCCATCTCTGACGAGTACTGCCCCAACTCCGAAGGGCAGGAACATTCCTTTGTGTGGATCCATCACGAGTGAGTCGGAGCGCTCAACTCCTTTGAATTTTTTCCCGGTTTCTTCGAGCAGCATGAAGAAACCACCATATGCAGCGTCAACATGAAACCATGCTCCGAATTTCTCGCAAAGATCTGCAATCTTCTCCAGCGGATCGATGGCGCCGGTGTCCGTGGTGCCCGCCGTTGCCACGACAAGAAAGGGATGGAGACCTTCTTCGACATCCCTGAGCATCATTTCTTCCAGATTATCGGAATCCATCCGGAATTCTGAGTCCATCCGAACTGTACGTTGAATTATCTCGTCCAATCCGAGGATATGCACCGCCTTGTGAATGCAGTGATGTGCGTGCCCTGTGAAATAGATTACCGCTTTCTTAACGTTGGTGGAGTCGATACGGTACTTGTCCCTCGCAGTCTGAATTGCAGTCAAATTTGCGATTGACCCGCCTGATGTAAGGTTGCCGTGCGCAGTTTGAGGATACCCCGCAATTGAAGAGAGCCAGCGTATCATCTGGTTTTCGATAATGACGGCACCGGGGCTTGAGAAATAAACTCCAGCATAGCGGTTTGTCGCCGCTGCAAGCATGTCTGCAACCGAGCTTGCCCAGATTCCTCCGCTTGGAACATATGCGAATCCGGCGCCCGATGAAGAGTTTATGCCCACGCGGTTCACCTCATCCTTTAGAATAGCAAGCAAGTCGTCGAATTGCTTTGGATTGTCGCCGACCTTAAGAGACTTGAGGTGGGCGCACTCACCGTCGACGTATGCTTTCATATTTGCCAGCGAGTCGAGATAATCATTGACGTATGAAGACGCTTTGGTTGATATTTCGTTTCTAAAAGCGACATCCGGTTCAAGGTTGAGGGATACTTTCTCAAGTTCAGAAATCTGCCGAATGATGTCTTCGGTTGGCGAGGAGTTCTGCTGAGAGTCATTGAAACTTTTTCCAGGTTCTGGAGTCATGCCGATTCTTTCATGATTTATAAATTCCCGAACGGTCTTGCGTCGTAGAAGAGTTCGGTACGAGAGATCAAACCATTCCTGATTGTCATAAGAACTGCGGTAGGACAGACATCGACAGGTGCCGTCAATCTCATATCATATATAAGCACTACCTGATCGCCTGAACTGAATCTTGCGCGAACGTCAATGTTTTTCAGGAGCGGCGCAAGATGCTTGGCAGCTTCTATGACAGCGGCCCGTCCATTGCTTTCTCCCATCGGTGCAATAAACTTGACATCCGGGTGAAGGTAGTTACCCGCGGTGTTTAGGTCTTTTGCCGCCAGCGCTTTGTAATAAGCTTCGGCGATAGATATGTTGTTGTCGTTCATTTCAATTCTCCTCCGCCACCATATGAGTTGAGATGGCTATTCTATTCCAGGTTCCGGTTGTCGAGATGATGAATACCAACTGCGCGACTCCTTTTTCCCCGACGGCATGCAAAGCGTTGTCGAAAGTCTCGTCTGTTACTCCGCCCTTCGAGATGAGAGTCACCTCGTCTGTAAACTTCAATATAGCTCGCTCGTCCCGTGTGAAAAAAGGAGTTTCCCACCAGGCGCTAAGTGCATAGAGGCGTCGCTCAGTTTCTCCGATCCTCCGTGCCTCTTTGGTGTGGTAGTTGATGCAGTAACCGCATCCATTTAGTTGGGAGACTCTAACTTTCACAAGCTCCTTGATCTTTGGTTCGATCTCGAATGCCTGCACCAGGTCGTCTGCCTGATCCATGCACTCATAAATGCGTTTATCTGCCTTTTTGATGCTCATCCGTTCTTTCATGTGCTTCTCCTTTGTTTTACATCTTGATTATACAACAAGGTAATAATCAATGTGATTTCAAAGCATCGGATGGAGGAATGGCCGTCTGGCCGAAGTCCAATGGTGTCAGACTAAGAGCGGTGACCGACAGGGCGGAGAAGATGCAAATTTCGACAAATGATGGTACACTTTCTAAATATCAGTACCCCGGATCACAAGTCGATGCGCCTCGCATTCGCTTCTCTGAATTTCAAGGAGCAAAATCGTGTTGTAGAAATACTAGCGAAAGCGCTGGGAGACTGATTTTCCGCTGAGCCGCAACTTCAGGCTGCAGCAACAACGTGCAGCCGCTCATAATAGCTTGCAAGCCAGTCGTTCGACCACCCGAAGAGAGTCGTATCAAACATGATCTTCTTGACGTCTCGACGGTTTATCTTGACTTCGGAGAGGACGACGTCGATATTGTCCCGGCTAACCGCGAGGGTTTTCACCGCAAACAGCAGCGGCCACATGCATGCGAGTCTTAAGCCGTGCAGCCACTTCGGGAGGTCTGTAATGTAATTCAGTCCATACTGTAGATGAGTTTCTGCTTTGTCAGCAAGACGATCGATCACTTTCAAAGCCCGGGTCGCATTCCCGGGCGATAAGAGTGTCTCACGAGTAAGGCCGAGCGGCTCGTAAAAAGATCGCGGTACATATACCCATCCGCGCTCGTAATCTTTTCGCAGTCCTCGGATAATGTTCACGGTCTGAAGCGCCAGACCGAAATGCCTTGCAAGGGGAAAGAGTTTTTCCTTGCGTTCCATGATAGCAGGTGAGTACCAGGCAAAGATCTCGGTCAGAAGATAACCGACCAGACCGGCGACATTATGCATGTAGTCATCCATGTCCTCTTCGGTCATGACATCCAACTTTTCCTGCCAGCGCGCCATCCCGAGTGAGGTTTCCCTGACGTACTTGGTAATGATGTTCTGGATCGGCTGGGGAAATTTTCTGAGGCGATCGAGGATTTCTCCGGCGTGTTTCGCAACGTAAACCTCAGGGTCACTCTCGTCAAGATGAAGTATCTTGCCCGTCAGACTATCGACCGGAGTGTTGTCTACGAGGACATGAGCCCAGACCCGAAGAAGTTCCGCTTTGTTGGGAGCATTGAGGATCGTGTTGTCCTCAAGACAGTCTGAAACCCGGAAGAGAAGATAGGCGGTAGTGACCACATCACGCATCGGTTTCGGGAGTCGCTCTATCGAGACAGCGAAGGTACGGCTTACAGCTTGCAGCATCTCATTTGCCTGCAGGCTTTTGGCCCGCATCTGCGCTTTTCTATGAACGGCCGATGCCCCTTCTGACCTTCTTCCTGGAAGTTCAAGTATCGGCTTATCGAGTAGTCCCTGCATAGGAGTTCCGTTTTTGATTCTTGACTAATATAACACTCGGCGAGTTCCGATGCCTGTCGTGTTCTCTGATTGTGTGCCGGACCAATCTATCCGGATTGTTTTCCTTTCTTGAACCTCACGTACCAGTCTTGTACCTTACTACACGTTTGCGCCGGTTCTGGTGTGGCACAGAAGTGTATCTACGGCGCGGACTAAAAAGCGTGGGAACTTATAACATGGGAGAAACAATGATAAAGCGTTCTTCTTCTCTGGCTGTAATTCTGGCCATTTCAATTTCAGCTCTTTCTTCAAGTGCCAAGTCGACTCGGTCGCTCAGCGCCCAGGACACAATAGCTCAGGGCTTCACGAGCGCAAATCCGTTTGCTGAAGCGAGCCCTCTTCTTTACCAGGCACCGCCGTTCGACAAGATCCATGACTCAGATTACAAACCTGCTATAGAAGAAGGAATGCGTCTGCAACTAAGCGAGATCGAAAGCATCGCCTCCGATCGGGCACGTCCGACATTCGAGAATACAATCGTTGCCATGGAACGTTCCGGTGAGCTTCTCACTCGTGCCGCCAAAGTTTTCTTCGCGGTACAACAAGCCAATACCGATGACACGCTTCAGGCCATCCTTTCTGAGGAGGCTCCGAGACTTGCAGCGCATAACGACGCAATTTATCTGAATGACAAATTGTTCCAGCGGGTGAAAGTCATTTATGACAACCGTAATCATCTTGATCTCGATCCGGTGCAGAAGTTTCTCATCGGACGATACTATCTGGATTTTGTCCGTGCCGGCACTTTGCTGTCTGAACAAGACAAAACCCGACTCAAGGAGATCAATCAGGAAGAAGCTAAACTCGAGACTGATTTCCAGAACAGGCTCCTTGCGGCCACGAAGGCGGGCGCGGTTGTCATGGATAATAGGAACGATCTTGATGGATTAAGCGAAGTAGAAATTACTGCCGTATCTCAGGCTGCTCACGACCGGGGTCTGGACGGCAAATATGTATTACCTCTGCAGAACACCACTCAACAACCGGCACAGGCTGAGTTGACAAACCGCCTGCTGCGGGAACGACTTTTCGATGCGTCCACGATGCGCAACGAGAAAGGCGACAGCAACGATACTCGTGGAATCATTCTTCGGCTTGAATCATTGCGGGCCGAAAAAGCCAGGATGCTGGGCTTCCCGAACTATGCCGCATACTCACTCGACGATAAGATGGCAAGAACTCCAGCGGCTGTGATCAAGCTTCTGACCGACCTTGTACCCGCAACGATGAAGAAGACACAGGGCGAAGCGCAAAGAATGGAGGCATTGGCAAAAAGACAGGATGCCGACTTTAAGCTCGAACCATGGGACTGGCAGTATTATGCGGAGAAAGTGCGCAAGGCGCGGTACGATCTCGACGAGTCTCAGATCAAACCATACTTCGAACTGAACCGTGTTCTCGAAGACGGAGTCTTCTACGCTGCCAACCGGCTTTACGGTCTGACTTTCAAGGAGCGAAAGGATATTCCAGTGTACCAGCCTGACGTGCGGGTGTTCGAAGTAATTGACTTGGCAGGAAAATCCATTGCTCTCTGGTATTGCGATTACTTCAAACGCGACAACAAATCCGGCGGAGCGTGGGAAGACACGTTTGTCGATGGATCGGGCTTGCTCGGTACTCAACCTGTTGTGTATAACGTCGCCAACTTCCCGAAGCCGGCTTCCGGTCAGCCGGCATTGCTTACATATGATGACGTAACGACCATGTTCCACGAATTCGGACACGCCCTGCACGCCATGCTGACGACGGTCGAGTATCCGCGACTCGCAGGCACAAATGTGCCGAGAGACTTCGTGGAGGTCCCTTCTCAGTTCAACGAGCATTGGGCGCTTTATCCGGAGGTCCTGGCACACTATGCGATGAACTACAAGACTGGCGAGCCGATGCCCCGGTCGCTGGTCGACAAAATCAAAAAGTCACAAACGTTCAATCAAGGGTTCGAAACTCTGGAGTACCTTGAAGCCTCTCTGCTCGATATGGCATGGCACACGCTTCCCGCAGTGGTGAGAGTGGCGAGCGTCGACTCGTTCGAGACAGCGGCTCTCCACCACTACAAAGTCTACATGCCGCTTGTCCCGCCAAGGTACAGGTCCACTTACTTTGCACATATCTGGGAAGGCGGCTACTCGGCGGGATACTATTCATACATTTGGAGTGAAGTCATCGACGACGACGCGTTCGAGTGGTTTGAAGAGCATGGAGGTCTGACTCGCGCGAACGGCGAGCGGTTCCAAAGAATGGTCCTTTCGCGCGGCGGGACTGAAGACGTGGGCGCAATGTACCGTGCCTTTCGCGGAAGGGATGCAGATGTGAAGGCGCTGCTCAAAGATCGCGGGCTGACTCAGAATTGAGATTAGGCTAGCGAGGAATTGATCGTGGTCGGGAATTGGGAAGAGAACTGACCTGAAAAGGATTCAACCACAGAGGCCACTGAGGCACACCAAAAGCGATTTGACAAATGCCTTCCGTGAGCTCTGTAGCTATGCTTGTTGGTTAAGCCTCTAACTCTACATTTCCTTGAATTTCGACAGGGCGTCCTCCTGTACCATGATCACTCTGTCACTGAACCTGTCAAACTCTTCGTCAGGAATTTGTAGATCGGGGTGCGACAAGATATGATTGACGGTTCGCCGAATGCCTTGCGCAAATGGCACAGTGGCTACATAGCCCGGGACGAGTCGCTTGAGCTTGCTGTTGTCGAATACCACGGACGTCGATTTGTCGCCGATAAGTCCACCTTTCAATTCCGGATCGCAGGCGGCGAGAAAATCCGAAGTGACATGAAACTTTTGCACCTGCTTACCGAGCGCCGCCCCGATCAAGTCGTAAATGGCATCCCAGGTTAGTGACTCATCCGAAGTGATGTTTACGGCTTCGCCGATCGCAGCCTCGTTTCCCATGATCCCTAGAAAAGCCCTGGCAAAATCCGAGCTATGTGTCATTGTCCAAAGCGACGATCCGTCTCCATGAACCAGCACCGGCTTGTCCCTTCTGATTCGGTCGAGAACTTGCCAGGTTCCTTTTCGTCCATGGACTGACATCGGAACCTTTCTTTCGTCGTATGTATAGCTGGGTCTCACTAACGTGACGGGAAACCCAGTCTTACGGTACTCCTCCATCAGATCCAGTTCACATGCAATCTTGTTGTTCGAATATTCTGCGAAAGGATTTGCGAGTGGCGTGCCCTCCGTTATTTTGAAATGTGCTAAAGGCTTCTGATACGCTGAGGCAGAACTTATGAAGATGAATTGGCGGGTCTTGCCGGTGAAGAGTCGTATGTCTCTTTTCACATGTGAAGGTGTGTAGCATATGAAATCTGCAATCACGTCGAGCTTCATACCCCGAATCAAATCGGCGACTTTCTCCTCGTCGTCGATGTCAGCCTGTAAGACTTTCGCCCCGTCTGGGACTGCATCCGATCTGGTCCCTCTATTTAGAAGAAAGATCTCCCAGTCATGCTCGGCACAAATCTTAGATACTGCTGTACTTATGGTTCCCGTCCCACCTATGAACAAGGCTCTCATAAAATCTCCCTTCTTCCTGGCTCCATTTATTTGAATTGACCGTTACTCCAGTCAATCGTTCGTTGGTCGCAGATCGTCATAACGACAAAATAGCATAGAAGATAGCGAGTTAAAAAGTCTACGAGCACACATGTGATTCAAGTCAGCCCAAGCTTCGTCTCTGGATTTCCGATTGCGATGGGAAGGGCGTTTATGTAATAGATCATGAGTCGTTGCTCGAGAAATCCATGGATGGGTTCATGCGAAACTGTTCCAACCAGAGAACGAAAGAATTAAAAGATCACCGCTGTCGTGTTTCAAGAACTTCCCATTGACTCGCATTTGCACTTGCGAAATCCAGCGAATATATTACGCGGAAATGCGAAGGATCAGATCCTAAGCGAGATTCGACCAAAAAACCATACCGATCAATCAGGAGGAGGTAGCATTTATATGGACCATAACGGGTACAGACTCTACGGTTACAGGTGGCTGGTGTTAGTCGTCTTCATGTTGGCAGCCGCTTTCAACCAGCTTGTGTGGATTACATTTGCGCCGGTGACCGACGCTGCCGCCGCATACTACCACGTCTCACAGCTCGACGTCGGTTTGCTATCGATGAGCTTCATGATTGCCTACCTCATTGTATCTATTCCTGCATCATGGGTAATTGACACATACGGATTCCGAATATCCGTCGGGATCGGTGCGGCTCTGACAGGTGTGTTTGCATTGATGCGCGGGTTGGTGGCGTCAGATTTCACAATGGTCATGGTTGCGCAGATAGGATGTGCTGTCGGACAGCCGTTCATTCTGAATGCGCTCACAAAAGTGGCAGCAAGGTGGTTCCCGATCGAAGAGCGGGCCACGGCGTCTGGGCTGGGTTCACTCGCGATGTATCTCGGTATCCTGGCAGGCCTGGCTTTAACTCCGGCACTCGTCTCCGGGGCCGGATTCTCAGCCATGCTAATGTATTACGGAATCGGGTCACTCGTTGCGGCAGTCCTCTTCATTGTGTTTGCCCGCGAACGTCCGGCAACACCGCCTAGTGTCGCGGAGTCGGAAGATCGGGCGTTGATGTTTGACGGAATGAAGAACGTTTTGCGGAATGGGAACTTCATTCTTCTGATGCTGATATTCTTTATAGGACTCGGTGTATTCAACAGCGTCACAACCTGGATCGAAGACATAATCAGCCCGCGCGGATTCACGGCGGCTCAGGCCGGGACTGCGGGCGGTTTGATGATCGTCGGAGGAATAATCGGAGCACTTATTCTTCCGACGCTCTCCGATAAGTATCGACGGCGAGTACCGTTCATTCTGGTAGGACTTGCCGGCGTGATTCCCGGATTATTGGGAATTGCTTATGCCGATGGAAGCGGGCTCCTTTATGTATCATCGTTCGCGCTCGGCTTTTTCCTGCTGAGCACGGGGCCGATCGGATTTCAGTACGGAGCCGAGATTGGAAGACCGACGCCTGAAGGAACTTCAAACGGCTTACTTCTTCTAATGGGACAGATCTCCGGAATAGCATTCATATTCGGAATGGATGCATTTAGAATTGGTCCTAAAGGTTCCATGACACCGTCGTTGCTATTTATGGTTGGTCTGGTTTTGGTTGGTCTACTAATGGCAACCAGGTTGAAGGAATCTGAATTGGTGAAGAGCGCTGGAGTGGATCTCTCACGATCAATGGAGAAAGGTAATGAGACGGGCTCATGAAAGCTGTCTTTTGTAATTTCAGTTGACTCGCGATAATATCTACTGGAGTGTTGGTGCAGAACGAACAGGAACCAATTTCTATGAGGTAATCGTGAAAACGCATGTTGCTATCCTTTCAACTATTCTCCTTCTTTCCACGATAATTCTGGTTGGATGCAGCTCGGCTCCGAAGCCGCCTGCGACTGCAACGGATTCTGTCACTACCAGCTATTTCGGCACCGTCGTTCCCGATCCGTATCGCTGGTTGGAGAACGACTCATCGCCAAAAGTGAAACAGTGGATCAAAGCGGAAAATGAATATACCGACAAGGTATTGTCGGGCTTTCCTGAGGCGAAAGTTGTTGCCAAGAGACTCGGGGCTCTATCGCTTACCTCCGCCGAGCGGTTTTCTCCACGACTTGTCAGCGGAAACTTGTTCTTCATGCAGTGGACGCCGCCTGAAGGTCAGCCGGTCGTAGCATACCGGAAGTGGCCGGACGGCAAGATCAAAACTCTAATAGATCCGAATAAGCAAAAGAATACTGCAGTCACCGGCTTCTGGCCCTCTCCCAAAGGCAATTACGTGGCTTATGGGACTGCCGTCGGAGGAAATGAGGCAACCACCATCCATATACTGGATGTGAAGACAGGCAAGGATCTGCCTGAGACTTTGCCCTACGCCGGCGGCGGGACGACGCCAGCTGCCGTGGTGTGGGATGCGAACGAAAAAGGGTTCACACACGTCAAACTCCCGTCGCCGGGGACGGTTCCGAATAGCGACCTTCAATTCTATGCGGCGCTGTACCATCATACACTTGGCCAACCTGGTTCGGATGATAATTTGGTCTTCGGTAAAGATCTCTCGAAGGTTGCCGAATACACTTTTGTTGCTTCACGGGGAGACATCCATGCAGCTATGTTCGTTCATTTTGGTGACGGCAATCCCGACTACGTTTACGTCAGAGAGGGAACGGAACACTGGAACCAGGTCCTGGGTCCGGACGCCAATGTCCGTGTGGCATCTGAAGTAAATTTGGGTGCAGCGTGGGACGGTCCCAATCTGCTGGTAATTTCCTATCAGAATGCTCCGAGAGGTGAACTCCTTTCGATCTCTTCGGACGGAAGATCAAGAGTGTTGGTGCCTCAGGGAAGATGGGCGCTCAATTCAGTGCACCCGGTACAGGGAGGGTTCATGATGGTGAAGGTACTCGGTCCGAACTGGAAAGCTGATCAATACACCAGCGCCGGTAGAGTTATCCGAGCCGTTGCACTCCCCGACTCGGGAATCGGAATCGGGGCGGTCGCTTCTTCAAGCGAATCGTCCAAGGCGCTGCTGACGTATTCAGGTTGGACCGTGCCGGATACGTGGGCAGAATACGACTGCGCAACCGGAAAATTGAAAACGGTTTTTCAGGTCAAACCTGCCGCCGACTATTCGCAAGTAAGATTTCAAACTGTCGATGCGACATCGGAAGATGGTACAAGGATTCCAGTGACAATACTTACCATGGAAGGAACCCCTCCCGACGGTAAGCGACCAACTATCGTAACCGGCTACGGCGGATTTGGAATTCCGACGGCCCCGCACTTCATCGGCTCTTCACTTTTCTGGCTCGAAAATGGTGGGGTGCTTGCATATGCAAATATCAGGGGCGGCGGCGAATTTGGAGAGGGCTGGCATGAAGCCGGAATGCTCGGGCATAAACAGAATGTCTTCGATGATATGTACGCTGCGGCCGAGGAGATGGTCAAGGAGGGCTGGACAGACAGGGAGCATCTTGGTATCGTTGGAGGTTCTAATGGCGGACTCTTAATGGGTGCGGAACTGACACAACATCCGTCTGCATTCAAAGCCGTCGTCAGCTTCGTCGGTATCTACGACATGCCGAGAGCCGAGCTCTTTCCGAATGGACAATACAACATCAGCGAATACGGGACTTCGACGAAAGAGCCGGATTTCAAATGGCTTTATGCGTACTCGCCGTACTATAATGTCAAGCCGCACACAGCTTACCCGGCAGTGCTTTTGGAGACTGCAGTAAACGATCCGCGTGTAGCACCCTGGCAATCCAGAAAATTCGCAGCTACTCTCCAAGCAGCGAATTCCTCGGACAACCCTATTTTGCTCTTGACAAGAATGTCAGGAGGACATGGTGTAACAGCTTCATTCAGTCAACGCTTAGGCAACTCGGCTGCTGAGTACACTTTCTTTGCACACGAACTCGGCTTGAGAGTTAAATAGACTTGATGCGATGCAATCTTGCGGAAGTCGAATTGAACAAAGTTTCCTTCTGTCAGGACGATCTTATGATGGAGGAAGCCTTCAACCCCGGACTTTCCCAAGGATCCCGGTGACCCGTCACATTCTGATGCTGCTGTTCGGATCGGTATAGAAACGAAGGATCTTGACTCTGCAGTAGAACTCGTCTTCGTCGACTTTGAAGTATTTCGGGTCAAGATTAGCAACCGCCATTCTCTGCCAATACGTTGTCGGATAAACGAATCTGAATTTGCCTTTAGACCTTGTGACCTTGATCGGCATCCTGAAGTCCTTCACATCTGCTTCCCATCGGTATCGAACGTATGTGGAGTCGCCCTTTTGTGAGACGATTGCGAGAAATTCAGGTGGATTTGTGTACCTAAAATATTGATCGAAGAAGTAATTATAATTTGCGCCTGTTCTCTTGTTGACGTATTGTATTACATCGTCCGCGTCGACAGTCCGGTACGCGTACTCTTGTTGAAAGCCCTTCAGCATCGAGAACCACAGCGTATCATCGTCGATCACATCTCTCAGTGTGTTGAGGACTAGCTGTCCCTTATCGTACATGTCACCGGAACCTTCCTGGTTGACACCGTATGGACCAATCATCGGCTTATCATTCCTGACTGTTTGCCGCTTTGCGTTAATGTACTCGAGCGCGGCTTTGTGTCCCCAATTGTACTCGACGTAAAGAGCTTCCGCGTAGGCACCGAAACTTTCGTGGATCCACATGTCTGCGAGGTCTTTAGATGTCACGCTGTTCCCCCACCACTCGTGTGCACTTTCATGGATAATGATGAAGTCAAACTTCAGTCCTTCGGGCGAGCTCGCCCTCCCTTCGTAACCCATCATGTAATGGTTTCCGTATGCGACGGCTGTCTGATGTTCCATGCCGTTGTGCGAGGATTCGATTAATTTATACCCCTCTCGATAGAACGGATATTTTCCGAAATATTTTTCGTAGCAAGCCAGCATGGTCTTGACTTCGCGAAACTGACGCTTTGCCTTGTGAAGATTTCCAGGAAGAACGTAATAGTCAAGAGTCAGCTTACTTCCATCCCTGCTCGTGTATGCGTCATTGAAATGTGCATATTTCCCGATATTCAATGTTACGTTGTAATTGTTAATCGGGTAGCTTATAAACCAGTTGTACTGAGTCATGCCGTTTGGGAGATCGACTTTGCTTCTGAGCCTTCCGTTGGAAATATCTTGGAGGCTGCCAGGCACGGATACACTCAAAAGCATGCTGTCCGGCTTCGCCGTTTGATGGTCTTTGTTAGGCCACCACAGACTCGCACCTGTGCCCTGGCAGGTAACCATTATCCACGGATTACCTTCGCTATCGTGTTTCCAGATGAAGCCGCCATCCCAGGGTGGATTGTTCGCGACCTGCGGCTTGCCGGAATAATAGAAAACAATGCGGTGGTACGATCCTGCTGCCAGCGAATGGGGCATATGGATAAACACGGCTCCAAACTCACGATCATAACGTAGAGGTGTACCATCTTCTCCGTCAGAGGCGGATACGCCTTCGGCGAAATAGAGTATGCTGTCGACTTTCATATTGGGGAATAGATCCACCTGCATCGAGTCGAATGGGAAGGCAACTTTGAACCAGATAGCGTTCGAACCCCTGATTGAATGCCCGGCGGTATCGACCGTGATATCCAGATGATAATAAGTAACGTTATAACAGGTGCGGAGAGGAGACAGGTACCCCCGCAGGGAATCGGCAGGAGTGAAATTTCCCCAATCGTAATGCGACGGCTCTTGCGCAGAACCGGTAATTTGAATGAGAAGTATTGTCAGTATGCCCGCATACAGCCGTTTGCTCATCCGTTTCTCCGTTGTTAGTCGAAATGATTTGGGAAGCGAGATCTGTGATTCATTTTGAAGTCTTGATTTTAGGTAGAATTCGAAAAGTCTTTTGGACGAGTGATACATCTGTTTCTACGAAAGGCCGCCTCGTGAGCGATCCCGGACGGGGCGGAATAGCTTCACTGTCAAGCGTGGGAAGACCCGGTTCGACGCTGACGAGTGTTAGTCGCAACGTATCTGTTTGTGGGACGGTGAGGGAGAGAACCCAGCCGGCTTTCGGCGCACCGAAGCAGTAAAGTATCCATCGGTGGCTTGCGCGTTCAGGACCGGTTCCGCTCGGGACTGTTCTGTCGTTCACTTTTGCGGACATGATCCGCGTGAGCATATTCGCGAAGACCTTCAACACGTAGTAGCCCCGCATGAATGGAATCATCAACCTCACATTAGAATAGCCTTGACTGCTGGAATCGCTGAGTACACCGATCGAGTCGGAAGGCAGATCTACCGGCGTTGCCCTTGAAATTTTGGCCGGTACTTCGGTCCCTGGGAAGAACCCCGGTCCGTCTGACGCAATCGAACTTTCTATGCCTGTTGTGTCTTTAAGAAATTTCCCCGTCCACATATCCCCAGTTTTCTCAAAGGACATCCAGTATGCTACGGAATCATTCGCATCAAGCGCGTACAGCACACTATCTGGTTCAGGAAGATCCACATTGAAGTTGTGTGAGAAAAAGCCGAGTGCAAAGAGTCCGAGGCCGATAAGCAGCATAGCCAAAGGCAAGATCCACCTATTTGGGGAAGAGATAATCGCGATATGCGGAAGGAGTGTGCCACATGTCAAAACGGAAATCGCAATTACTCCCGCTGCCAATTCCGGTGGAAGCCCATTAAGAAATAATAGGTAGATTATCTGGGTGGTTAGGTACACCCCGGGCACTGCGCATACAAGAAATAACGCAAATATAAGTGGAGACCTGAAGTCTGCTTTCTTTGCGACAAAGAAAATAAGCAGTGCAATCGTGCTGATTAGGAGCGGCCATTCAAAGAAGTAACTTGCCTCAGGGGCATACTCTGTCGAGAGAGCAAGGAGCACAAACCACCATACAAGAGCGCCGATTGCCATTTCCGACGAACGGAAAAACTTTCGCATCAGGATGTAAAGCAGTATCGTGAGCGAAATAACAAACACGATCAGGCCGGATAAGATGATCCCGCTATCGTAGAAGTATCCGAAGATAAATCTGGAAGCTTCAGGGAAATATCCTTGCAGAAACCTCCAGAGGAAATACGTCCCTACGGTGAATATGAAAAGCGGCACGCCGAGCAATATTATTCCGAAGCCGGCTCTGGTGAGTTTGATAACCTCCTTCCTGAACCCGATATATATCGCGAGAAGGAAGATGATAAGAGTAACCACCATCAGGGGGCTAACAAGCGTAACGGGGTAATAAACAAAACGTGGCCACAAGAAATTGAAGTACACGTCGTTTACCTCAGCAGCGGGCGGGAGAATTCGATTGCCGTAGTAACGGGTCAGCGCGAGCGCGTAAGCACCGTCATGCTGCAGGCTGCGCGGGTCGACGTTTGCGTAGTTATCCAGCTCGCTGTGATACCGGGCGGCATCCCCGATAAATGCGAAATTGTAGCCGGCGATTCCTTGCTTCTTCAGCCTCGTGAAATCGGTGTTATTCGGCGAGCGTTTGTACATATCATATGCGACTGAAGTGGCGATCGGATTGTTGACAGCACGGGCAATGTTCTTGATGGGTCCCCCGTCGTTCTCGCTAGTCTCGAACATGAGCGATGGTCCCGATGTGCCTCTCGCCTCGAAGTTCAGCGCGATGCCCATCTTCCTGACAAGAGAATCATTTTCAGCGATTGCCTGTGAACCGAGCATCCCCTCCTCTTCTCCATCCGTGAAGATGGCGATCACGTCGTTCTTAAGCGGCGGTAGCGACTTCAAAGCATGGAGCGTCTCAAGTATCGTGGCCACCCCCGATCCATCGTCACTCGCGCCCGGGCCGGTGGGAACAGAATCGTAGTGTGCCATCAGCACCACGGCATTGCTGTTCGCCGTCCCCGGAAGTCTGGCTACTATGTTAACGACAAAAGCCGCATAGTGAATGCCATGAAACATGCCTGTCACAGTTGCGCTGTCGAGAGTCGGCCTGATTCCCATCGCCCGAAGTTGGCCAACTATGTATTCTCGAACCTTCGCTTCTGCAGGAGTGCCGATCGGGTGCGGCGCTGCCGCAATATGTCTGATGTAGCCCATAGCTCTGTCGGCAGAGAAAACAGAGTCGGGTGCGGTAGCGGGGACCACTCCGGGTGGTTGCAAGTTGTAAATTGCGCTCGCAGCAGCGACGAGAAGAAAGGTGGCGGCAACGATCGCAGCTGGAATAGGTTTCATAAGTGTGCTGGGACTTCTTCCATATTAACCGGGTACAATTTAGTAAAGTTCAGTTGAAGGAATTCAATTGAAATCGGTTACAGGGTTCGGGTCTAAATAACAAAATCCAGATAATTCTCCTTGGTTATCACATTGAATTCCGAATCCGGGTATGTCTCCCGCCATTTTCTTGGCGGAGAAACTCGCGTCTTCTTCCATTTGAATTCGTAACCGAAAAGCCTTCCTTCTCTTTCTTCTATCAAGTCGATTTCTTTTTGGTCCCATGTTCGCCAGAAATATATATTCGCGATTATGCCGGAGTAGACCCTTTTCTTCATCCGTTCCATGAAGAGGAAATTCTCCCATAGCTGCCCGATGTCATTCCGCATTTCCAACTTGTTGAAGTTGGAAATGACTGAATTCCTGACTCCGTTGTCATAGAAGAAGTATTTGCCTTTGTTGACGATTTCTTCCCGAAGATTCTTGCTGAAACCCCGGACGTTGTAAAGCACAAAGGACTTTTCAAAAAGATCTAAATATCTTGCAACAGTCTTGCCATCTACGCCAAGCTGCTTCGCTAGTTCCGACATCGACACCTCACTGCCAATTTGAAATGCGATGAGCCTGAGAAGATCGAGAAGCACCTTCGATCCTTTTACGCGCTCAAGTTCGAGGATGTCCTTCAGGAGGTATGATCCAACAATTTCTCCGAGCAGCTTCTGCTTATCCTCTGCCTTCTTCGAATTGATTACCTCCGGATAACCTCCGTAAAGGAGAGACTGCTCAAGTTGTTCTGTCATCTCAAACTTGTTGCGAAGCTTTGATAGCTCCATTTGAGAAACGGGGAAAAGATTGAGAGTGCTTTTCCTGCCTGTCAGCGGCTCGCCAACCTGACCTGCGAGCGCAAATGAAGACGATCCAGTTGCAATGACTTTCAGATGTGGTATTTGGTCAACCAAAATCTTGAGGCCTTGCCCCGCGCCCGGAATTCTCTGGGCCTCGTCGATAATTATCAGTTCATAACCTTCCGCAAAGGTCCTTATCTGCGCGAAGTCTTCCGAACTCAACAGGTGCCGAATTTGGACGTTATCACCTGACTCGATCCTGAATCTGAGTTTGCAAGTCTTAAGATATTCATTAACAAGAGTCGTCTTACCGACCTGGCGTGGCCCATAAATGAGCAGCACTTTGTTCTCGTGCATGTACCTTGAAAGGTCGCTATATTTTCTCGGGATCAACATCGGAGAAATATAGCCAATTCCGAGAATTCTGCCAAATTCAAGGAGTAATAATCCCTGTATTTCACCAAATTCAGGGAATTGGCGTAAGCTGTGACTTTTCAGTTAGCGGTAGAAACCCACTGCCTACGGCGGTGTGATGTGAAGATGGCATCTCCAGTCGAACTCACCCCTTTCTCCCCTCTCTTTTTCGAAAGAGAGGGGACGGGGATGAGTTCGGTTGGAGATGCTGAATTTCTTGAATGACAAGATCTGTTGGACATATATCCTTTTCAGAAGCCACCGGCTTTGCCGGTGGTAGTTTAGACCTGGCAGACGGAGAAAAGTCGTTTGTTTGTTAGATGCATGCCGTCACAATGGATCTCTTTTTGCCCCACCTCCTTCCCCTCAAACAACTGTCTTCCATCTCCGAGGAGAGCAGCTGTCAACAAGATTAGCGCCAAGATGTCCGTCAGCGTCCTGGAAGCCGACTGGGAAATGAGAATGAGAAGGAGGTATCCAGGTCTGCCACCCCAAAGCACAATCCTTTGAGCATGGCTGAATGCTTTTGATTGCGACATTTGAATTGGGTCCTATTAGCCTGAAATTGTGATTTCTTCTTTCTTGTCAAATGCCCGGGTTAGTTTTCCGGATTATAAACGAGCCCGAATTCATACGATGGTACAGGCGCTATTCGACAGCCAGTAAGAATGACTGTTCCCGTTGGATACGCCCGGAGATTAAGAACCATTAACGTAGATTTAACATTAGATCTCTGGACACTTACTTTCTTGTGTTTTAGTTTATGCACGGATTCCTACGAGCGGTTCTCTCAGGAACTACTGACGAGAGAAGACATTCGTACTTGATGGGGAATTCGGCCCAGTGTGGTGAGACGGCTTCTTGACTAAAATGTGAATCACCATAGAGAAGCCAGTCGAGTTGTTGATGAAGCTGCGACATTGATGAACATGTATCCATGATAGAAACACACAGTCATGGATTAAATGAGTTGGAGGCGTACCATGATGGGATTGATACAGAAGAGACTGCAGTGGAGCGGGAAACGGGTAGAGAGGCAACTGGGCGCTGAGTTGCGAGGAGCGGGCGGAGCCGACCGGGTGAATCCAAGTGGGATAAGTAGGCCATGCCGACGGGTTAAAATCCAATCCACTATTATCCAACTCATTCCCACCCTGGCAGATTGGGTGCGAGCCCTGATTTTGGTTTCTGTGGTATTGCTTGCATCTCTCGGGAAAAGCGATGCTCAGTGGAAGCAGCTCAACGTCGGTGGCCCATGGCAAGTATGGGGTGTCGCAGTAATTGATTCGACGGAGTTTGCCGGTACATACGCAGGCATCTATCGTTCAACTGATGGCGGACAAAGCTGGACAAACGTGGACGGTGCATTTGGTAGTTGCTTTGTACAAAAAGGTTCAGAGATCCTTGCTGGAACGTATTACGGTGTTCGCAGATCAACCGACGATGGAATAACATGGATGAACCCCGATTCTGCCCTGACCTCAAACATACAACATATGGTGGTGAAGGATTCGGTTATCTATGCCGGTGGAGGTGGCATGTTCCGGTCGACAGACGACGGAACGACCTGGACGGCAATTGAAAACGGGATGGTATACGGGCAAACGAATGTAACCGGGCTCGCGTTGGTTGGTACAAAGCTATTTGCTTCAACACTTTCCGGAGTCTGTGAAACTACGGATGGGGGAAATGAATGGTCGACGGTCATAGGTACGGGTTCTACGAACGATGCCACCACTTGCATTGCCACTTACGATTCCACCGTACTCGTGGGATGGGTTGGGGGCATAATCAGATCAACGGACGCTGGCAATACATGGAGTGGCACGAATGCTCCACCCTATTCCGGAGAAGTCTACAGCGTTGTGATGGACAGTGCTTACTCATATATAGGAACGGGGGAGGGAGTACTAATCTGCACCGACAGGGGCGCAACTTGGAAAAACACCGGCAGTGGTTTGCCAGTGGCTCAAGTATTCTCAGTTGCAGTCACAGATACGGACTTGTATGCCACAAGCTTCGCCAACGGTGTTTATGCTTCAACCGATAACGGTGCAAACTGGACATATGCAGCTAACGGAATCGTCGGGTCAGATATTACTTCTCTCTCAGGAGACGGCTCTAACGTTTATGCTGTGTTCAATCTCGATTCTGTTTTTTCTTCCACAGACAATGGCAACAGTTGGGTTGCGGACACCGGCCTGAAGGGTGCATACCAAATAAATGAGGTAACCGCGATAGGTACGCACGTTTATGCGGCCGCCGCCAACGGAACTTTCGTCTCATCCGATTCGGGAAAGACATGGGACACCTTGAATCGTCCTGCGCATGCTCTTGTACAAAGCGGAACTAACCTCATCGCAGCTTCAGGTCGGGTGTATTTTTCTACAAATGGAGGAGTGAGTTGGTTGCTTGCAAATAACAGTCCATACGGGATATTGTATTTGGCAGCGACGGGCTCAAGTGTTTTCGCGGCTGGATACTACGGGATATACCGCTCTACGGACAGCGGTGAAAGCTGGGTGGTGGTCGACAGCAACTTGGTACAAATTTCATCTCTCGCGGCAAGCGATTCTATTGTCGTGGCGGGAAGATGGATTATGCCTACGCCCCTTACTGACACTATCCCGCCGCCACCGGGCGGTCTATTCCTTTCAACGGATAACGGCCAGACATGGTCGTCGTTCGTGAATGGTCTTTCTAGATACCAAGCTCCGCAGGTATTGGCAGTCGCGCTGCATGGTGGAGATGTCTTCGCCGGCTTGACCAGCCAGGGCCAGGGCGGGGCTTATTACGCGTCGATGTTTTATACCTCAACCATACACCGGGACCACTGGATTAATACGGGGCAGGGACTGCCATTGTTGGGAATCTCGTCCATATATATCAATGATTCAAGTATTTTCGTAGGGATCATTCATGAAGGAGGGATATGGCGCGCACCGCTTTCGCAAGTAACGGCGATAGAACATTCTCAAGGTCCGGGCGTCCCCCAATCGATTCATCTCAGCCAGAACTACCCCAATCCATTCAACCCATCAACCACGATCGACTACTCTATCCCGACAAGGTCCCGTGTGGTCCTCACGGTATATAATATACTCGGGGAAAAGGTTGAGACGCTGGTGGATGCGTTTCAGCAAGCGGGAGAGCACAGTGTGAATTTCAATGCGTCGAGGTTAGCCAGCGGAGTCTATTTTTATCGCCTGACAGAGGGAGCCCATTCTATCGCCATGAAAATGCTTTTGCTAAAATAGTTCAGGAGAGTACCATGCAAGAAAGGAGGAAGAGATATGCGTAAGTTTATTTAGCATGGGGGACGTTGCAGCGCCCCCCACGGCAGAGAAGATGAATAAACGGCAGTCGACTTTGTTATTGAAATTAATTGGTGAAAAATTGAGGGAACACATGAAGTACTGGAAATCTTCGTTCGCCTTGCTCATTTATCGGTTGCAACAATAATCCGGCAGATTCCGGTGGATCAATCTGGAGTGAGGGCGCAGGAGTTACAAATGTGAACCACTTCTATGCAAGTGGGGGAAATCTACTTGCGAGTACGTACTGCTCATTATGTTCGCAAACTTACATCTTCATTTCAACAGATGACGGCTCGACGTGGAAACTCGATACCACCTTTCATGTTGACAACCACTTCGACAACGGATATCTCACGAACGGCATCTATCTCCCCGCACCCATTACGTTTATCAATGATGGGAATTATTTGTTCGCCGGGATCGGACAGGTATATAAGGGTGACATTTACCGTTCGACTGACCGGGGAGTGACTTGGTCGGACAAAGGAATCACTTGGGCCGAGACTGACAGCAACAGCGAAGATATCAACTGCTTTTGTGAATTGAACGGAAATATCTTCGCTGGAACAGACGATGGGGTGTTTGTTTCCACCGATCACGGCATTACATGGGATCCTGCCAATGTCGGCATTCCCAAACCCACTTTTTATTATCATGTCCCAGTGAGCGGGCTTGTGGTAAAAGGCAATAGTGTATTTGCCTCTACCTGGGGCTCAGGGATTTTCCGTTCCACGGACGACGGTGCAACATGGACTCTGGCCAACACAACAAACTACTCATTCGAGGCACTCGCGACCGTCGGCTCGGATGTGTTCGCGGTGGCCTTCAATGACCAGGGCAAACCGTCCACAGGCGGCGTTTTCATTTCCAAGGATAACGGTGAAACTTGGCAGCATGCCGACGCGGATTTACCGGATCATAGAGTCGGTATCATTTGCGCAAGCGGTCCTTATCTTTTCGCAGGAACGGAGACTGCAATCTTTGTTTCAACTGATCTGGGCAGTATCTGGACAGACATCTCCAACGGAGCCCCCTTCAGCGGTGCAACCACCGCACTTTGGACAAATGGCGCGTATTTATTTGCCAATTCATGGGGAGGCGTCTGGCGCTATCCGCTTTTTCTATTGCCTGCATTCACTCGCAATCTGAAGATTGAAAAACTACCAAAATGAAAAGGAGGAAGATATGCTAAAGTTCATATAAACCATGGGGAACGTTCCAGCGTCCCCCACAGCAGTGAAGCAAACAAACACTCGTTTCTCTTCTTATTCAGATCAGTTTAGGTGACAAATTGAAAACACATAAAACATATAGACAAGCTTTGCTAGCTCTGTTCTTGTCCTCTATCATGTTCGTCTCTTGCAACAATAGCAATAATTTGGTTGGCCCCAGCACGGGTCCAACATGGACTCAGCAGCTACCGGGATCGGAGATTCCCGGTATCTGTACCATTGGCGGTGTTATCATCGTTGCTGTTTCCGACGCTCTTTCGTCGCGTGTTTATCTAGTGCGGTCAACAGAAGATGGTTTTGTGTGGCACGAGGTGGCTGAAATACCCGTTGATAACCACTCTCCAGATAATCACCTCTACCTAGATCCATCTGCCACGTTCTTGATCGATGGTTCAAAGGTTGTGATGGGGATCGGAGGCTGCAGCAAGGGTGGCGTGTATATTTCGGATGATAACGGAATAAGTTGGACCAACAATGGAATAGATTGGCCAGCGAGTGATTACGCGGGCGGGGGGGAAAACATCAACAGTTTTACAATTTTGGGAGATGAGATTTTTGCCGGAACCGGCCATGGGGTGTTTCGGTCGACGGACAATGCCATGAGTTGGAGCGCTGCGAACTTCGGACTTTCGTATGGCAGTTACGACAGTATTTATGGTCATGCACCCCAAGTTATGAGGCTCGCAACGATGGGAACCGTATTGTTCGCGGGGACAACGGGGGGCGGGGTCTTTCGTTCTGTCGATGACGGTGATAGCTGGATCACGACTAACAACGGTCTACCAAGCCAATCAATCTATGGCCTATCTGTGATAGGAAGCTATGTCTTCGCTGGGGCATTCCCATGGTATCACAATTCCATCGGCGGCGTCTTTGTTTCCACTAATGATGGTGAAAAGTGGACGAGCGTCGACTCTGGTCTTACACATCATACCGTCAACGTGCTCGCGAGCGACGGAAGAAACCTTTTTGCTGGCACAAACGATGGTGTTTCCGTTTCTACAAACTACGGCACAAGTTGGGCGGACATCTCGGCAGGCTGAGCTCTAGACTCGCTCGCCGTCATCTCCCTGGCAACAAATGGTTCATATCTTTTTGCCGGAACCAACGGAAGTGGAATTTGGCGTTACCCGCTATGGGATCTGCCATCTGCGAGTGGCACAAACGCGCACCAGAGGTCACACAAATGAAAAGTAGAATAACATGCTAAACTTCACATAACCATGGGAGGTGTTGCAGCGCCTCCCACACTAGAAAAGGAAACATAAGGCATTTGACTTTACTCGCCGCGTAAGCGGGGAAGAGTGACTTACTTGTTTACCTCCATTAGTTAACGAATAGTTCACAAGAATTCAAAGCACGAAAGGAAAGGCCATGAAAGCAATTGGAAAATACTTCACGATGCCGCTGGTCCTTTTAGTTGTGTCGATGTGCTTCGCACAGCAGAACACCACACTGCAAGTAGTCCATTCACGGATACGCGACCTTGTCAAGGCGAAGGGACTCACGGCAATATCCAACGTTGACACTTTACATCATCTGAGACTGGCGATTGCTATGCTGTTGCGCAACCAAACGCACCTTGACACTCTCCTCAGCCAGATCTATAACCCCGCAGGCCCGACGTACCGTCATTATCTTACCGTGGCGGAGTTCACGTCGGAGTTCGGTCCGACGGCCCAGGATTACGACTCTCTGATTGCATTCGCGAAAACCAACGGCTTAACTGTGCTGAGTACGACCCCAAACAGGATGATACTTGATGTATCAGGGAATGTTGGGGCCATTGAAAGAGCGCTAGACGTGACGCTTCGCAACGATGATGCCCCTTTCTCCGTTGAAATTGACAAGGCGAAGTTTATCCGAGGCATAAATCTATGCAGCTAATTGTTTGGTGTCAAGTGTTCTTCGTCTGTATTCTTCGTCGAGCGCAGCGACTAGTA
>JAJYIT010000072.1 GCA_021789975.1 Bacteroidota bacterium
CTTGAGCTCGCACAGCTTAAGCAGCTCAGGCAACTCATCTGTCCGCATGACAATCAAACAGATTTTATCTCATACAGACTGGCAGCGTGACCTTCTATGATTTTACACAGAGATTGGGACTTGACCGGAGGATTGCTCTCGCCTCCCACCTTTAGGCTTGCGACAGATGCACCACAAGATACCGAACTGTTGTTCCAAATAACCGCAGTGAACGTGATATTATCGGCCGTCGTGGGATTCAGAGGACTTAAAGTGAAACTTTTTATCGTGAGGTCAGGAAGTGTCACAGGAATTGCGGAGAAACTTGGAGTCTCCGTAACAGGACTATTCATCGTCACGGACGCCGGATTGTTTGGTCCAGAGTAAGATATTGAGCCCGATCCAGTCCAGCCGGAGAATGAATATCCCGTGCTCGGAGCGGCATTGATGGACACTGACGCTCCGCCGTTGTACCAACCGCTTAGAGGTGTGCCGCCGCCGTTAGCCACAGATGTCATAGTCAAATAGTACTGCGTTGTGAAGTTGGCCGTATATGTCGCACCGCCCGACGGAGCTGTAATTGTGTGCGATATTGATCCACCATCACTCCAATTGCTCCAAACATATTGAGTCCCCGCCCCTCCACTTTGAGTAGATGTTGTGACGATCGTATGGCTACTCCCGATTGTCCAGTTTGAAAAAGTCTGAGGACTTGTGTAACTGGTGCCATCTACGGAAATGCCAAGTCCGGATGGATTGGTAGTAACCGTTACGGATGTTGTCGCCAGAGTAACCGATACGGCGACACCATCGGTATTGTTGTTCTCGTTCGATTCGGCGACCTGGTTCTGGTCGTCTGCATATACCACTATATAGTAGTTGCCGCTAGGAGTGTTCGACGGTATGGTAAACACATTATTGCCGATGTACCTGCTGTTGACTCCCAGACCACTGACTGTTTGTGTAGTAAGTAACGTACCGGGTGAATATTGAGATGTGCTTAGATATATTCCAACCCTAAAGGTGCCTGCGGGCTGATTCCCCTGGTTATACACAAAATAAGTCACATTCGAACTCGCCCCCGACTGAAGAGAAGTGCTCCCAAGTGCAGGTGCCTGGATGACGAGATCTGGATAACCACTGACGTTCACAGTACCTATCAGGTACGTTCCTTGTCCCTGATCGTCGGTATTCGGCGTCGTGCCTGACGGGTCACGCGGAAGATTGCCCGAGCTATCAGCAAGGTACATTTTTGCGTATAAGTGGTAAGTGCCAGGCTGGAGAGCAGTGAAAGAAACATTCATTGACATATAGCTCCCACCACCGTTCCAATTACTCCAGACCGATTCCATGTGAAGATAATGCGCGACTTGCCCAGTGGGAAGAGTTGAGTTAACCCACCACGTGTTCTGACCGCTGTTTGCACCCGGAGAATTGATGCTCGTCAGATCTATTTGGTTGTTATTTGGTGTCGTCACTTCCCAAATTTCCAGGTCTATGCCGCCGAATTCAGCCATCCCAGTACCATAATTCGCCCCATTTATTTGTACTGTTATTGATTGTCCAGTGAACATATTGACCTGGGAAGATGTCCCCCCGGCGATTGTGTTGCTATTGTACCTAAGATATGTTGCCCCGATGTGCGGGGAGACCGTTTGAGCACGGAGTGAGCCTGCCATAGTACCGATAGCTAGAATTGTAACAATAACCAGTAGGATCTTTTTCATTTCATCCTCCAAACAAGAGTTCTAATCAGACCATTAACGCATTTCTACTTAATGGGCGCGGGATTCCGCCGATTTGACTGGAGTCTACCATGGCCCTTCTCTAGCTATTTATTCCTTGCAGATGAGAGTTACCGCTGAAAGATCAGGCAAAAGAAACTTCCGTCCTCCATCCTTATCTCAAGTGCCAATGTTCGTTCTTAATCTCCACGCTAGCGATTAAGACTTCCGCTGAGGACAGAGACTACCACTCCGCATCAGGTAAGAACCCCTCCCCCATACAACTTGGCATTCTCTCTAGTCTCATTCTCGCGCCCGGGCGGACTAAGTTGGCCGCAGCCCGGCTCCGAGGAGGGGAGCCCACGATGTCACCAGCACCATAGAAGTGCATCGGACTATTGTTATGAATTTGACTGTAATGATCGGGGTCATACCAAGAAAAAGAAACCGGACAGAATATTCTCGGCACCCTTCGACTTTCACTCTGACGAACAGACAGTTTTAGACCCAGACATCCTTTTCGAAACAAAGGAGTGAATGCCTATCATCGCAGGAAACAGTATAGATGGCACCCCTAACTTAGGCGTGAAAATTCTCGCGGAATCAAGAAGGTCGCAGTATTGGGGGATTGAGTTCGAGCGACATGCAGAGGAAGGAGTGCAGGAATACTGGATGGTCAACCCGGACAAGAAGAAGATCTGAGTTCAAAGGACTTACAGGAGTGTTCGTTTTCAGTCAGGCAAATTGGGCAGCAGCGATGAAATCAACCTAGTTCTTGTCGGATCTGAAACTCAAAACATCAGGACTCTTTGACTGAGTGAGGATAGCTTCCAAACATTTCACTTTCGACCCAAAGTCTGACGGCCGGGAGCCGGGCTAGTCCTGGGGCTCTTCAGTTTGTCCCCGGATTTCCCCTCTCGCGGTTTCACCGACTCGTCTATTCAGTTTCACCACCTATCCTCGTCGCCTCCTTTACCCACTCCTTCCCGTTCCAGTACCTGACCCCATTTCTCAGATTGTCCAAATATCGCCGGTCAAACGTTCCGTGAACCTTCCCTTCTATCTTCAGTGCTTCGTAAGTGTCTTGTGTCGGGTTTGAGAATTTGACCTGCTGGACTTTCATATCTTTCAGCGAAAATACGTACTCGAATTCCCATGTTCCCACATGTGGGTCAGTGAAACCCCACCCAACGGAAAGGCAAAGAAGACTGTCGTTGCTATCCCTCAGGATTCTTTCCGTCGCGCCAACTGCCTGAACTCTTTGAATATCCGATATCGGCAACTCTATGTAGTATAGCTCTGCATCAGATACGGGGACTCCGAAACCCCTCGTTGCCGAAGATTCTTCGTCGCCGACTATCTTCGATGGATCGAGAATTGCGACAAAATCGAATTCGCCACCGGACATATCCCTGATGTCGTTTTCTCCGGTAATTGCGACTTCGCGGACTCCGTTGTGATACGCGCCGGTAGGATATGCCTTGAAATTTCCATAGTGCCAATATTTGCCGATGACTTTCATGCCACGATCAAGACGCGCAAGAAATGTTGGAGACCTTCCGTCATTGGAAGTCACAAACAGATTGACTTTGCCCTCAGACATGCTTTCGACAAAAAATTGGCCGGGGAGAAATGGCGTGTCATAACTTACGCCTCTGAAGTCGACGCTCCGCGACTTGAACGCAAAGGTTTTCAGGAGCTTTCCATCGTTACTATAGATTCTCAGATTCTGCAAAAACTGGCTGCTGCGTGGAGCAATCTCCGTTAACACCTCATTCCTTCCGTCACCATTCAGATCAGCAAGCAAAGTCTGATGGTCATCGAACACGTTCTCCTCTTGCTTGCTATCCGATATATCAAACGCAGGTAGGGACCACAACAATTTGTTGGAATTGTCGTAAACTTCGAGATCATTTGCTTTGGTATTGTAGAAATAGTATGAAGGATTCGGGTGGCGTGCTGTCATCTCAGTCCAGGCATGCACAACAAGCACGGCAAGAAGCATAAGAAAAGTGGAGCTTATCACCGGATGAGCTCGCGTCTGACTGCCGACCCGACGCCAGATTGTCGGTTTTCGGACCTCGGTAAATTGTACTACCCCCGCATCGACCAGGCGCCGGCGCTGCTCCAACTGCCCGCGTCTCTTAACAAGGGCTCTACCTCTCCCAAGACGCGCACCGCTGACATTCTTTCCCTCTTCTAACTTGACTTCTGAATAGTATGACCTGATCTCGTCGTATAGTCCGGAGCAGTCGGCACATACCGCGAGGTGCTTCCTTATTAGATCCTCATTCCTGAGAGTCCTCTCGTCGCCAAGAGCGAGAAGCTCCAGCGTTCGTTCGTCTACATGTGTCACTGATTCTATATTCCTGTCAATCCGGGTCTGTTGCTGAAATCTAACCTCTTTTTAACCTTACCACAACTTCGTCACCCGCCAACCTCGACAAGTATTCCAATCTGCTCTTGTGCAATGTCTGATAGTCGGTATCTGACATTCCTTCCAGGTATTCGGAAAGGATCTCGCGAAGTCCCTTGTCCTGACCGTCGCCGGAGAGTGTAAGCATTAATTTCTTCTCGATTACCTCGAAGTAGATATGCAAGAGCGACGCATCGACCTTTTTCCCATCGGCATACCTCCTGATCATCTTTACTTGCACCTTGTCAACTGAGCCATGAATTACATCGGCAAGCTCATCCATTACGAGCTTGTCTTCCAGACCTACTAAGTTGCTGTCGGAGGGTGACATATAGATATTCCGGAATACGACTCCCACCGAAGACAACAGGGCGGCCCTGGAACTGACCGGTTGCTCCTGGAGAAAGAGGGCGAGTTTCCCGAGCATGAACGGAATATTCTCGGTGCCTCTCAGGCATCTCCTCAACCCCAGCTCAATCTCGTCGATCTCAAGCGGCGTCATAAATGCAGCCCGGTTCCCTTCCGAGGGAGTGAGATATCGGTCTCCAAACCGCTCGAAGATCACCAGACTCGTGAAATGCTCCAAGGCCAGCTTTATGTTCCGAAGGATTTTTCCCAGTGTCGGATCAACCTCGTTGTACAGCCTGAAGATGCCATGGCTGGCGGTTGAAAAAACCAGCCGCCGAAGGTGAGAAAGCACTTCTTCTTCACTCATGGATTCCAGTCGATAAGCGGCGAAATAAGCCTGGAAATGGGGGAACCGGTTTTCCTGAGCAGATGAGAACAAATCGGCAATACAGTCGAATGCGAAATCGCTCGTGTTCAGGTCGAGGGCTTCTCTCAAAACACGGTCTTTCGTAAGCCTTTTATTTACATATGGGGTAGCGAGTGAATGGCAAACTTCCACCAACACATTTACATCTTGAGTTCCACCACTGCCAGAAAGGACCCCGCCAAGCGCCCTTGCAGCTTTATGGCTCAACTGATGAAAATATCCTTGTGCTAAGCCTTCCTCACGCATTCCCGAAAATTAAATTGGTCTATCGATCCAGTTGAATTAAGAAAGGACGCTCTGAGATTGCCACATTTTACACGAATGGGGTTGAAAAAGCAAATAGGTGTGATCCACCTCTCAATCATTATATGAGACCAGTTCGTCGCCAGATCGCGACATACGGAAAAGAGGTTCAGCCGGCAGATCAACTTTCCCACCCTCTGAGTGCTTCACCTTTCGCTTGTGAATATGTGAACGTGAAGAAGAAGTCCTTGTCACTCCTGGCAATGACCTTGAAGAAAGAGATGAACAGCCGACTTATGAAATCACTGGTTTGAACTTCGGGGCAAGCCCCGAACCCTGTTCCGCCATAAGCGGCGGGCAATGTGTGACCCGCGCCTCCTGACCGCCGAAGTCTGCCCCAGCGGACATAGGCGGATTCAATCCGGATAATCTTTTCAAGTACTGCGACCCGCCAGCGCCTGCCAATGTAGGTGTATCCTACCAGGCTCTCGAACAATCCCAAACGGATCGCGTTCTTCACCTGACCACGATCTAAGAAATCTCTCGCCACCCCAAACCTTTCACATAAAACATCCAGACAGTGTGAATTCATCACCTATGTCGGATTTCAGATGATCCATGTCTTGATAATTTAATTGCACGAGAGATGGGATGGGATAAACACCTTAAACCGGGGGATACCAAAGACGAGGATCAGGATGGATCGGCTTTTTTCTTCGATGAAGAAGTTGATTATGGAGGAGAGGAATGGAAAAGTGCGGCAGGGATCCGACAGGGCGAAACTGAAAACCGTGGCGTGAACACCGATGAACTCTATGTGAAGGCATTCAGCCTGTCGATTGAAGCCCATGATTGGGCAAAGTCCTTGCGCGGTAGACTTCGGGGTCTTTCAAAGGCGGCTGATATAGTTTCGAACCTCGCGATCCCGGCGGCGAAGTGCGCTGCTGCTTTCGGAGATGAAGTTCTATAAGCGCCGCCGAAACCGCTCCATCTAACCACGAAGTCACCAAACCACGAAGTGTTTTACGACGACACCAATACCAAACATTTTTCTTTGAGCCTTTGAGCCTTTGTGGTTTTCGAAGGGGTTCTCGGCCGGGTCTCTAGGAATTACGATGGCCGACGGCAGACTCCGCGTTCGGCAGAAGTGGCCCATCGCCCACTGATGATGGTCAACGCTTACCTTTGT
This sequence comes from Bacteroidota bacterium, assembly GCA_021789975.1. Taxonomy (GTDB): domain Bacteria; phylum Bacteroidota; class Ignavibacteria; order Kryptoniales; family JAKASW01; genus JAKASW01. Next base: position 6,327 of record JAJYIT010000072.1, read on the forward strand.
ATCCTTGCCGACCCACCTTTGGCAAACGCCCTGACTTGATCAACCGTTGCCATTGTCGTGTCACCGGGAAAAGTTGTCAACAGAGCACCGTGAGCCCAACCCAACTTCACCGCTTCTTCCGGTGCCTCACCAGCGAGCAAACCATAGAAGAACCCCGAGGCAAACCCGTCGCCGCCGCCGACGCGATCAAGGACATGCAAGTCGACAGTCGGTGAAGCATAGGTCTTGCCGCTGACCCAGGCTACTGCTCCCCAACCATGACGGTTCGTCGAGTGCACTTCCCGAAGTGTGGTCGCCACAACTTTGACATTCGGGTATTTCGCGACAACATTATCGATCATTCCGAAGAATGTACTCGGATCGAGTTTTGACTTTGCGGCCACCTCCGGGCCGGGAATTCCAAGTCCTTTTTGGAGATCTTCTTCGTTCCCGACCAGTACATCCACGTTCTCAACGATACGGTGGATTACCTCAACTGCCTTCTTTTGTCCGCCCCAGATGTTCCAGAGCTTCTCGCGGAAGTTGAGGTCGAAGCTTATTACCGCACCTGCTTTCTTCGCTGCCTTCATCCCCTCGATAATTAATTCGCCGGTCGTTTCAGAAAGCGCAGCAAATATTCCACCGCTGTGAAACCACCGTACTCCGCCTGCGAAGATCGAATTCCAGTCGAAGTCGCCCGGCTTGAGCTGGGCGGCAGCTTCGTTACTCCTATTGTAAAACACGACAGGCGCTCTTACTCCGAAACCCTGGTCGCTGTAGACAGTCGCCATGTTTGGGCCGTTAACACCGTTGTGCTTGAAGTGCTTGTAGAAAGGCCTCACGCCCATCGCTTTAACCCGCTCTGCGATCATATCTCCGATCGGATAATCGACTAAGGCGGTGGCAATTCCGGCGTTCATCTGAAAGCAATCCGACAGATTTGCGGCTACGTTGTACTCCCCGCCGCTGACGTGTATTTTGCATTCTGTTGCTTTACGAAACGGCACAATACCAGGATCGAGCCGGTGAACCAGTGCCCCGATGGAAACAAAATCCATGGCACCATGAGATGGTACAGAAAGATCGCTGTTCATTCTTTAACCCTATAGTAAAGTTTGTTCAACAGAAGTAGAATTGTTTGATCACGACGGATCGCTCCAACCTCCAAATACCAAGTTACATCAAGCATCTTAGTCACGCCAGGTAAGTCGATGATGCCGTATCTCCTCCACGACCCGTCCAGTTAGTGTGGAAGAATTTTCCGCGCGGATTATCGACTCTCTCATACTGGTGCGCACCAAAATAATCACGTTGTGCCTGAAGCAAGTTCGCAGGCAACCGAGAATTCCGGTAACCGTCGAAGTAGTTTAGAGCTGTGGACATTGCCGGAGCCCAGATGCCATTAAGTACGGCTGTGGAAATGACCCTGCGCCATGCCTGCTGAGAAGATTCCATTTTTTCCCTGAAGAATGGATCGAGCAGGAGGTTGCTGAGGTCAGAATTCTTGTCGAATGCCTCTTTGATTTTCCCAAGGAAGATGCTCCTTATGATACATCCGCCTCTCCACAGAAGTGCAATCGAGCCATAGTTCAGGTTCCATTTGTATTCCTCCGCCGCTGCACGAAGTAATGTGAATCCCTGGGCATAAGAAACTATCTTTGAAGCATAAAGAGCTTTCTCAAGATCCTTGAGGAACGCCTCCTTATCGCCTGAAAATGAGGGTTTCGGGCCATTGAGGACTTTGGAGGCTTCGACTCTTTCTTCTTTCATTGCCGAAAGACATCGGCCGTACACTGCCTCACTGATCAGCGTCAGAGGTATGCCGAGGTCGAGAGAAGTCTCGCTCGTCCACTTTCCTGTTCCCTTCTGGCCTGCCGTATCAAGAATCTTGTCGACAAGTGGCTCACCATCATCATCCTTGAAGGCGAGAATGTCTCTCGTAATTTCGATCAGGTAGCTGTTGAGGTCGCCGGTGTTCCACTTCTTAAACACCTCATGCATCTCTTCAGCACTCATTCCCAGCAACTCTTTCATGATCTGATATGCCTCGGTGATGAGCTGCATATCGCCGTACTCGATTCCGTTGTGTACCATCTTTACAAAATGTCCTGCACCGTCGCTTCCAACCCAATCGCAGCACGGGGTTCCATCTTCAACCTTCGCGGCAATCGATTGGAAGATCGGTTTCACTTCCGGCCACGCACCGGGCGAACCCCCGGGCATGATTGAAGGCCCACGAAGCGCTCCCTCTTCTCCACCTGAAACGCCGGTACCGATAAACTGTAAACCTTTGCTCTCTAAATATCTTGTCCTGCGGATCGTGTCGGGGTAGTGCGAGTTGCCGCCGTCGATAATGATATCGCCCTTTCCAAGATGAGGAATTAGAAGCTCGATGAACTCATCGACGGGTTTGCCCGCCTTGACCATCAGCATAACTTTGCGGGGAGTCTTGAGTGATGAGACCAGCTCCCCTACACTGTGCGCGCCGATTATTTTCTTTCCCTTTGCCCGGCCCTCGACAAAATGGTCCACTTTTTCGACTGTGCGGTTGAACACCGCGACTGTGAACCCACGGCTTTCGACATTCAGCACCAGGTTTTCTCCCATGACTGCCAGGCCGATCAAACCGAAATCTGCTTTCTGAGACATTCCTTTTTCCTCTAGTTAATATTCTGATTTCTTGATTACCATAGAAAACTATTCATCAAAATTGTCCGCCGAACTCATCTAAAGCGATCCTTATGTGCCCATAGTCCGAGAGCCGGATTTGAAATGTAAAAGACTTCCTCGCCGCCTTGCATAGTGTTGAATCCGTCTCTCATCTTCCCGGGATCATATACCTTCATCATCAGATCCGGATCGGCATATTTGAAATTCACACTCTCGATTTCTTTTTTCGGGAGATGGCCGGGACAATAAGTAATCGAAAATCTTCCTTCCGAGGACCCGTGTATAAGATGTGCCGCTGCACCCAAACTATTCTTGAGGTCGTCATTCCTTTTGACAAGGTCCAGCACTTTCGGAGTGCCGACATAACCGTACTTCCGTATTATTGCGTCGTTGCCCGGATCTTCGCCGAATTCCTTCAGCCCTGGTGCGAGAACGATGAGCTCGCCGCCGTCGGCAATTGCCATGCGAGTGCGGTAGACCGATTTGTTACCGAGCCACGTGGACTTGAACTCGGTTGGATCGAGATACACCACAACCTTCTTCAACGGCTTTTCAACCATGAAGAAGTTTACTTTCAACGACAACTCAGCAGCGAGGTTGAAACATTCCAGGTCGTCACCGATAAAGAGTCCTCTAACGACATTCTTGCCTGACTCATCTTTATCAATCACAGTCAGTACGTAGACTATCGGCATATGGCCCGCATAGTGTTCGGCGCCATAATTGAGGACTCTTTTGACCGGGGTGTCTGCCCTACCCATAATTCTCTCGAGACCGTACGCTGCTCCGAGGAAATGCGATTTGTTGATCCCCTCCTTGCCGCCGGTTCCGATGAATACATTCTTGTTGTGGTTTGCCATTCCGATGACTTCGTGAGGTACGACTTGTCCAATCGAGAGGATGAGATCATGGTGACCATCCGCTACAAGTTTGTCAACCTGGAACGGTATCGAATAATCGACTGCGCCTTCAGACACTTTCTTCACATAATCCGACGGGATATCCCCGAGCGTCACAAAACCGCTTCTCCAATCGTGGACGCGAAAGAGAGACTTCGGAGTTTTACCGTACATCATCTCTATTTCAGCATCACTCATCGGAACGTGGGTGCCGATCGAAGGCAGAATATCAGTAAGCCTGTCTTTGTAGTACTCCCAAATGAACTGAGTCAGCAGACCTGCTTTTGAATGCAGTCGTGTTATATCCGGCGGGATTGCCAGAACTCTTTTGCGATCTCCTAATCGGTCGAGGGCAGAATATAGGCCGGCTCTCAACTCGTCGGTTGATATCGATTTATTCGGTGAACTTCTCTCGAAGTAGAGCATCAGTTGCTTTCGATTTGTCGGAAAATGGGCTCCATAAAATCCCGGCACCAAGAAAGATCGGGGACATGGGGAGCGTATGCCCATTCGGTTTCAGGACGCTCAACAGCGCCGGCGCGTAAGGCACCCTGAATGCTTAGTGATAAGAATAGCCTATTTTGAGTTGAATTTAAATACACGACTGCGTCCGTTATCGATAACTTTATCGATTATCAAAATGGCAAAACGCGGCTAAACTTACAAGGAGAAAATGAAGAATCTTGAACACCTGGAAATACGGTTATGATGACTCGTCGCCACCAGCACATTAGAAGTCAGCACACGATCATAGTCTTGAGCAAACAACACCCCTGAAATCCGACATAGGAGGGAGGAGTTGGCTGAAAACGGGAGTGTTTCGTCGAAGCAGGTGGTCAATGGGAAAAGGGGAGCGGAAGTCGGCGAGCTGATGATGAAGTTGAAGGGGGACGTCT
>JAJYIT010000033.1 GCA_021789975.1 Bacteroidota bacterium
TGCAATCACCTATCTTTGCTCCTCTCAGATTGTCCATTTTCCTGTACTCTCTGAGAGGAAAGTTAGACTCTATAGGTGTGCAATTTTCACGCGGAAAAGTGTTCAGTTTTCAGGCGGAAAAAACACCTTAAATAGTATCAAATGATACTAGGTGAAGGACAACTAGAATATTGAACAGTTATCCATTGGAGTCAAGCGGTATGAGATCAAGGTACTGCTTGACTACCGATGTAGCGAGCCTGATGATGCGAGATATGGTGTCTACATCATCGAACTTGGTAGAAAGAAGTTTGACAGATTCAAAATCCCGGATGTAACGTTCGACGGCATCACGGGAGTGATTAGTTCTTTGACAGATTGTAGGGACAAGGTAGCCTTTAAGGTACAGGGAGATAATTTCCTGCTTGTGAGTTTGTCCACCTCCGATGAGCTGGATATTTCCACGAGTGGGGAGCTGCCTTCCGTAAAGAGACTCATACTCTCTGACATACTGTCCGGCAGTCATCTCGGAAACATTGAGAAGGACAGCCAGGTCGAGTTGAGAGAGAAGAGCACCTTGGTCGAAGGCCTGACTGGTCCAACGTTCTACTCTAGTCATTCGGATTTCTCTGTGTTGAGAGAGATCTTTGACGGCTTCGATGTCGGAGTCGCTGATGATGTCGAGGACAACGGGCTTGAGTTTGGTCTGAGCCATTTTTTTACCCTTCTTCGGATACTCGTCTACAGGGACAGCGTGCCAGACCATCTGGCCTTGCTTGATGAAGGAGTTGTCGTTGTAGCGGTAATACTGCTCGATGATGGCAAGGAGATCATCGACGATAGCCGAGGCGGTGATGGGTCCTTTGTCATAGCCATAGTTGTTCATGAAGCGATCGAGAAGGATGTGCTTGAGAGATTTACCCTTGAGCCTATTATACCTTCGAAGGGCGATAGATTCTTTGGACTGGCCGATGGTGTTCCTGGGCAAAAAGGTCAAATTATGGTTATTCATAGGGTTAGGCCCCTTTTTTTCTGGTCCTGAAGGATGCGCTTGAGGTGAGGGCTATCGGAGTGCTGCTTGTAGAGCTTGAGGTACTCACCGATGAGACGATGAGAGAAGCCGGTAGCGATCCGAGTCTGGTCTACAGAGAAGCCTTTCTTCTTGAGTAGGATGACCTTAGCGAAGTCCTGGATGTATCTCTTGATAGCTCCTTCGGAGTGATGAGTGCGGCGCTCGATATCTGAGAACTGGTAGCCGGAGAGATAGAGGTCAAGGATTTGGGTCTTATGAGTTTGGCCACGCCCCATCTGGTGACGCCAGCCACGAGAAGGGATGACGATGCCTTTTCCTCCTCATGAAGCTCATATCGCGTTTGATGGTGACAACGCTGGAGGTGAGTATGAAGGCGATGTCTTCGTAGGAAAGGACGCCGCCCTGTTCTATGGCTTCGTTTGAGATGCGAACGATTTTGTGCTGCCTGAGTCCCTGCAACCCTGATTTCTTGTAGACAGGGATGTCTTCTTCAGGATTATAGAGAGTAAGCTTGACGGAGACCTTCTTGCATAAAGAGACTGGTTTACCTGCCGGTTCATTCTCCTCTATGGCAAGGTAGTGGAACTGTCCCGGGGAGATATCGATGTCTGCATGTTCAAGGAAGTAGTCTTTGATCTGGTTAAAGTAAGCTTCAGCCAGTAGAGGAGTGAGATTGAAGTCTTTGGAAATATTACTGATGATCGATTGCTTGACCGTTTTGGATGTCAAGCGATCAGAAAGTGGTTTGTCGACCATATGATACCTCCGGCACTTTTGTTATCAAAATTACTCGTTTTTGCCTTGGTATCATTTGATACTAACTATAAATAATCAGTGATGCTTCACCTTAAGCGGAGCGGTTGGTGGGATAAGCTTACCTGCCAAAACGCAAGTGTAGATATCCCACCATTCCGCATGCATCGCGCGAGGACGATGGCCTCAGATTCTGCGGTAGTTTGAACATATAGCATAGGAGAAACAATATGAAAATGAATTTTACGATCGCAATGCTGGTTCTGTTTTCCATTGTGCCACAGGCTTGGGCTCAAATAACCATTGACGGTAATTTTAGCGACTGGAATGGAGTGCCTGCGTATGTGACTAATAGCACACCGAATACAACGTGGGGTTCTGACGGTACATTCACTGCTGGTTACTACGTTGCGGGAAACGACTCGCTTTACGTGCGGACTGATGTTGCCGGTACTTTCCAGTCATTGGACTATAACCACTATTACTTAATCTATATAGACGCGGATACAAGTACGTCAACAGGATTGACTAACGGTTGGTGGAGTATGGGCGCTGATTATCGAATAGCGATAATCAATTCGACAGAATACATACAAAAGTTTATGGGAACTACCCAGAGTGATGATGCCTGGGGATGGGGCGGGACGCTGAACGGTTCTAAGCCCATCGATGCCGCACTTAAAGATAGCTCATGTGAGCTAGCAGTCGCGTATTCCGACTTAGGAGTCGCAAGAGGATCTGCGATTTATCTTCAGTGGAGAGCGGAATCCGGCAGCAACGTCATGCCCGTTATAAACGCTCCGCGTACTCCCGTGATTCTTGGCACGGCTTCGACTTTGTCAGTGCCAATTCTTCTCTCGCCGGCAACAACCCAGCGGGCCGATTCTCTTATCCTTGCATGGCGCTCAGTTCCATCAGCTTCAGGATACTGGGTCCAGTTATCCGATACAGCATCTTTTTCAAGATTTACTATTAGCGACTCCACCGCCGACACTTTGCTCACGGTTACAAAGTTGGAATATCTTCACAGGTACTACTGGCGCGTTGAGGCCTACAACAGCGGCGGTGCGGGATCATTCTCGAACGCAGACTCCTTCACAACTATCATGTCCGTGCCGACACAACCGAAGCTTGTTGCTCCCAGAGTGACTTCCACAGGGATTCCTCGAAGGGCTAAGTTTGCATGGAATGTTGTGAACCTTGCTTCAAAGTATCGCCTACAAGTCGCAATCGACTCTACGGTATATACCAGCGGCGATTCGGTCGGCCTGTTCTTGGCGAAGGATCTCGTATTTGATACGACCTTAACTACCGCGAAGGACACTTCAATTCAACTATCCTCACCGCTTGAGGCAAATACAAAATATTTCTGGCATGTCGCCGGACTGGATACGGCGGGTGCAGGCTTGTTTTCAACCGGTTCCTTCTCGACGGGCACGGGAATCTTGGCTGTGGATGAATTGGGTGGAATCCCGACAAAATTTGAGCTGTTTCAAAACTTTCCCAACCCATTCAACCCGACTACGGTGATTCAATATGATATTCCCAAATCGTCGCAAGTCATGATTAGGGTTTATGATGTACTGGGAAGGGAAGTTGTGACTCTTGTAGATGAAAGGCAGGCTCCCGGCGAATACAGCGTGGAGTTTAACGCGTCGGGGTTTGCCAGTGGTGTTTATTTCTTCAGTATGAACGCGGGTACCTACACGAAAATTCAGAAGATGATGCTGATAAAATAACAATGGAAGCGGCCTAGAGCCAAAGCCGAAATCGGGGTGGGACCCCGTCGTTAACTCAGGTGCCCACGTGTGCCCCATCCCATCTTTTTGATTGAGAAGGAATAATTGTCTTCGACCGGAGAACATACTTGCAAAGAGTAAATACTGTGATCAGGAGTTCGTTTGCGACTATTATCATCGCAGTGTCATTCCTGATACTACCTCACGGCGTTTGGAGAGCCGCCCAGACAAGCCAAAGTTCAGGTGCAAGAAGAGTGGTTGGGCACGTAGCGTCGGATCGCCGGATTCCTCAAACGCCCGGGGGCGAGCCGAGTACTCCTGTCAAGGTTAGGGGTCAAGATATTGAGATCTCCATCCAAAGTGACCTGCGTTTTCTCCTCGATTTTTCCGGTGAAATGAAATCGTCTCCGGTTGATCTTGCTTCAAAACCCGGCCTCTTGTCCATGGTGAAGCTGGTTGGCTCAGGCAGGCCCGAGAAGTTCCATGTCGTCCGGGAATCTGTATCGACTAAGATCAAGCATACGGAGTATGGTGAAGCCCGGGTCGTTTCGTTCACGGCCTTTTCTCGGGATTCGGGATTATCGGAAGAGTTCGATTTCCTCGTTCCGGTTCGTTTTCACAATACCATTATCTGTGAGACATTCCTGAGAAACGAAGGCCGGGGTAAAATTCGGATTGCATCTTACGGACTGCTCCGCTCTCTACTGGACGCAAAGAAGTTTGGTGCCGATAGTTCGTATAAATTTTGGAGCTTCCAAGGAGGAAGCTATCCGGAAAGGTACGACTGGATATTCCCCCTCGACCGGACCTACCGGCGGGATAATTATCAGGGTATGAATGCATCCGACTACGGCGGAGGAATTCCGGTCGTGGGTTTCTGGACAAGAGAACTGGGGATCGCTTTTTCAGTCGTTGACCAGAAACCCCGGTTGGTTTCGCTCCCGGTGAGAGTGACACGTGCCGGAGCCGTTTCGTTTTCTATAACTGATACGAACGAAATAGTGATGCAATCAGGAGATTCCACCCAGTTGGTTCGCACCGCTATCATTTTACATCATGGCGATTTCTTTAACGGCCTTAGAACCTACTCAGACCTGCTGCAGACAGAAGGGTTCCACTATCCAAAGGCACCTCCCGACGCTTTTGAACCTGAATGGTGTGCCTGGGGCTACGAACGGGATTTCAACAAAGAGCAGATACTCAAGAGCCTGCCGACAGTGAAGAAGTTAGGCTTCGGATGGGTTACCATCGATGATGGGTGGCAAAACAACATGGGCGATTGGTATCCCAATCTTGCTAAGTTTCCGGGTGGAGAGAAAGACTTTGAAGCTTTCATCGATTCGATTCACTCTTACGGTTTGAAAGTCAGACTATGGTGGTCCCCCTTGTCGGCCCAGGATTCGACATACGGCACTGAACATTATCAATCTCGGATGCACGAGTACGGTTTCAATATTCAAAGTAAGCTGGCACTCGAACATCCGGATTGGTTTATGCTCGATAAGAACGGCAACAGGGTCAGGGTGTCGTGGTGGAACTCGTACTTGCTCTGTCCCGCGCTTTCCGCAGTCAGGCATTATTATGAAGATCTTGTTGAGAGACTCATCGTCAAGTGGAAGATCGACGGATTTAAGCTGGACGGGCAGGATTTGAATATGGTTCCGGGATGCTTTAATCCTGACCACCATCATGAAAGTCCTATTGCATCAGTCGACGCTGTACCCATATTCTTCAAGGACATTTACTCGGAAGCGACGAAGCTCAAGAAAGGATTCCTGATCCAACTCTGCCCCTGTGGTACTAATTTCTCTATTTGCAATCTCCCGTACTTAAGTCAGACCGTTGCATCAGACCCATTGTCCTCTTGGCAGGTTAGACTAAAAGGCAAGACGTTTCGAGCGCTGTATGGTAGCCAAACGGAAGCTCATAGTGGCGACCACGTTGAGCTCACAAACCACGTCTGGAACGATTCCCTGCAGACGTTTGTCGTGGACGGGGAACCGGATTTTGCTTCGACACTTGCGGTGGGCGGTGGACCAGCTTTTATGTTTACTATGCCCGGGTTCGAGCAGGCAGATTCCAGCCTGGAGCTAACCCCAATGTTGATGAAGTACTATCGAAAATGGATTGCCATTTACAACAAGGAGAGATTAAGTGAGGGTCGATACTTAAATCTTTACGACATCGCCTATTACAAGCCGGAGACTAACGTTATCAAAAGGGGGACAAGTTATTATTACTTCTTCTTTGCAAGAAGGCATTTCAGTGGTAATGTCGAATTTAGGGGATTAACGGCCCGAAAATACAAGGCCTATAATTTATATACAGGCAGATTTATCTCGAAAATCGCCGCTCGCAAACCTACTTCGAAGATCAGTTTTGATAAATACATGGTCGTTAAACTAGTCAGAGTTGGCAGACTTGCCAAAGTGCAAGGATGATTCAAACGAAGTCAATATTTCGATTGAAAGGTAAAAAATGTTGGAAGAAGAAATGTCAGTTGCCGAAAGAAAGCCAGATACTTTACTCCTAAACGACTTTAGACCGAGGAGTATCTATAATATTCCGCAGAACACAATTTCGAAGGCGAGGTTCCCGGTTATAGACGTTCATTCCCATATTTTTGCGAATTCCGAAAAACAGTTGGATGAATGGATACGCAAGATGGACTTGGCAGGAGTTCAGCAGACGGTTGTACTCACAATGGCTCACGGCAGGAAATTTGATGATTCGGTAAAATTCTTTTCAAAATATCGGGATAGGTTCATACTCTATTGCGGGCTCGATTTTACACGATATGATGAACCCGGTTTCGGCCCAGGTGCGGTAAAAGAACTAAAGCGGTGTCATGAAATTGGCGCCATGGGGGTTGGCGAACTCGGTGATAAAGGAAAGGGTCTGTTCTATGATGATCCTCCTGCCTGGGGAATGCACATCGACGATTCTAGAATGGACATGATCATCGATGCATGCGCGGAGTTTCGTATGCCGATCAACATCCATGTCGGTGAACCACAATGGTTTTATGAGCGGATGGATAACACAAACGATGGCTTGATGAATGCATATAATTGGCGATTGGATAACCAGGATGGCATTCTGAACCTTGATCAGCATCTAGAGCATCTAGGTCGTGCACTCTCAAAACATCCTGAGACGATTTTTATCGCGTGCCACTTCGCCAATCAGGTGACTGACCTTGAAAAACTAGGTAGAATGCTTGACCAGTATCCTAACCTTTATTCGGATATTTCTGCCAGGTATTCAGAGGTCGCTACTATCCCGAGATATACCGAAGCGTTCATTGAGCGTCACCGGGATAAACTGCTCTACGGCACAGATATGGAGATTGCAGAACACATGTACGAAACGACCTTCACGATCCTCGAAACCGGGAACGAGCATTTCTATGTGTATCACTTCGACCACATCAGGGAGTTCAATTACCATTGGCCTCTTTATGGCCTTGGGCTAAGCGACGAGACTTTAAGGAAGCTGTATTTCGACAACACAACTAAAATCCTGACCATCCGATAATTGATCATATGAGACACTTTGCCAAGCTTTACCTCCTTGCAACAGTTTTGGCGGCCGCGACGGCTTTCAGCCAGACAACTGTTACTTACAAACCGTCGAACGCAATTTTCCCAAACCCCGAGAGGGGATTCTTCTCATCTTTACCGCGGGAGGGAGGACCTTCGGAGAGTCCCCCAAACTCCAGAGCTAAAACGGACAGTCTCACTCTTGCTGCCATGAAAAAGATCAGAGCTGAAGGACAATCGGTCGTGGGATTGGGATATAACCTTGCTAAGTTCAGAGATCGGAAAATCAGTAAAGAGGAATTGCAGCGGATCAAACACGATTTCGAATTGATCCGTGAAGGAGGAATGAAGTGTCAGCTTCGGTTCGCTTACAGCGAGTCAATTGGTGAACCGGACGCTCCGCTGAATATCATACTTGAGCATATTGCTCAACTTAAGCCAATTCTTATAGCAAATTGTGATGTGATAGCAGTTATGCAGGCTGGATTCATAGGCGCATGGGGGGAATGGCACTCTTCTACAAACGGTCTTGACAACACGGCCGACCGACGGAAGATTCTTTTCGCGGAACTGAACGCCCTGCCTAAGGTAAGAATGATACAGGTGAGGACTCCATATTATGTATGGGGGATTTTTAACAGGACCACCCCGATAACGAGAGCCGAGGCTTTCAACGGATCGAACTATTCCAGGGTCGGCCAGCATAACGACTGCTTCCTCGCAAACCGGAATGACTATGGAACTTATGTCGACACGACTCGCGGCGAAAATTATATTGCGAAGGACTGCCTTTATGTTCCGATGGGCGGAGAGACATGCCACGTAAGTAAATATTGTGAGCGCGGTAATGCTTTGTGCCAGATGAATCGACTCCACTGGTCTCTCCTGAACAGCTCCTGGAATCCTGCTTTGTGCCAGATTTGGGAAAAGGAAGGTTGTCTTGACGAAGTAAAAAGAAGACTGGGATACCGGTTCGAATTGCTAAGTGGTACTTATGATACCTCGCTCAGTCCAGGTAGTCCATTTCATTATACTATAAGATTAACTAACCTCGGATTTGCCTCGCTATTCAATCCGAGAGACGTGGAGATAATTCTACAAGGCAATTCTGAGGGTGACAGGTATGTAACTTCATTACCTATAGATCCGCGATTCTGGCAACCTGGAGATACGGTAGATGTTTCCGGGGAGATCGGTATTCCATCTAAGATGCCGACCGGCAAGTATTCATTGTACCTAAACATTCCGGATCCCGCTCCGCGTTTACATTTCCGCCCTGCGTATTCTATCAGGCTTGCAAACAAAGGTGTTTGGAAAAGTTCAACTGGTTATAATAGCCTCAATGCGACGGTGGACATAGTCGGCGGGCATGCCAGTCGAGTGTACAAAGGCCGGCCAGTCTTCAGGAAACTCACCATAAACAGTGGCTTTTAACGATAAACCACTCCCGGTGTGAGGCCGCTTTCATCAGGTAACTCAACACCATTTTTTGTAGACGGTTCGGTGGACCAAAGTTTGGAGATGAACAAGTGCTAAGAAAACTCTTGCGGTGATTTTTATAATCGTGCCACCCTTGACAGCCAAAAGGATTCCGTGTGCCTCGTAGAGAGCAAGTGATCTAATGCGAAGAGTTAGATGCCAATGCCGTGCATAATTAGGACAGCGCGACTGCTTGTTTGGACGTCTGAGACGGATCGTTGGAGACGATATCGTTTCTTATTGAAGAGTCTAGAGAGGTGAGACGACCTTAGGATGCCAGAAAGATTTATTATAACCAATGGAACAGTCCTCTTGCCGGAAGGGCTGAAACAAACCGATCTTGAATTGCGGGACGGTGTTATTTCCCAGATCAATGGGAGCATTTCTCCTGACGAATCCTCCCACGTCGTAAATGCAAAAGGGGAATACGTCCTTCCCGGATTCATAGATATTCATACAAACGGGATTGCCGGTTTTGACCTAACTAACGGAATGTATGATCTGAAAAGCAAGAGCTTTCGGTTCAATCAAGAAGCCTATATGGAGGGCCTAGACCATGCCCTGAAGAGATATGCGGAGAAAGGGGTCACGCGTGCGATCTTGACAAGCGTGGCTTCACCGATCGAAGAACTAAAACAAGCCTTTGGTTTTGTGAGTGCCTACAAGAAGAAGGTTTCTGAATCAGCTTGGAAAGAAGTGCTCGGCGGCCTTTATGTTGAAGGCACGTTCATGAAACTGGCCGAATATAGTGGTGCGCATAATCCCGAATATTTTAAGGAACCATCCGAACGACTATTTGATGAACTTCAAGATGCCGCGAATGGTATTATCAAAATTGTCAATATCGTACCTGAGTGGGGGGATTCTGCTCTGAGATTGATAGAATATTTGTCCTCTCAAGGTATCGTTTGTGCGGCGGGTCACACGGGAGCATCCGCCCTTCAATACAATAGGGCAATAAAGAGCGGGACGAGACTCGTTGTCCATTTTCTCAACGGACCTACTGGCTCGTCTACTAAACCTTTCGGCGGGGGAGGTGCTGTGGAGAGCGTGTTACGGGCCTCTAATATGTTTGTTGAGATAATAGCTGACGGTTACCATGTCGACAAATCATATGTGCTGGACACGATCGGCAGAAAGGGATTTGACAAAGTTGTCATAGTAACCGATGGTATGTTTGCCATAGGCTTGGACGGGATTGAGACGTTTCGAATCTTCGATGTTGACGGAAAAGTGAGTTCAAATCGGGAGTACGTGGAAGTTGCGAGCAAAATCAATACCCTGTTTGGCAGCTTGCTGACCACGGATGTCGCATTCTCAAACCTGTTGAATTGGCTGACCGTTCCGGTGGATGGTGTCTGGCGCGACATGCACCAGCCGCTCGAGTTAGAGCAGGCCTTTGTAGTGGCTTCCGCGATGTGCAGCAAGAATCCAGCGAAAGCCTTGGGAATATTTGAACCAACGTTGCTAGAGCATAATGCAGACTTGGGACATTACTCTGGAAGTATTGAGACCGGTAAATGCGCCGACATAGTAATTGCCAAACTCGAACGAATCGACGGAAAATTTAAACTTAACATTGATAAAGTGTTTGTCAAAGGTAAGGCAATCTGAGAATGCTGCAGAAAACGAGCACAATACATGATATGATCTACATCATGGTGAGAAAGGAAGAGAAAGGTGAGCAACGCGATTTCCATTTTCAACGTTGAAAAGTTAAAGGTTAATGTCTATTCAGACCGCAGATCTACAGGAAAGCAAGCAGCGTCTGTCGTTAGGGATAGGATTGGCGGGCTTCTGTCCCATGAGGAGAATGTGCGAATAATATTTGCAGCGGGTCCTTCTCAAAATGAGTTCCTGGAAGAAATGACGTTAGTGGAGGGAATAGACTGGTCAAGGGTCGTTGCATTCCATTTGGATGAATATGTTGGTGTCAGAAAGGATTCAAAGGATTCATGGGGGAACTTTTTAAAAGAAAGGATCTTTGCCAAGTTGAATTTCAAAGAGATCCATTATTTAAATCCGGAGCCAACTGATTTAACAAAGGAATGCGAGAGGTACGCTGCTCTTATAAAAGAGGCACCCATTGATATCGTATGTCTTGGGATAGGTGAAAATTGCCATATTGCCTTCAATGATCCGGGTGTTGCAAATTTCAGCGACCCACGAGTGGTGAAAGTCGTTGATTTAGACCAGACTTGCAGACAACAACAAGTAAACGACGGTTGCTTCACATCAGTAGCAGATGTCCCCAAGCAGGCAATGACCATGACCATTCCGCCTTTGCTATCAGCGCATTTTCTTAGCGTTGTGGTCCCAGGGCCAACCAAATCCACTGCTGTTTTTCGTACCCTAAAAGGCGAAATAAGTACCAATTGCCCGGCGTCTATCTTGCGGCGGCATGAAGACGCCGTATTATTTCTGGATGTGGACTCCGCATCAAAAGTTCTGTAGGGCGACACGTGGCGTCTCTTTACATTAAGGAGGAGTGCTACCCAGATAGCGCTTTCTTGAAAAGGAGTACGAATTATGAATGAACGACATAGTTTGTTCAGCCTGATGATCCTCCTACTCCTCGCCTTTGCAACACGCACTTACGGGCAAACCACTCCGGATCATCTCCTCCTAAAAGACTACAGACCCGAAAGTATCTTTAGGATACCGAACGTGGTCGTCAAAAGTGCTAAATACAAAGCGATAGATATGGATTCCCATCCGTATGCTACTTCGCAGAAACAATTGGCGCGGTGGGTACATAATATGGATTCAACGGGCGTGAGGAGAACCATTATTCTAACAGATGCATATGGGAAGAGATTTGATTCTCTTGCGGCCTATTACTCACATTATGCGAAAAGGTTTATCCTTTTTTGTGGTTTTAATCTTACAGGCTATGATAAACCGGGTTTTGGGCCTGCGGCCGTGAAAGAGCTGAAAAGATGTTACGAAGAAGGTGCCAGGGGTGTAGGCGAGCTGATAGATAGAAGCAGTGGTTTTGTCCACTGCAATCCACCTGCTTATTGGGTACACATAGATGATCCCAGACTGGATCCATTGCTGAGCGAATGCGCAAAACTTGGAATGCCTGTAAGTATCGGCATAGGACAACCCCAGTGGTTCTATGGACAAATGGACTCCACAAACGATGGGCTAATGAGCGCGTACGAGCATTGGTTTTCGATGGGATGGGATTTAGATCTTGAGCAGGAACTACAACATCTTGCGCATGCGCTTGCAAGCCACCCCCATAACATCTTCATCGCCTGTCATTTTGCAAATCAGATCACGGACCTTGCAGAATTGGGAAAGTTATTTGACAAGTACCCGAACATCTATGCGGATATATCCGATAGATATGCTGAGATGGCGACAATTCCCAGATATGTCAAGGCATTCATACAAAGGCATCAAGATAGGATCCTTTATGGTACAGATATGGGTTTCGGATTGGATATGTATCATATGACGTTTACAATACTGCAAACACGGGACGAGCATTTTTATGACTTCAACTTATTCAATTATCACTGGCCACTTTACGGCCTTGGATTGATCGGAAAAACATTGAAGAGAGTATACTGGACAAATGCGGCGAAACTCCTGAACATCGAACCCTGACCTCAGGAAGGAACACAATGAGCAAACTCTGCATAGGTGTTATGTTAGTGCTGTCGGCAACGGCATTTGGGCAAACAACCGTCACTTACAAATATTCAAATAAGATATTCCCGAATCCCGAGAGAGGATTGTTTACCCCGTTCCCAACGCCCGAAGACGGTTTTATGACTCATCCTATAGCAAGTAGCAATGAAGATAGCCTAGCTATCTCTGATTTGAAGGCCATTCGAGCAAAGGGGCAAACTCTAATAGGGCTAGAGTTTCATTTGGACCACTTCAGGCATCGCAAGCTGAGTGAGGATGAGCTCGGGATAATTTCAAATGATTTCAGGCTTGTGCGGGAGGCGGGTCTTAAATGTGTTCTTCGGTTTGCTTATAACTACGGAATAGGTGGACCGGACGCTCCCCTTAAAATAATCCTAGAACATATCTCGCAACTGAAACCTATCTTCAGGGCCAATTACGACGTTATATGTGTCATGCAGGCGGGATTTATTGGTGCATGGGGGGAATGGCACTCTTCAACAAATGGACTGGACGATGCTACTGACAGGAGAAAGGTGGTATTTGCCGAATTGAAGGCGCTGCCAAAGTCTAGAATGGTACAGGTTAGAACACCTCATTACGCGAGAGGAATATTTTGCCGAAAAACTCCTCTTTCTCGATCCGAGGCGTTTGACGGTTCCAATTTCTCTAGAGTGGGACAACATGACCAGTGCTTTCTTGCTAGTTGGAACGACTTCGGGACCTATGTCGACACTGCCCGCGGAACCGAATATATCTCGGAAACATGCCGGTACACTCCATTCGGTGGTGAGGCTTGTCACTTGAGCCCCTTTTGCGAATGCGGAAATGCAATCTATCAAATGGAAAGATTACATTGGTCATACATGAGTAGTACGTGGAATCCAGCTGTACTAAACTACTGGAAAACCAAAGGGTGCATGAATGAAATTGAGAGGAGGATAGGGTACAGATTCGAGCTATTGAGAGGTACTTATAGTGATTCATTGAAACCTGGAGAAGCATTTCATTTCTCTATTTCACTTACTAATGTCGGGTTTGCGGCGCTCTTCAATCCGCGAGACGTTGAGATCATTCTTCGAAACGATTCAGATGACGATAGGTATGTAGCTTCACTACCAGTTGATCCACGATTCTGGCAACCTGGAGATACGGTAGACCTGGCAGGGCAAATCGGTATTCCATCGAACTTGCCTCCCGGGAGATATTCGTTATATCTGAATCTTCCGGACCCGGCTCCTCGTTTGCGTTTTCGGCCGGATTATTCTATAAGAATTGCAAACAAGGATGTGTGGCAATATGCAACCGGTTATAACAATCTCAATGCGACTGTGGCGATAGTTGCCTCGCATGCAGGCGGCGTCTATAAAGGCAAACTTATGTTTAGAAAACTCCCGGTGAACAGTCCACTTTCCCGTTGAACCTTTTCATATTTGGGGATGGACCCTCTAGTCGGTTCCAGGGTCACTATCCTCAAAAGTCTGATTACACAAAATCCGGAGATGCACAAATGTTCAGAAAAATGCTTGCGATCGTATTGTTAATTGCACCCTGCCTGTGGGCAAGGGATGCCACTTACTTGACAAAGCACGGCGAAACAATCACGATAGGGAATCAATACCTCGAAAGAGTCATTAGTATCGCGCCGGATCACGTCGGCACAATGAGGATAGTCAACAGGCTTTCTGGCAGGACCTACACGGTTAGCGATGATGTATTTGGTCTAAAAGTAGTGTTCTCCGGCACTGGTCCTGTGCCGAAGGAACCGCAAACCGGAATGAACGATGTGATGTTGACGGCGAAGGACTTTCAATTTACCGGTTACCAGAAGAGTGATCTGACAGGCGGAGGAAAGAAATTGGTACTGGATTTCGCCTTCAACTGGGAAGATGCTGCACTTCGCGTTCAAGTCGATTATGTGGTATACCCCGGCCAATTCTCGTTCAGAAAGAGTGTGCAGGTATCGGATTCTTTATACGGCATTCAGTTCCTTGATCGCATTTATGTTGAATCGATGTCCATCAATCCGGCGGATCTCTCTCGCGGCCAGTTTGGGCAGCCTGTTTTTAACCATGACATATTCATGGGCGTCGAATACCCCACCGTCGAGAACGTCGTAAAGGGGAACCATGTCATGATTGGCTATGTGGTGGGACAGGATATTACTCACAAGCCATATAAATCTCACACGGCAATCCTCGGTTCGTCGCCCTCGAATGTGAAACTTGAGCAGACATTCATGACCTACGTCAAGAGCATAGAGGTTCTTCCTCCACATCCTTTTCTGCTTTACAATACATGGTACGATCTCCGAACTCCCCTCATGGCCAATGGCCCTGCCGGCGTCGAGAATGAGAAGAATGTCTTGAAGACAATCGATTCGTTTAAGAGACATCTCTACGATAAATACGGAATTGCTCTCAACGGATTCGTCCTTGACGGCGATGCCGGTTGGAACAATGCTAACAGCATATGGGCTATCGATTCTACAAGGTTTCCTGACGGATTTACACCTATTGTTGAAGCCTTGGACAGCACGCACACCAAGTTGGGACTATGGTCATCACCGTTCGGCGGATATCCCCCACTTCGCGATTCCGTTGTCCATTGGGGAAAAGTACACGGATATGAAACCACCGGACCGTTTTACAATCTGGAGGGTCCGAAATACAGAGCGAAATTCATGCAAAGAATGGATGATTATACCAGGCAATATAAAATCGGATACTTTAAATGGGACGGCTACTTAAGCGCTTTCAACACCCCGGTTAACGGTCGCTTGCCAGGGATTTATTCGCGTGAAGAGGGGTTATCTGACTATATCAAGATTATGAAGTCGGTAAGAAGAATCAATCCAAAGATATTTTTAAACATTACGAGTGGGACATGGCTTTCACCCTGGTGGCTCAAGTACGCCAACTGCATCTGGATGCAGGGGGAAGATTATGGCTATCAAGAGAATGTTCCATCAATAAATGAACGGGATAAGGCGATATTGTATAAAGATGCAGTGCTTTGGAACGACTATCAGAAGCAGCATCTGCTGTTTCCTATCTCAGGCCTGATGACGCATGGTATTATCCGAGGGAGATACAATCTGTTGGGAGGTGTCCATGAGTCACTGGCGTCGTTCAGCGATGAAGTGATGATGTACTTCGGGAGAGGAGTAATGATGTGGGAATTGTATGTGTCACCAGATCTTCTCTCTGCCGGTGAATGGAATGCAATAGCATCAGCCGTAAAATGGGCAGACGCTAATCAAGAAGTCCTGCAAAACAGTAAGATGGTCCTTGGCGATCCTATCGAAAGACAGGTTTACGGCTACATCCACCTGACAAAAGACAAAGGAATCTTTTTACTTAGGAACCCATATATCACAAAACAAAGGGTGAATCTCAGACTCACGGCGAACCTCGGTGACATTGACCCGACAACAGAATATTATGTCAGGGTGATATATCCATACAATTTCATACTTTCAAAACCAGTTAAGGTCAACCAGGATTTGTCGTTTAATCTTAAAGGATACGAGGTGTTGACTGCAGAGTTGATCCCTGCAAACGATATGGACAAGAGTCTTCCCATCGGGGTGAAATTCTCTTTGGAAAATGGAAACCTTATGGTCTATGGGGAGCCCGGTCAGCGAGTCAACATAGAATCGGTGGGTAAGAAAGATTTGGGAGTTGTGCGGTTCGGCAATGCCGCGAGAAAAGTCAACTACAAAGTGAAATCTCAAGTCACGAAATCCGCCTCTGACTATGCCACTCATTTGAGTATTAATGTGCCGGCCGACTACAGGAATCCAAAGTTTGCCCTCCTCCTCGAGACAGAAGGGAAGCTGCAAGAGAGATTGCAGCCTGATTTCGTAATAAAAGTCAACGGTGTCTCAAAAACGAGCAAAGTTGTAGAAGGAGATGGCACCTGGTTTTGGGTTATAACTGATTTGGAGGATGGGCACAATTCAGTCGATTGTTCTATCAGATTCAAAGGGAAAGAGAAGGGAAAAGTGAGCTTGTGGATGACTGGTGAGCAAGAGTTGGTTGCGCATCTGATAAATGGGCCAAGAGTCCGAAACGATGAGGTCCTTCCGGCAAAACCCTATCCCCCGACCGTCCGGAAAGAAATCATTCCCATTTCACATTATAGTATTCAATAGTGCCCTAGGAGCTAGGATGTATATTGATTGGATAACTTGGAGCATTTGGCTAACCGGGTTCTTCATATTGGTTGTGTGGATCTGGATCCCGATCAAAGAGATCAAGGCCTTGGTTAAGAAGAAGCATCAGGAGATGATGGAAGCACAGGATCAAATACGAGGGAAGAAGTGAATATTGCAGATTACACAATTGTCTTTCTTTTCTTAGTGGTGATGTTCGGGGTCGGATCAGTTTTTTACAAGTGGATCGGCAATTCGGATGACTTCTACGTTGCCGGAAGAAACCTGACACCGTTTATACTTGCGGCGGTTATAGCTGCAACAAACATAAATCTCTACGGCATGATTGGACAGTCCGGCGTTGCTTACAAGCACGGGATACCTATAATCTGGCAATGCTGGACAGGGAATATGGCTATGATTTTTTCGGGCCTGTTCATCATACCTATTTATAGGAGACTTCGGATACGGACCATACCCGAGTTCCTTGAGATGAGGTATTCGCGGGGCGTTAGAACTCTGGTTGCTTTGATTTGGGTGATCAGGCTGGCTTTCTGGCTTGGAGTAATACTCTACGCGGCGGTAACTGCTGCCCGGATCGTGACCGGCTTGCATTCGTTTACCAGTCTGGCACTGATTCTGTCAGTTGTGGTGATAATATATACCATGCTCGGCGGGATGTGGTCAGTGACTTTTACAGATGTGATACAGTTCGTCTTGATGTTAGGCGGAGCCTTGGTGTTGTTGCCGCTTGCAATGAGCTTTGTAGGTTGGTGGCCCGGCTTAGTTGCAAAGCTACCGCCGGGGTCCCTCACCCTGGTTCAGCAGTCCGGGAAATACAGCTGGAAGTTCATCTTAGCCATTTTTCTCCTCGGAATCGAATGGGCAAGCATAGACCAGGGATTATTGCAGAGAGCATTTGGCGCCCAGAATACACGAACCGTTGCAAAAGGGCTGGTTTTAGCCGGTATTATAACAACTCCATTTGCCTTATTATGGATCCTGCCGGGGTTGGCTGGAAAGATTATCTTTCCGGCGCTGGCTAATGCCGACACCGCGGTACCTATGCTCCTGGCGCACTTTATTCCACACATCGTTTTGGGAATCATAGTGGTGGGCATGCTTTCTTCGCAGCTCTCCGCCACTTCCGGAAACCTGAATGGTATAGCCACGGTCTTTGCAAGCGATATATATGAAAACGTACTCAACCGAAAGGCAACTCAGAAGGATGTTATCCTGGTTGCCAGAATCATTACGGTGGTGGCGGGTGTCGGAATGCTTTTGTTCGCGTACTTGGTGCCTCTCTTAGGTGGTGCTGTCAATGCTTACTTGACAATAATCGCAATCATGGACATGCCACTTTTTGTGATTACGGTGATCTACGGCTTGTTGTGGAAGAGGGCGAATTGGCAGGGTGCAATCGCAGGATATTTGAGCGGTGCCTTGGCCGGCGTGTCATGTCAACACTTCTTTAGCCTGAACTTCAATCTCACCACTTACATATCAGCCGGGACAGCTTTACTAATTACGCCAATAGTGAGTCTTCTTACTCCCCCCAGCAACAATAATTCCGTGGAACGCATCTGGCAAGCCAAGAGCACAAGCGAAGAGGAAGCAAAAGCCAACAACGTTTACAATATCATTCCACGAACTGTTTGGGGAAGAATTAGTTTAGTTGTCCTCTTCATAGGACTAATTGCGTTTTTGGTGGGGGTCTTTATGGGAAGCGAAGGCCTTGGATTAGCCTCCTTCATCGCGGTTGCCGGCATGGGCACATATTTTATCGGCGGGTTTCTAAGAACATATACGAACTAAAAGGGAACGAATGAAAAGGTACAATAATAATATTTTGAGAGTCTCCTCACCAGGAAGGATTTGCCTCTTTGGCGAACATCAGGATTATCTTAACCTTCCCGTAATAGCATCTGCTATATCCCTGAGAATATACATAGAGGGCCATGTCAACGATCAAGGGGATGCGGTAATACATCTACCCGATATAGATGACGAAGAGACATTTTCTCTGTCGGGGCAAATAGGCTACGAAAAAGAGAGAGACTACTTCAGAAGCTCGGTAAACGTGATGAAAAAGCACGGATATACTTTCTCACGAGGTATGGAATGCACCGTTAAAGGCGAAATCCCTATTAACGCCGGGACTTCGAGTTCCTCGGCGCTGGTGGTGACGTGGATAAATGTTCTGGCGAGAGTGAGTGACCAAGGCATCAGCTTACCTCCGGAAGTTGTTGCCGAGCATGCTTACGAGGCAGAGGTGCTCGAATTTTCTGAGCCCGGCGGCATGATGGATCACTACTCCACTGCCGTCGGCGGCATAATATTCCTTGACTCCTATCCGGAAATTTCGGTGAAGCGACTAACTCCGGGTCTCGGGACTTTTGTACTCGGTAACTCAGGCGAGCCGAAAGACACAAAGCTTATTTTAGCTCGCGTGAAGAATCAAATTCAGCGAGTGGTAAAGGAGCTGCAGGAAACATATCCTGATTTCTCTTTGAGGACAGTGGGTGAAAGTGAGATCGACGAATATGCTGGCAAACTGAAAAATGAACAGGTTGAACTACTTCATGGTACGGTGCGAAACCGAGATATCACATGGAATGCCCTTGATGTGCTCAGCCGGCCTAACGTGGACCGAACGCGGGTCGGTGAATTGATAAATGAGCATCACAAGGTGCTGCGCGATACCCTGGAGATTTCCACGCCGAAGATCGACCGGATGATTGCTGCATCGTTGGAAGCCGGAGCCTACGGAGGCAAGATAAATGGTTCAGGCGGCGGTGGTTGCATGTTCGCTTACGCTCCTGAGAATCCCTTAAAAGTCAAAGAGGCGATCGAAAAAGAGGGAGGCGAAGCATATATAGTCAACGTAGCCGAAGGAACCCGTTCGGAAGTACTGGAGGCAGTGTGACAAGCCAGGGAAAGTTAGTCATACTTGCCGGAGGAATATCATCGAGAATGAAGCGTTCCACATCTAAAGAAATTTTGCCGGATGAAGCTCTTGCCCGTGACGCGGATGAGAAGGCAAAAGCTATGATCGGAGTAGGAGGAAATCATCGACCTTTCCTCGATTATTTGTTATACAATGCCAAACAGGCAGGATATGGGGATATCCTGATTGTAATTGGTGAGCGTGATGAAAGTATCCGCACTTACTATGGCAAAATGGATCGCGACAATGAATTTTTCGGTTTGAGAATTTCTTATGCGATCCAGAAAATTCCGCCGGGAAGACAGAAGCCGCTCGGTACGGCAGACGCCTTGTACCACGGACTTTCATCGATACCGGAGTGGAAAGCAACTTGTTTCACTGTCTGCAACAGTGACAATCTGTACTCCGTCAAAGCATTGCGGTTGATGCTTGAAAACAAGTACGATAATGCAATGGTCGATTATGATCACCGGTCTCTCGTGTTGCCTCAATTTGGATCCAGCAGAATTGAAAAATTTGCCGTAACTTTCAAGGACATGGAGGGCTTCATAACGAAAATCGTTGAAAAACCCCTGAAAAAAGACATTGAAGTTGCCAGAGGGCAGGACGGTTTTATCGGTGTCAGCATGAACATCTTCGGACTAAACTAGGATGCAATCTATCCTTTCCTGGAACGTGTGCCTTTGAACCCGGTAAGACAGGAAAAGGAGCTTCCAGATGCTATGAACATGATGGTGCGTGAGCATCCTAAGTCTCTCTTTGCGTATCCGCTCTCTGAGCATGTGCCCGATTTGACGGACAAGAGGGATATTTTGCCCGTCAAGAAGTACTTGGAGG
The DNA here is from genome assembly GCA_021789975.1 of Bacteroidota bacterium. GTDB lineage: Bacteria > Bacteroidota > Ignavibacteria > Kryptoniales > JAKASW01 > JAKASW01. The sequence continues at coordinate 20,108 of JAJYIT010000033.1, forward strand.
AAAGCTATGGCGAAATCAAATTCTAGTAAAGAGAACAAGGTAAGTGCAAAAAATGAAATCAGACGGCGCCTTACTCTTAGGGCATTACTGGACCACGGGCCATTATCGTTAACTGATCTTGCCAAAAAGACAGGGATGACATTGCCTGTTGTTTCCAACATCGTCGACACTCTAAAGCGAAGCAGACTGGTTGTCAACGGATCGTACGGCGCGACGAGTCAGGTTGGGCGTCCACCCTCCGTAATCAAACTTAACGGCGGCGCGGGTTTTATCCTCGGAGTTGACATTGGGCGTGTCTCAACGAATTTCGTGGTCCTCGATCATGCGACAAATATTATTGCGCAGACGCGACGGAAGTCGGTAGTCTTGAGCAATGATATCAAGGTGCTCAACGACCTTGAGAAGGAGATACAGATCGTTCTGGCGGAGGCAAAAGCCAGCTGGAACAAGTTGCTCGGAATAGGAATTTCTCTTCCTGGGATGGTCAAAGGAAAGCAGGGACTGGGTGAGACTTACTTCAATTTCGGCGAAGGTCCGGTGGCCGAATTGCTTTCCAAACGGTTCAACAAGCCGGTTCATCTTGAACACGACCTGGAGGCAATGGCCTTTGGCGAGCGATGGTTCGGCGCTGCTAAGAACGTCGATAATGCAGTATGTATCAATGTCGGCTGGGGCTTAGGAGTCGGTATTATCATAGACGGCAAGGTGTACTTCGGACAGGATGGGTACGCTGGTGAGTTTGGACATATCCAGGTTGTGAAGAACGGGGACCTTTGTTATTGTGGAAAGAGGGGATGTTTGGAGACCGTCGCCTCCGGTCGGGCAGTGACGAGAATCGCGAGAGAAAAAATTGAGGCGGGAGCGAAGTCAATTCTTACAGGACAAATGGGATTAAAAGTTGAACAAATTGATGCGGACTCGGTTTTGACGGCTGCCGGGAACGGGGACGAATTTTCGATTGAGATCCTCGACCAAGCTGCAAAGCACCTCAGTTTTGGAATCTCAATACTGATTAATTTACTCAATCCTTCCATGGTAGTGATTGGTGGAGGAGTTTTTACGGCGGCACCTTACCTGTTGGAAGCGGTGCGACTGAACGCGCTTAAATATGCCTTGGTTCCTCTGAGTCGAAACGTCCGGTTTGTGACTTCAACTCTGGGAAACAAGGCTGGAGCGTTGGGTGTGGCGGCATATCTCGCCGAGGATTTATTCGATGTTGAAAGGTTGAACCCGTCAGCTTATGTATGATTGGCCTGAGTAGTTTTGTCCGTCTGAGGGATTAGAAGCTCGTTCTTTTGGACTCGGGATTTTTTTGTCTGGGAATTGCGATTAATAAATAATAATTCTTGTTTATACCATTATTATTGCGGAAATTCCTAAGAAAGTGATTCGGTTAAATGGCTAATACGATCGGAAACGAAGTAGATCTAATGAGTCCCGGAAGGGGACACACATTTCAGGAGATTATCGGCCAGCCAGAGTTATGGAGTGCGACATGGAAATCTGTGAGGGGAAAAAAGTCCGAGATCGTGGAGTTTCTCAGTGAACTGAAACACTTCAGCAACCTTCAGGCTATATTAACAGGTGCGGGTACATCTGCTTTCATCGGGGAGGTATTGGAAGGGCCCTTTCAGAGATACACCGGTATGTTTACAAAAGCGGTCGCCACGACTGATCTGGTCACTCATCCCGAATTGGTTTTCGGCCATGACAGGGACACGCTCCTGGTTTCTTTCGCTCGTTCGGGCAACAGTCCTGAAAGCGCAAAGGCGGTCGAGTTAGCAGGACATCTATCACGCAATGTCTTCCATCTTGTCATCACCTGCAACACTGACAGCGCCCTATTGAAAGCAGTCGAGGGTACCGATAGTCTCGTACTCCTACTGCCGCCCGAAGCGAATGATAAAAGCCTTGCAATGACTGGAAGCTTCACCGCCATGCTGTTATCAGGATTATTGATCTCCGACATTCGTGACATAGACAGGAATGAATTCGCAGTAGCTATTATGAGAGAGTACGGGAGGAAGATCTTCAAAGATTATTTTGCGGCATTAAGGCATGTGGCTGAACTTGACTTCGACCGCGCAGTATTCCTCGGTTCTGGTCCGATGAAAGGAACTGCAAGAGAGTCGCACTTGAAACTCCAAGAACTCACCGATGGCAAGGTCATTTGCAAGTTTGATTCGTTCCTCGGTTTCAGGCATGGACCGAAAGCCGTTGTAAATGAGCGAACCATTTTAGGCTACCTGTTCACGAATAATGATTACGCAAGCAGATATGAAGTGGATCTGGTTAAAGGTATCGCCGGCGGGAGAAAGCCACTCTATTCAATTGGGATCACGGAGGAGAGGCTTGATGGAATCGACGTTGATCTACTCATTTTATTAGGAGATGGCAAATCCAAATTAAGTGAAGAATTTCTGGCAATAGTTTCTGTCCTGCCAGCTCAATTGTTGGGATTTCTGAAATCTATTCAACTTGGGTTGAAACCAGACAACCCTTCAGAAAGCGGAATGATCCACAGGGTAGTTCAAGGCGTGAAGATATACCCGTATGAAGATGTACGATAATAGAAAATGAAAGAAGTCGGAAACAAAATAAGATCCATTATAAAAAAACATAAATCAGGTTCTCCCGTTGGTATAACGTCGGTATGCTCGGCAAACGAATTTGTAATCAAGGCGGCAATGGCTCACGCAGGAAAGTTCGGCGGAGTCGTTCTTATCGAATCCACCTCCAACCAGGTCGATCAATTCGGAGGTTATACGCGATTGACACCTGACAGGTTCAGAGATTATGTCTATAGTCTTGCTAATTCTATCGACTTTTCGGCCGAGAACATATTATTGGGAGGAGATCATCTTGGGCCGAATGTCTGGCAGGGTAAACCTCACGTGCTTGCGATGGAAAATGCGAGGGAACAAGTCCGGGCTTATGTGAGAGCCGGATATGCCAAAATACATCTTGACACGAGTATGAAATGTGCCGATGACGGTCCACGCGGCTGGCCTCTGGATGTGTCGACGGTTGCAGAGAGGGCTGCACAGTTGTGCGAAGTCGCAGAGGAAGAGATGAAAAACAGGAGGGCGGTGGAGAATGAACTCGTATACGTGATCGGCACGGACGTACCGACGCCAGGTGGAGCAGAAGGTAACAGGAATGCTTTCAAGGTTACCACTCCCGTCGAGCTTGATGCGACAGTGGAAATCACCCGCAGAGAGTTCTTGAAGTACGGGCTCGACGATGCTTGGGAAAGGGTAATTGCCGTTGTTGTGCAACCCGGGGTTGAATTCGGAGATCAAAAAATTTTCGATTATCAGAGAAGCAGGTCCTACGAATTAAAGAAGAACATAGAGGAGAAGGAGAATTTGGTATTTGAGGCACACTCGACGGATTTTCAGAAAAGGGAGTCATTGAGGGAAATGGTGGAGGACCATTTTGCGATATTGAAGGTAGGACCCTGGCTGACTTTTGCATTCAGGGAAGCTCTGTTTGCTCTCGAGATGATCGAGAAGGAACTCCTTCTGGGGAATAAGCAAGCAGCTCCTTCCAATCTATCTAACGCCGTCGAAACTGCGATGGAGAGAAATCCTGGTTACTGGAAGAAATATTATCGGGGGACGGATGAGGAGAAAACTTTCAAAAGAAAGTACAGCTTGAGCGACAGAATCAGATATTACTGGAACGACACGGCGGTGAAGGAATCGCTCGCGACGCTGCTTGGCAACTTGGCCACAGTCGAGGTCCCTATCACCTTGGTGAGTCAATTTCTCCCAGAGTCGTTTGATCAAATTAGAAACAAGGAAATTGACAACACGCCGGAGAGTTTGATTCTCAACCGTATTTCTCACGTTTTACAGATATACGATTACGCGACCTCAGGGGAAAACTGATGAAATCCCGTCCATGGTTGGTATACGCTATTGTTACTACAGTCTTCTGGGGCATCGGGGGAACACTTATAGAGATTCAGGAAAAGGGTGGATTCCCCGCAACCCTTGGATACTGCGTCTGGACCCTGACGATGATTCCGCCGGCGCTGGTGGCATTGAAAATTGTCGGATTGCATCTCGGATATGACAGAAAGTCTATCCTGCTGGGATGCCTTATAGGGTCCACGGGGGCGGGAGGACAGTTGATTCTATTTGAAGCATTGCGTTCCGGCCCCGCCTACCTAGTGTTTCCATTTATCTCTCTTTCCCCTGTGGTTACGATTCTTCTATCATACTTTTTCCTCAAAGAGAGGGCTTCCAACCGAGGGTGGGTTGGGATAATTCTCGCACTCATTGCGATTCCGCTACTCTCGTATCAATCACCGGATAATTCTGCTATCTCAGAATCCACCTGGATCGAAGTCTCGCTCCTGGTTTTTCTCGCTTGGGGGTCTGCAGGCGTACGTGGAAGTTTGCCAGCAAGACAATGAAAGCAGAGGCGATATTCTTCTACATGGCACTTACGGGTCTACATCTTATGCCTTCCGCTCTTCTGGTAACTGATTTTTCTCCTAAGATCAATTGGGGATTCAACCGACCTTATCTCACTGCGATCATTCAATTGCTCAATGCAGTCAGAGCGCTCGCTATCGTTTATGCCTTCAGATTCGGAAAAGCAAGCATTGTAAGTCCGCTGAGTAATGCAGTCGCACCAGTTATCGCAATTATTATTTGGCTGTTGATATATCGGGTATTTTCTGAGACGATGGTATTGATAGGCATGATCGCGTTGATAGTTTCGATCTCACTCCTGGCTTTTGAAGGATCAGGTGAAGAACAGGTAGCAGAGAAAGCATAATCGAAAGAGGTGGCAAATGGCAAGTAAGAAATTCGACGTCATGGTCGTAGGCGAATTGAATGTGGACCTAATCCTGAACGATATCGAGTCGTTTCCGGAAATGGGCAAAGAGAAACTTGCAAAGGACATGACTCTGACATTAGGAAGTTCGTCCGCTATCTTTGCGAGCAATCTCAGTTCGTTAGGAGCAAGAGTGTCGTACGTGGGCAGGGTTGGTAAAGACTATTTCGGCAAACTTGTCAAGGACAAACTTCGTGAAAAAGGGGTCAAAATCAGCCGCATAATTCAGGATAGTGTCTCGAATACCGGAGCGACGATTGTTCTTAATTTCGGTGAGGACAGAGCCATGGTCACGTATCCAGGAGCGATGAACAATCTGACAGTTGGAGATGTAGGCACGGCCGTCCTTCGCCAGGCAAAACACCTGCATTTTTCTTCTTTCTACCTCCAGCCGGCCATAAGGAACGATGTCTACAAGATGTTCAAGCTTGCGAAGGAATTGGGTTTGACAACCTCATTCGATATGCAATGGGATCCGGAGGAAAAGTGGGAAATTGATTATGAGAAAATCCTGCCACTGGTAGATGTATTTTTCCCTAACGAACAAGAAATCCTACGTCTGACCCGCGAGAACACCGTCGAGGCAGCCCTGGAGAAGCTTTCCCCGATTTCAAATAGCATTGTGGTCAAATTGGGAAACAAGGGCTCTTTCCTACGAAATAAAGAGAAGACCATTAAGAAAAAGGCCTTTTTGAATAACGAGGTCGTGGATGCGATAGGCGCAGGCGATAGCTTTGACGCCGGATACGTATTCCAATTCGTGCGCGGCTCTGAACCTGAAAGATGCCTGGAGTTCGGCAATCTGATGGGGGCTGTTAACACAACCGCCGCAGGTGGAACGACCGCCTTCACGACATACAGAGAGATAATGAAAACGGCAAGAGAAAGATTTGGGTATAGAGGAAAATGAAACTACAGGAAAAGCTGAAACAGGTACAAAGTGAAAAAAGGGCGCTCCTAGCGACTAACTTCTACAATCTTGAAACGTGCAAGGGAATTCTCGTCGCGGCCAAAGAGATGAGACAGCCAGTGATCCTCCAGCTGACAAAAAGTTCAATCGACTATATGGGATTGAAAACGGCAGTACAGATAGCGCGGACACTCTCCGAACAATTTGGGGTTGAATCCTGGGTCCATCTGGATCATTGCGAAGACATAGATCTTATCAAGAAGAGTCTGGAAGCCGGTTTTGATTCTGTGATGATTGACGCGAGCGACAATACGTTTGACGAAAATATAAGAATTACGAGGGAAGTCGTGGCGCTGGCAAAAATGTATGGCGCAGATGTCGAGGCCGAACTCGGATGCGTTCCAAAGTTAGGGAGGGAATTGGACACCGGTGCTTTCACTGATCCCGGCGAGGCGAAAGAGTTCGTCGAAAAAACTGGCGTCAATGCACTCGCAGTTGCCATTGGGTCAAAACACGGCTTTTATAAAGGCGAGCCCAAGTTGGACTTAGAGAGACTTAAAATGATAAGCCAGGCCACAGACGTATGTCTAGTCCTGCATGGTGGGTCTGGGTTACCTGCAGCAAGCCTAAAGCGCGCGATAGAGCTTGGAATTACGAAGGTCAATGTGGCAACCGAAACAAAAGATACTTTCACCAGAACTATCAAGCAAGTATTAGCAAGGTCGTCGGAAATTGACCTCAGAAAGACATTCCCGAAGGCAATCGATGCCGTGAAGGAATTGATAATCGAAAAACTAAGAATAATTTCGCTTGTCACTGAAACCAGGTCAAAATAAAGATCGAACCATATTGTCTTTCAGAGCTGCGTTTTTTGTATTTCTTAGCGTTGCGAGCCTCCTCCGATTTCCAACTGCTACCTCTTTCTTTTGCTTATAAATCATGGACCGCATGGCATTGTTGATTTGGAAGACAAGGGAAAGGGATTCGGCATCTTCTGTCCTTTCGCGTCCAGAACGCTCATAGATAATCCCGAAATGGATTTACAGCAGGGTGAGTGTGAACTCCCTGGAAAAGGATGTCGAGGGCCTCGACAAACCTGGGAGCCGGGAAATCCAGGATCGTTGGGTACGAGATCTTCGTCGGCCGCGGACTGATCACGTCTCCAAACCCGATATCGATTTGCAGATTCACGCGCGCGTTGCCCAGCGTACCACCAAGTGTTGTTCTCACGCCTTGATAGTCGGCATCTTCAGCTATTGGTCCACCAGCGACGCTGTCCTCATCAAATGACATCCCGTCTGGTTCTACTTCAACCTTACAAGCGTCCTTCATGACTTTGACAATTTCGTCGACATCATTGCTGGTTCTTCCAAGTAGATCTATATCTTTCGTCGGTTGTGATGCCGGGGCGCCACAGACTGTGAACATCAACGCCCCTTTGAGGATGAACTTGCCGGCGTGAGGTGTCCTGGACAATCTGTAAATGAACCGTTCCATTGCAAAGTACTGCAGGAGCTCGTTGAACGGACGAGAAGACTCGGTCGCCTTGTTCAAAAGTCTCTGATGAACAGATGCAGGAAGGTTGCTGACTTCCCGTGCCATTTAAAAGATCGCCTCGATATACGGCCGCATGACATCCTTTACCCGGCATATCGCTGCGAACTTCATCAGATCGTCCGAATTGATCTGTCCTCGCTGCCGATACTTTCGGAGAGCTTCCACCGCGGTATCGACACCGATTTTGTTTCGGAACTTGAAGCAGTCAGCCAGAGTCTTCTCTGCTGAGTAGATGCGAACCTGTACGCCATCTAAGCTGCGGGTTTCAATCCCTTCTGTGAATGCTTTCCCTTTGAAGCGGTATGTCTTAAACGGTGGATGTTCCAGGCGTGGTTCTTCGGCTCCGGCCGCAAGCGCTATATCGACTTCGTGCGGAATGTGAGTCGTCAGGTCATGGAACGAGAGTGCGGAGAGGAGGCATATGACACCCGAGGGGATCCTGGTAGCCACTTTAACGAGATCCGGGTTACTTATAGGATGGCCATCGGCAATCCTAGACACTCCCCGACTGAGCCTTTCGAGCCTCCCATCCTTTAGAAGGGAATAAAGCGTTTCTGGGTGTATTCCGGCACGAATGGCCTCAGCTGAGCGAAGAATTCCTCCGCGCTTTTTGAAGGTCAGGATGGCTCGTTCCTTTGGATATGCCGCTTTTTCGCTTATCGATGCAACGATAAACTTACCTATACTTATTGATTTCGATAGGTAATATTGTCGGTGACAAAATAAGAATCAAGAAGACCTCCAAGCACCTCCCGAATATCTGAGAGCTGCTGACGGTGGTCAATGCCAGGTTCACAACCACCGCACATACGTGAAAAGTGCGGAGGAAAAGAACCACATGGTGGTACACATTCATGCCCGTTATATGCCCGGTCTCGGGGAGAAAACTATATCAAAAAGGATTTACAGGTATCACTAAATCTGCGAATGTTAAATAAAATAAACGTTTTTTGCTCGCAGTAAGTGCCGTGGCACGCCTGTCACGCAGGAGGTCGCGAGTTCGAGCCTCGTCAACCCCGCCACAAATTCCCGCAAAACAATTCGGATTGCGGGATTTTTTGTTTCTCCACCTCTTCACCCCCCGAGTCAAAAAGTAAATTGCCGCAAATATGCCACATGGTCACGCGACTCTTTCTCATCGCTCAGTAATCCAGTTCATTCACCGCATGTGCTAGCGGATCGGGCTGCAAGTGAGCGTAGATTCGGACGGTAGTGCGAATCGATGCATGTCCCAGGACCTTCTGGATGAAGTACAAACTCACTCCCTTCATAGCGAGATGCGAAGCAAAGGTGTGCCGGAGAGTGTGGAAGTGAAAATGCGAATCAAGCTCCGCCTTCTTGCTCAGACGTACAGATAAGAAGACGACGCTACGCGCTGAATTGATTTATGACGGTATAACCGAACGGTTCTTTGATTACGTGCCAAACCGGATTCGAGTGGAGTAATTGGCATCTGACCAGATGTGAACACGGGCCTTTGACTGGTGATGCGCAGAATTATGATCAGTCGGATTCTTCATAGGTTCTGGAAGCGGAGGTAAGAATTTGCTGACTAACGGAGTTTCACGCAGATGAAATCTCGCTGCCTCGACTCCTGCGGCGATAAGCGCATCTATGGAGTGAAAATTCGACCAGTCAGCGCGCGCCTCCTCCGCCTGAGGCCAGAGTGAAGGGGGGACTCGAGAAGTTTGTTCAGGCGCATCCGATAGTCCCTCCTCCTCTTTGAATTCTCAAGTATGATTAGTATGATTCGTTGCATTTCGATGTTGCTTATCCTCGATCGCCGAGCCAATCCATCCAAGCAGTATCACACCGACTGTAAGAATCGATATCCATGTAATCATTGCTGCCGAATTCATTTTCTAATCTCCTTTCAGAATGTGATTTGATTTGTCGGTTAAGTCGCAAAAGCGGCAGGGAAGTTCGCGGCCGCTTTATCTCCTGTTGTCTCATGCCAATCTCTCTTCATGCTTCCGGCCCATCGAAGCGATCCCTGCGATCGTGATGATGAGCCCCGAGATGAGATCGTTGTACACACAACCGATACCTCCGGTCAGGGGCGGGACGAAAGCTGCAATTATCGTCCACGCTGCAAACACCATCGCCAGCCATCCTTGCCATTGTTTATCCTTCACAATTGTGAATGAGCTGATCGCGACAACTACTCCTACAATGAGATCATTCCAAATACTGACGGCGGGATCCAGGCCAAGAAATGCTGCCGAGATGAGCCAGATTCCTAGGATCGCGTTCGTCCATGACTGCCACATATCAAATTTCTCCTTTCAAATCTGCACACTGTCTGCGGTCTCCCTCTCGGAAGATTGCGCTGTTCTTGAGTCCCGGGTGGGATGGTCGGACCGAACCGCTCCTTTTGCAGCTGCTTCTTGTATCATCTTCTTCGCAAGGTAACCGTAAGCTTCTGATAGAGTAGGGTGAGGATATATGGCATCCGCGACATCCCGCAGGGTTAAGCCCCTTGAAACTATGAGTGCCCCCTCGCCGACTATCGCCCCTGCGTCTTTTACGAATATATGGACGCCAATGATGACGGAGCTCCGGCGATCGACCACGAATTTCAGATATCCGAACGGGTCGCCGTTGATTTGTGTAACCGCGTCTATCTTGTAATCGTATACACCCGTCACTATGTCTATTCCTTTCCTCCTCGCCTCCGCTTCCGTGTATCCAACCGATGCAATTTCCGGATCCGAAAACAAAACCCACGAGTTCTTGGTGAAGTCAGGTCTCGTAGAATTGCCTCTCATGATGTTGGCCGCGACGATATGTGCTTCATAAGTAGCCGTATGAGCAAACTTCGGAGCATTTATTACGTCTCCGGTGGCGTAGATTCCATTTACGCTGGTCTCCAGGTATTCATTCACAGCGATTCCTTTCGGAGTGTACATTATGTCGGTCGCGCCCAGGTTCAGTTCATCCAGGTTTGGTTTCTTGCCGGCGGATACAAGGACCTGATCTGATATGATTGTCCTTGTCGTTCCATCGGGACCTGAGAACGCCACGCTGAATTTGCCGTGGGAACGGGAAACCTCACTGACTCGTGAAGAAGTGAAAATGTCAATCCCTTGTCTCTGAAGCCTTTCGGTTATTCCACTGACAAACTCCGGCTCGACGATGCCGTTCAAAATGGTGTCCATTACTTCGATGACTGTGCATTTCACGTCGAGCCTGGAAAACATCTGGGCGAGTTCGATGCCGATCGGCCCGCCGCCGATAATCACGAGAGACTCGGGCACCGAATCGCGGCTGAATATGGTTTCGCTGGTGAGCAGCTCGCCGGTCGCGTTTCCTTTGAACGGAGGTATAGTCGACGACGTGCCTGGTGCTATGATGCCATAATCGAACTCTGCCCTCATATTTCCACCATCGCTGCTCGCAATCTCCACTTCGTGATTTGAAATGAACCGTGCGGTACCGCCGACCAGAGTAAGGTTCTTAAGCTTCTGAATACCATTATAGGCTGCCCCCGATCTTGAGCTCAGGATTCGCTCCATGTTACTTCGTATCTGCGCCCAGTATCTGTCGCGTTCTTCGGGCGACGGAGTTGCTCCCGATTGCCGCTCCTTCCCGAAATAATATTCATCCGCGGAGTGCTTTATTATCTTGGACGGGATGCAGCCGATGAACAGGCATGCTCCTCCTAATTTCCCGCTCTTTTCGACGAGCAGGACTTTCTTCCCGCTGGTGGCCAGATCAATTGCGGCAGGGGTTCCGCCTGGTCCTCCCCCGATAACTACTACATCAAAATGTTCTTTCACGTTTGTCTCCGATATTTTAACAGTTTGTTCGAATTCAGATCCCTTTGTTGCAGAGCTATAATGACTTGATTTCATTGCGCATCCTTGCTCTCGAGATAATCTAGCTCCGCGTATTCCAATAGAATGTCTTTCTGGAAATTGAGTATGGAAGTCTGCACCGCTGCCACCTGAACCTCTGCGTCGTTAAGCTCAGTCGCGGTAATAATTCCGTTCTCGTAGCTTACCTTAGCGATCTCATGAGCTTTGCTGGCGACCTTGAGGTGGACTTCCTCCGCGCTCATCCTGGCACGCAGGTTCTGAATATTGATCAATACGTTCTTTATGTCGAATCGCAGCTTGATCGTCATCGCTTCCTCGTAATCGCTTACCATGTTTTCTGATGCGTCAACTTCATCGACTTTCCCCTTCGTCAGGTTACCGTTAAAGAGCGGCATCGAAAGACCTATTCCGGCGGCAAGCCCGTTTCTCCATGCGTTATCGTAGGGAGGGAAGTCCATACCGTGGTAGACATGATAGTTGCCGAAAAGGAAAATTGTCGGCTTCATCTCCGCGGCCGTAATCGTTTTCAGATTATCGAGCATCTGTTTCTTCAAACGAAGGCTCTTCAGCTGGTAGTTATTCGCGGCGGCGTTCGCGTAAATGTCGAGGCTGTCTGATGGCCCTGTGCTGTCAGGTAGCTGCAATCCACCTACGCAGTCTAGATTCTCGCTTAGCGGCAGCACCAGCAGCGACTTCAGGCCTGACTCCGCCAGATCGAGCTTGCCTTCGAGATCGACAAGCTTCGCTTTGAATTCGTCTACCTTGCTCTCAAAGGTGAGAACATCGAACTCGGAGCGCACCCCGTTGGCATAAGCCTGCTTCGCCAGTTCAAGATGGTCCTCGAATTGCTTGAGTGCCTGCTTGTTTACGTCGATGACCTTCTCCAGCAATAAGATGTTGTCGAAAGCTGTCGTCACATTGAGTACAATCTGATCCTTTTGCTCGTTCAGGTCGGACGTGGCCGATTCCTTCAGTATGCCTGCATTCTCGTTCGCTTTTGATATCTTGCCACCCGTATATAGCGGATAAACAAGATTTATGTCCGTGGTAAACACGTCTCTGTTCTCATCCGCGAAAGGAGCCATCGGTCTCGTGACCACATACTCGCCGGATACCGGACCGGTTGATGTCATCACCGGAATTTGGTTAGGTCCCTGCAGAAACATTCCGGGAAGATTGTCTGCGTAGAAATATTGCGACATCAGATTGACGGTGGGTACTTCGTATGACCGGGCCTGTTCCATCTTCGATTCCGCTGCTTTGACGTCGGCCTTCTTTGCCTTGATAAGCGGATTATTTCCTATGGCTATGTCAATTGCCTGATCGAGTGTCAGCTGACGCGTCTCCTGTGCGCTTGCAGTCAGCGTGAGTATAAGGATCGCCGCTAAAGTTATCTTTATAAGTTTCATCATGACAGAATCTCCCTGGGCTGGGTACCCGAAATGTGCCTTGTGTCATCGGATGAGATGATTCTCCTTCTTTCGAAAGCTCCGAACAGGATGGACAGGAGTGAAAGCAGCAGGAACCCGCCAATGAAATAGTAAAGTGAATTAAGATAGTTACCGACATCCGCGACGCTCAGCCCGCGGTTGAATACTCCGTACAGCGCTTCGAGGTAATACCTCAATGGAAACCAGCCTCCTGCCATTCTTGGGAAAGCAGGCATCTGCTGGAACGACACAAGAAATCCGGAATACAAGAATGCCGGCAGAACGATGAGCGTGTAAATGGCAACCAATGTGACGGTGCTTTTAATGTTAAGCGAGAAGAAAAGCGAGATGCTCTCCATCGCCATGACGAGGACCGAGATTACAAAGACAACGTTCCAGAAATTAGAGGGAAGGGGAACGGCAAACATTACCATTACGGAGTAAAAGGCCGCTGCAATTGCCGTCGTAACAATCAACCACGAGAGGATCACAGGCATAATCACAGCCTTCAAGGGAAGCTGCCTTGCGACCTTCGCACTCGGGAATTTTTCACGGAATTGTTTCAGGTTCACATTGAGCAATAGTACTATGATTACCAGGGAGACTACCTGCATCGCGAGGCCCATGAAAGCCGGCAGCATTGACGACTCCATATTTACCGTCGGCGAATAAAACGCCCTCGTACTAACTGTCAGAAGCGGCATCATCTGATGTCGGAAGTTCGGTATCGAGCCTAAATCCTCTACCGGTACCTTCAATTGCAGCTGACCTGCAATAGTGTTTACAATCATATTCATGTTGCCGAGCGCGAGATTTGGAACACTCGGATTTGCAGAGCCGTTAAGCACTACCAGTATTCTTTGCGACCTTCCATTGAGAACATCCTTGTAAAGGTCATGGGGTATTACTACACCGGCGTCGACATTCCCCTGGGCTATAAGATTTTGCAGTGCGAGGTAGTCTACCGGCGTATATTCAACATCGAAAACGTTCGACGACCTTATGCCAAACACGATGGACCTGCTCAGTGGTGATTGATCCTCATCCACTACCGCGGTTCGGATGTGTCTGGGGGCGTTGTTGTAATACATTCCCGCCATCATGCTGAAAAAGAAAGTGAGGATAACCGCGATGAGGAGGGTACGCAGTATGATTTGTGCCAACATCTTAATTGGTTTCATGGCTCCCACCTCCGAGTGCTACCCGAGCGCTGGGACTTGCAAGCTTGAGATAGACGTAGATTCCGGGTTTTATCTGGTCTTTATTGTTGAGGATTTTCATCTTTATCGAAAACGCTCTCACGTCTCGTTCATCCTGCAGGTTGGTCGGCACTTTTGTAGCAAAGTCAGCCATAGGGAGTATCTGGATTACTTCTGCGCGAAAGCTTACACCTGAGATGCCCGTTGTCAGCGTCAGAACCTTCCCCAACTGTATCTGGTTGATGTACGATTCGGGTATGCTGAACCGCGCCCAGGAAATGGAAGTATCCGTCTCAACGACAACCGGCATTCCCGGCGCCATCATTTGTCCCGGCTCCAGAACTCTGACATTTATTTTGCCCGCTATTGGGGATGTGATCGTCATGTCGTTGATGTTGCTCTGAAGGGCGGCCATCTTGTCTTTGACAACCTCATAGGCTGTCTCTATCTCGTCCAGTTTCTGTTGCGGTACCGCACCCACAGCGTAGAGATTTTCCAGGCGCTTCCTGTTCCTAGCGATATTGGACAGCTCAGCCTTCATGGCGGACAGGTTGTCTAACATTTCTTTGTTGTCAAGCTGCGCGACTTTCTGATCCGCCTTCACATACTGTCCTTCGTGGACATATATCTCGGTTATCTTGCCAGGGATCCTTGTCGTGACGTTGACCTCCGTGTCTTCGATGTATCCCATGAAAAGGTTCTGATACTTCGGCGGGTCCTGAGCGCATCCTCCGATCATCAGCATCGCGATGACCGCCAGCCCGACCGATACTTTCGAAATCTTTGTGGTATTTGTTTTCATGACTTTATCCTTTGTTTCGTCATTATTTGCCGAGTTGATATTCCACGCCGAGGAGCACCGAGTAGCCGGTGAACCACGCGCTCTTCTGATAGATCGTATAAGGGACTCCGACTCTGAAGTCGAGACCATGGCTGTAGTAGTATGTTATGCCTGCCAGTACGTTCAGGTAGTAATCGTAAGAATTGTTCACCGGATTTCCCGAAATCCTGTCGTCGAATTTATATGCGGCGTTGAGTCCGGCATCGAATGTAAAATTCCCGAACGGGGTCTCCGTGTATTTGTCAAGAAGGAGATAAGCTCCTGTCCAGTCTCCGTAGTTAAGCGAGCCGTCGTTGCCCACGAAATTGTAGTAGGCCGAGTAGAGAAGTCCGTAGGTACCGATTGGATTGTAACCGTCCACCGATCCTGTGAATTGAATGGCATTTACACCTAAGGCATATTCACCCTTTCCCGGAGGCGTGTCCGCGCCGATGGGAAGTGTGGTTGAAAGAGTCGCGTCTAAGCTCGAGGGACCGCCAGTAGTAAGGAAGTTTAGAGTGCCGCCCAACTGGAGGTCGCCAAACCCCTTGCCGGTTAATGTCGGGTTGAGCGAATACACGTGAACTGAGCGCAGCGGGATTTCGCCGAACACTGTCAGATTGCGCGTGAGTCCGTAGGCAACGAAACTGTTCAGCGCGACATCGTTATAGACCATCGTCGAGGGTTTGACGACGTATGTGTTTTTCGTCTGGTCATAGATTTTCAAATGGCTTACCATGTCTCCGGTGAAATTGAAGTAAAGATTTCCAGGATCGAGAGTCGATTTTTGGATCCCGAAGATCGAGCGGTACCCCAATTGTGCGTTGGCAAGCTGGGGTAATAAAGGAAACATTAGTAAGACCAGTAGGTATCTCAATTTTCTTCTCATCTTACTGCTCCGATGTGTTATGGTTTTTAAATGCACAAGCCTATAGCCCAAACGGCGTGCCGCTATCCAATCGCTGCAATTTCAGCCGATTGGCAGGTTTTCTGGTGTTTGGAGAGGAGTACGGGAAATCGGATTTCGCAGGGAAAGTTTTAAGCTACCGATTAGAGCCTGTTACTCGGGGAAGACGGTGTGAAATGAGATTTCGCGGATGATTCAATGCTACCCGTCCAGTCCATGAAATGAGAGAAGCCCGTGAAATTGTATGTTAAGAAGTATGGATTGCAAGCAGCCACTACTGCTGGGCGCTATCCCCAAAGTCGGCTACTAGAGACCCAGACGAAAAGGACCACCGAGGCACGAAGTCACAAAGTGAAACACCAAAACGGAACGCAGCCAAAGTATTCTTCTTCGTGTCTTGGTGACTTGGTGGTGAAATGAGGGGGTCCCGGCAGGATCTCTAGCAGTTACCTCTCCACGGCCTCTCTCCAAACCCCAAAGAATCCAACATCCGAAGAAGCTCATCCTTCGGCTTATCGATTCGGTTCACTTCTTTAATCAGGTCGCGGAGAATTCCTCTTAGCTTCGCGAGTTCGGCATTCTGCACGGTAACATTAGAGGTCCCGTGCACTATGTTTGATCTCGTCCGATAAAGGTCCTTCACCTCTCGGAAAATCGTTTCGCCTTTACTGGCTGAATGTCCGAGAAGCACCGCCGCGTACCGGGACACGCGATATGTTATCTCACCTTTTGATGGGTTAAGAAGACTCTCCACACCGATCATCAGAAGCAGGAATGCCAGATTCGAATGCATCGAGCCGTAGGACATGTCATAGCTCTGAAAGGCTAGATTAATGCAATCTTTCGTAAATGGAAGCTTTGTATCACTAATGAATGTCTCTAATTCCGGTAGTTCCGATTCGTCAAGATGGAAAACTGGACCGTAAGCGACTCTTCCAGGACCCACTTCCATCTTCTTCGTAAGTTGGCCCTCGTTCTGTGAAAAATAATACCAGAGTGGCATTTGGGGATTGCCTTCTTTGAAAAGCCTAAGCTTGGGAAGAATTTCCTCCGAAAGAGGACGAACGATTTCCTCTTCAAATTTGAAGATGTTGTCGAGCGAAAGATCATTGTGTGAGCCGTGGGTCAAAACGTAGAAATCACCTTCGGTTCCACGCACACCAGAAGTTGACCTTGCAAAAATTCCATAATCGTGATAGTTGTCCAGCTTACTCAGGAGCTTGTACGCTTCGTCTTGAGACAAGAATTCGGGGTGAACACTGTCCCCAAAGTTCACTTTGAGAATTGATGGATCGACGTTTGACAGAAAGCCAATGAAGTTGAATCGTTGGATGTTCATTGGATTATCTCCACTTGAAACTTAGATTTCTTCATCAAATTTACGGGCTGGCCATGGTGATTACAATCGATATACGAAGGGCACGTGTCGAGATTCGGTCGAGAGTTCTTGTAGACAGGTCTTTGCGATTCTTCACCGTATTGGCTAACTTTCTACAAATCACAGGCTTAAATGGCAAAAGGCAAGAAGAAGTCGGTCAGGGAAGTTTCAACAGAGGTTTACAGGCATCCGGAAGCGACAAGCCCTCTGCGGCCGGAGGTTGGCACTCAGGCCCAGTTCAGGAAGAAGAAACCGCCGCAGTCGTACAGGTACGACTCATCTTTATCTCCCGAGCTTTCGTGGGACGGCCAGAATTCCACACGTGAATTCGGCGAGTGGCTCCTCGCATGTATCGACGAAGCGAGCCGCCTCCCGGCGCCGCACAAATTTCAGTCTCCCCATGAGTTCAAAAACTCAAGCAGCCAGGTCGTTGCAGCAGTCGGCGGACTTGCCGACGCCGTCGAGCAGCTGAAGCGTATCCAGAAGCTCTTCCTCAACTGGGCGGGCAAGGCCGAGCGACTTTCATTCGATGTTCCTACTCTTCCTCTCTTTGTCCATGAGCGCCTGTCGACCAAAGCCATCATCGAGACGCTGAAGAGCCACAAGCGCGACAAACAGATCGACATGTTCGATCTGTACGGCGACCCGCAGCATTCGGTCACTGACCAGGTCCTTAAAGCTTACGAGTACCAGGATAAGTGGGTGAACCGTATGGTTCTTGGCGACTCGTTAGTCGTGATGAACTCGCTCCTTCGCTACGAAGGACTTGGCGGACAGGTACAGATGATTTACTTCGACCCGCCTTACGGCGTAAAGTTCAGCTCGAACTTCCAGCCGTTCGTAAGGAAGCGCGACGTCAGCCACAACGACGACGATGACATGACTCGCGAGCCGGAGATGGTGAAGGCTTATCGTGACACGTGGGAGCTTGGGCTGCACAGCTACCTGACGTACATGCGCGACAGGCTTCTCCTTGCACGCGAGCTTCTATCGCCAAGCGGAAGCATATTCGTACAGATAAGCGACGATAACATCCACCATCTGCGTGAGATCATGGATGAGGTCTTTGGGGAGGAGAATTTTGTCGCATCTATCGTCTTCAAGACAAAGAAAATGACTATGGGAAACACGCGACTAATCGAGACGATTGCTGATCATGTACTTTTCTATGCTAAAGACAAGGAGCTAGCGAAGTACCGTTCACTTTTTGGTTTTAAGGATTGGAAAGAGGACTTACATTGGAGGTACTTGGAGTTACCCGATGGCGCTAGAAGAACAATGACTCGAGAGGAGAGGGAAGATTTTACTAAGATTCCGTCGGGTGCAAAAGTCTTTATCCCGCTTGATCTTAGACCCAGTGGGTATTTTGCTACAGGTGATTTCGTTTTCCCATTCAACGGGACAAAGTATTCACCGGGCGCCGGAAAAAGTTGGCGGACAAACTTTGAGGGTATGCGTAATCTTGCAAATGCGAATCGTTTGTATGAAACGCGCGATGCTTTGACGTACGTCCTATATCATGACGACTATCCTGTCTCGAAGCTCACCAATTTTTGGGCAGACACCGAAGGGGCTTATGATGCTACCTATGTTGTCCAAACCTCGACCAAGGCGATAGCACGGTGCTTGTTGATGTCCACAGATCCGGGCGATTTGGTTTTGGATCCGACGTGTGGTAGTGGCACGACTGCCTATGTAGCTGAGCAGTGGGGAAGAAGGTGGATCACGATAGATACTTCGCGCGTTCCGCTTGCACTCGCGCGTCAGCGGATTCTCACGGCGACTTTCCCATATTATGACCTGAAGGAAGAAAACCGCGGACCTGTCGGTGGATTCGTTTATAAACGAAAGCAGAACTCAAAAGGCGAGGAAGTCGGCGGTATCGTACCGCACATTACTTTGAAGAGTATTGCCAACAACGAGCCGCCGCAGGAAGAAGTGCTCGTGGACAGACCGGAAGAAATAAAGAATATTACACGTGTGAGCGGCCCGTTCTGCGTCGAGGCAACCATCCCAACTCCCGTTGATTGGGAAGGCGACGGCGATGAAGACTCCGGTGCGCAGGAATCCTACGGCTCATTCGTGGAGCGGATGCTTGAGATTTTGCGCAAGTCGCCGGTGCTCCATCTTGACGGAGGCAAGACAATTCAATTCAGAAACGTGCGTCCACCGGCAAAGACACTTTCGCTTTCTGCGGAAGCCCTTGTGGTCAGCGGTGATCGACCTCACCCCGACCCTCTCCTAAAAGGAGAGGGGGCACCGGCTGAAAAGCCTGCGGCGCTTGTATTCGGGCCTGAGAACGGGGCGGTGAGCGAGAAATTAGTTTACGAAGCGGCGAAGGAAGCATCTGCCAAAAAGTACAATCATCTTTATGTCATAGGCTTTGCGATTCAGGCGAACGCGCGTCAGCTCGTTGACAACTGCGAACAAGTCGTAGGGATCGCCGCTACTTATGTGCAGGCAACTCCCGATCTCATGATGGGAGATTTGCTGAAGAACATGAGGTCGAGCCAGATATTTAGCGTGTGTGGACTTCCGGAAATAAAAGTCAAAAAGCAAAAGTCAAAAGTCAAAAACGAAGCGGACAAGTATGAAGTGGAGTTGGTTGGGCTTGATGTCTTCGATCCCGTGACAATGCAGACGGAACACCGAAAGGGCGATGACGTGCCTGCATGGTTATTGGATACGGACTATAACGAGAAGGTGTTTCACGTCAGTCAGGCATTCTTCCCTCGAACAAGCGCATGGGATAACCTGAAGAGAGCCTTGAAAGCGAGCTACGAAGAAACTGTCTGGGATCATCTTGCCGGGACAACGAGCGCACCTTTCGAAGCCGGAGAGCATCAGCAGGTTGCGGTGAAAGTGATTGACGATAGAGGGAATGAGCTGCTGGTCGTGAAGAAACTTGGAGAGGTCGAGAAGTGAAGCAAGTTTCAATTCTCACCCTTCTTACCCGAGGCCTGGAGACGACGCTCAGGGATAACAATCCCTGGTGGCGTGGAGAGCGCATGTTTGGAGTGCCGGAAACGCGACGGTGGTCGTTTGATAATGTTATTAATGGTTTGAAAAAAGGGCCGACTCCCGTAACCGTGCTTCGGGGACCGCGACAAATCGGAAAGACAACATTACTCAACCAGGTTATCAATCAACTCCTTGACGAAGGAGTGCCACCCGAGTGCATTTTTAGAGTTCAGTTTGACGAATTACCCGAGCTGATGAGATTGTCGCAACCGATTCTTGATCTCACACAATGGTATTCTGAAACGATATTGAAGACATCACTGAACAAAGCGGCCTGGACAGGGAAAAAGGTTTACATCTTTCTTGATGAGGTGCAAAACCTTACGGATTGGGCTCCACAGTTGAAACATCTAGTGGATCTCCAGCCTGTTCGAGTCGTCGTCACGGGGAGTTCAGCTTTGAGAATCGAAGCGGGACGCGATAGCCTTGCCGGGAGGATCACGACCCTGGAAATGGGGCCATTGCTTCTTCGAGAGATCGCGACTCTCAGAGAATTAGGGGAGATTCCTCCATACCTTCCAGCGAACGGCACCGGTCCTCTCAGAGAAAAGGCGTTTTGGATTGGATTAAGAGCGCATGGAGAAAAACATAAGGTTCTTCGCGATGAAGCGTTCGCTGCTTTTTCTGAGCGCGGCGCGTACCCTATTGCTCACGCAAAAAAAGATTTGCCATGGGAAGCGATCGCAGATTTGTTGAACGAGACTGTAATTCGTAGAGCCATTCAGCATGATCTCCGCATGGGACCGAAAGGTCAGAAGAGAGACGAGCACCTTCTTGAGGAAGTCTTTCGGCTGGCATGTCGTTATATTGGACAGTCTCCCGCGCAAGCGTTCTATCTTGCCGAGTTGCAGCGTGTAATGCACGCCAATCTTGGTTGGACCAGGGTATTGACCTATTTGAAATTTCTCGATGGCACATTATTGATCAGGCTTATAGAGCCGCTGGAGCTGCGGCTGAAGAAAAGGCGAGGTGCCTCCAAACTTTGTCTTTGCGATCACGCATTGCGCGCGGCGTGGCTGCAGGAAATGGTACCACTTACCCCAGAAGGTCTTAGTGAACTCCCTCACCTTGCGGACCTTGCAGGCCGGATCGCAGAAAGCGCGTCGGGATACTTCTTCCGCTCGATAATTAATCTTGATGTTGCGCATTTCCCTGAGCGTAACGACGAGCCTGAAGTAGATTTCGTGCTTACGGTTGGTGAGCAGAGGATTCCAATCGAAATCAAGTATCGGCGGAGGATTAATTATCAGGACACACTTGGTCTGAGGTCTTTCATCGAGAAGGCGCACTATAATGCACCTTTTGGCATTCTGGTCACCATGCTCGATGAAAATGCGACCGATGATCCGAGAATCGTGTCCATCCCGCTTTCGTCTCTCCTGCTGCTAAGGTGACCATTGACCAATTTTGAAGTCCCTGAACCAATCATAAACTCGCCTTACGAAGAGCCGAAACAATACTGGAAGATTGCTGAAGGCGAGCCGCCGCGGCTCCTGCCGGGCCGGCGTTCATCATGTTATTACTATAAGCCACCTGGTTCGCAGCCAAGCTTGTTCGGTGCGGAAGATCTCGGCACACTGATAGAGCTGAAAATCGTAAACCGTATCCGAGAACGCGTCAAGGAGTGGCGTTCACAAGGATGGCCTGGAGTGAGTCGGGTGACTCTTGAGCTGCTGAACTACTGGAGGCGCGACGGCCGTGAGAAGAGACTCTTCTTCGCCCAGCTTGAGGCAGCTGAGGTCATCATATTTTTAAGAGAGGCAAGAGGCGATTTCCTGCAGGGGATAGAAATTCCTTTGGACGAACCTGGCCAGAACGGGGCGGAGAATGGCGTCAAGGCGTTTACACGATATGCCTGCAAGATGGCCACAGGCACAGGCAAAACGACCGTGATGGGGATGCTTGCAGCATGGAGTATCCTGAACAAGGTGAACGACCATGGCAACAGTGGATTTTCAGATGTGGTCCTGGTTGTCTGTCCCAATATCACGATCAAGAACAGGCTGCAGGAACTCGACCCACAGCTTGGCGAAGCAAGTTTATACCGAACCAGAGACCTCGTTCCACCTCATTTCATGCCCCAGCTTACTTCGGGGAGAGTCATAGTCACTAACTGGCATGTGTTTGAGTCGCAGGCAGTACAGGTCGGAGGTGTTAGCTCGAAGGTTAGCCGTGCAGGAACCGAGCGCCGGTCGAAAGATTATATCACAATAGGGCCGAAGACAACGACGGCCCGTGGCAAGAGATATATTTCTCCTGAAGATCTGTCGAAACAGATAGCAGCCGGGTTGATTACAGTTTTGAGCGAGGAACGGGACAAGTCCGGTAATTTGAAGCGAGTATTCGTCGAGTCAGTCAAGTATGTGGAAAGCGACGCTTCCGTGATAAACCGGGTCCTCGGAAGGGAAATCGGGAAGAAAGGGAATATCCTGGTTTTCAACGACGAAGCCCATCACGCTTACAGAATTCACCGCACGGAAGAAAAAGAGGATGTATCGGAAGAGGAAGATGTATTCGGAGAAGAAGAGGAAGGCGAAGAGTTTTTCAAGGAGGCAAACGTCTGGATGGACGGCCTCGACAAAATACATGGACATAATGGTCGTGGACTAAATTTCTGTGTCGATTTGTCGGCAACGCCATATTTTCTCGCTCGCGTCGGGAGGGAGACCAACAGACCTTTCCCATGGGTGGTCAGTGATTTCGGGTTGACCGACGCAATTGAATCAGGGCTCGTAAAGATACCACAGCTCGCAGTAAGGGACACAACGGGCAAGGAAATACCCGGCTATTTCAATATATGGAGATGGATACTTCCTCAACTTACTCCATCTGAACGCGGCGGAAAGAAGGAAAGTCCAAAACCAGAGGCCATCTTGAAGTATGCCAACCCACCGATAGCGATGCTTTCTGGACTCTGGGAGGAAATGAGAGTTGAATGGGAAGAAAGAAAAGAAGATCCTCGTCCACCAGTTTTCGTTATCGTATGTAAGAACACGAAGATTGCAAAGGTCATTTATGAATGGATTGGCGAGAACAAACCACCTTATGGTATTCCTCCTCTCGGCATCGAAGCGTTTCGCAACAACGGAAAAACAAATACTATTCGTGTCGATACGAAGGTTGTCATGGAGAGCGAGACTGATGAATCCAAAAGCGACGAGACGAAATGGATGCGACATACACTCAACACCGTCGGCAAAACAGATTGGCCGCGCGATCAGCTTGGACGTTCGCTCTATCCTGAGGGTTTCGAGGAGCTTGCACAGAAACTCAAGCGCCCGCTTCATCCGCCTGGAAGAGATGTACGATGCATAGTCAGCGTAAGCATGTTGACCGAAGGGTGGGACTGCAACACCGTCACGCACATTATAGGGCTTCGTCCATTCATGTCCCAATTGCTTTGCGAACAAGTTGTGGGCAGAGGTTTGCGTAGGCGTTCTTATGAACTGCGCGCAGACGATAAGATGGAAGAGGAAGTGGCAAAGGTATTTGGCGTGCCGTTCGAAATCATCCCTTTCAAGCAGAACAAGTCGGGTCCTCAGACACCGCCTCCAAAACGTCATCATGTTTACGCGGTTCCCGAAAAGGCCAGATACAAAATTGTCTTTCCGCGGGTCGAGGGCTACAGACAAGCGATCAGGAACCGGGTGGTCCTCGATGAATCCGTGGCGAGTCTCCGGCTTGATCCGTTGAGGATACCGCCAGAGGTGCAGATGAAAGCTTCGTTGCCGGCAAATTCAGGGAGGCCGAGTCTCACGGGGCCGGGGAAGCTTGAAAACGTCACGATGAATCCTTATAGGCAGGGGCGGAGATTTCAGGAACTCGTTTTCGATCTTGCACGCGATCTAACGCGAGAATATGTCGGCCAACCGGGATGCGGTGCTCCGGCTCATGTTTTGTTCCCACAGTTTGTCGAGATCGTAAGGAATTATCTTGAAGGTAAGGTTCAGCCGATACCACCCGCGGACATACTCGACGTATTCCTCTCTCCTTATTACGGGTGGGTGCTGGAGAGACTGGTAAACGCAATCAAACCTGATACAGCTTCTGGGGAGACTCCGGAGGTCCCCCGATATGAAATCAATCGCGGACCTGGTTCGACAGCGGACGTTGATTTCTGGACGAGCCGCGAAGTTCGGGAAGTGGTACACAGTCATCTCAACTATGTCGTTGCCGACACCAAACAGTGGGAGGAGTCGGCAGCATACACGATAGATAACCATTCAGCGGTTGACGCGTTCGTAAAAAACAGCAGTCTTGGTTTCGCAATTCCATATCTCTTCAGTGGTCAGGCACACGACTATGTACCTGACTTCATTATCAGACTGAAAGGTGATCCACAATTACATCTGATTCTTGAGACGAAGGGGTACGATGAGCTGATGGAAGTAAAGCGGCAGGCTGCAGAGCGGTGGGTGAATGCAGTCAACGCGGATGGTTCGCATGGCAAATGGAAATATGCGGTTGCGGTGCATCCGGGCACCGTGACTAAGTTGATCTCCGATGCGGCAGAGGAAGTCAATTAATGAATAGCTCCTACAGACGTTTCTGTGATCTTAACTCTACCATAATCCGACGCAGTCTCACCCAAAGAGAGTATCATCTAAGCGCATAAGTCCGCCACATCCGGAATAACCCAAGAATCGTCTTTTTATGATCTCAGATCGGATGCCTCATTACAGCATTGGCGGGTTTTGTGCTCTTGTGGCGGTGAGCCTATTAATAAGTACTGACCCCATTCTCGTCAACATCCGCCGGTTCTTCTCTCCAGTCCAGAACTTTTGCCAGCACTTCGAGCATTTCATCGGGACTCTTCGACGACCGCAGCAAAGCCCTGATTCGTTGCATTTGTAACAATTGACTCAGTTTAATGAGTATGTCGGCGAGCTCGCGTTCCTTTTTTAACGGCGCGGCAACGAGAAAGACGAGATCGTTTAGATATCCGGCCCCTGAATGCTGTCCGATTCCAGTGTCGGATCTTCCAACGGTTGACATACGGACATATTATTCTTTCCCATGGTGGTGCTCTTCGAAATTCCATCAGCTTCCCCAGGAAATGTGAGATGCGTTCTTACATTTTCGAACCCACCCTGAGAGACATACTTCGATTAGCTCAGCTATTGGATCGCGCCGGACCCAATGCCAATCGTCGTGCCTGGATACAATTCGTCAAATATCGAAACGGTTGGTGGAATCTTCGCAGGTCTCAAAGAGGGATGAGAAGTAAGACTTCACAATCAACGTGTCGGGTCGTCGATTATCGAATGCTATGAGGGTACATCAATGCGAAATGTGATTTCTCAATGGAAGGGCGATTTGAATTCGACTTTCGTGCCCTCCGAAAATATTCATTTGCTGTCATGAGTGATTTGATCCGGCTGAGCGCGTGGAGAATGGGGGACGAACAAATGGTTCTTATCTATTTGACAAAACAACAGATATGCTCGCCACGAATTTCACGAATTATGAAATAAGTTAGTCCACGTTTTCACGAAATGAATATTCAGTCTTATAGATGCGAAAAGTCTTTCAGAAGCCATCGGCTCTGCCGGTGGTGGTCCATTTGATGTGTGTGTTGCTTTGAGCTTGATAGTGACCCTTTGAGAAGTTAATTTTTCAATGAATTCCGGTGTCGATTCAGGCTTGATCGTGGGAGGCCTGCCGGAGGTTCTGAAGGGAGGCGCTAAACGAGCAAACTGAAATTAGCAGTTTATTTCAAAGGGCATTCCAATTGCCCATTTGCTTCGACGCTCTTCAACCAAGACTTTGACGGACGGTTTGCGGATACCTCCAAGAAGTTTCGAAACGAGATAAACGACTTCCATCCCGATGCATCGGTGTTGTGCTTTTGTTCCGCGAGTGAAAAAGATGGCGAGGAGTTAGCACGCCTTCAATCCCTCGCGGGGCCGATTCCCGTTATCGCGTGCTCCAAATCCCTTATGATAGATTTTGTCCGGGAGGCAGCCCGAAAAGGTGTGAACCACTTTATATCTTGTGGCTGGGACAGAGCAAGTATCTCTGGAGAAATTTCAGAGGCGATGCGGCGCGGTGGAATCACAGAATTGTTAGAAAGCTGCTATCCGGATGTTCTCAATGGTTTGCCTTATGCGCATAAGATCGTAAATGCGATTGTGCGAGCCTTTCCTCACAGGTTAAATGAACGTGAGTTATCGAGACAGCTTGGAATGAGCGAACGCTGGGTGAGAAGTTTGTGCCGCGATGTCTTCAAAAACACATTCGGTCAATTAGTGCGGCGCATCTGGGTACACCAGGCTCTGCGCATGATGGAACACACCGGTCTTGACAATACCGAAATTGCTCTGCACCTTAATTACAGCGAAGAGAGCAGCATGGCTCGGGATTTTCGAAAGGAGCTTGGCTGCGGCTGCGCTGAAGCGAGAAAAAGGCTGCTAAATAGTACTCCGCTGGAGCTGATTAAACAGGCTTTTCTATTGGTGGTCAAGGCAGTTCCTACAATTTTACTTCCGCTTTGGTATGGAAACTTCCGATTTGGTTTTGACGAGGTCTTGAATTCTGCCGTATCTTCTTCTTGTTAAGTTTGTTTCAAAACGTCACAAAAAGGAGGGCGGAATGAGAGTTGTGAAAGGAATGTTTTTCAGGGTATGGTGGCTGACTGCCGTAGCCGCAGTGGCGGCAATGGCACAGACTACCACTTTTGTTGAAACGAAGAATTATACAGACAAAACGCTGGGTGGCGAGTGTGTTTTGAAGAGCGCGAAACTGAGTGTAGATGGTCAGTTCGTGCACAAGACATTTGAAATTGATGTCGGCGAAAACGGGGATTATTACCTCAACGCTTGGGTTATGGGCGGTAATACTTCCAAAGGGCTTCAGGTACTGAAAGTCTATTTGGACAATGCGAGTTCACCATCCGGCGATTTGGCGGTTTCAAGCACGGGGTGGCAATCCGCCAAGCTGGTGAATAGCGCAGACAAATCGATATTAAAACTTGTATCCCTGACCGCAGGGACTCATACAATCTCGTTTCAAACCGAAGTTCCGTACACACCTGCAGTAGATTTCATCCGATTGGCAAAGGATAAGGAAAGGTCTGTCATTTCAGACATCAAATACCGGACATTCATTGACTCATTGAAGTCACTGCGGTTACCAACCAGCTATGCGAAGACAGATGGAGATACGGCTTCGGTTAAATTGATGAGGGTCCTCCCCAATCCACAGGGCAATTATGCGCACGAGATTGAGATGAGTTGCCGGTACACCTACTACGGGCTTTTCTACTTCTACGCGGGTTCACCTGTGGTCTTCGAGACCAGGAAGGCTGATCCTTACGCGTCAAATCCAGTTATGGAGCTCTTCAATGCCGACGATCCAATCGGTCAAGTCCCAATCTCTGTGTAAAATCATAGAAGGTCACGCTGCCAGTCTGTATGAGATAAAATCTGTTTGATTGTCATGCGGACAGATGAGTTGCCTGAGCTGCTTAAGCTGTGCGAGCTCA
>JAJYIT010000006.1 GCA_021789975.1 Bacteroidota bacterium
TTGAGCTCGCACAGCTTAAGCAGCTCAGGCAACTCATCTGTCCGCAGGACAATCAGACCGATTTTATTTCGTACAGACTGGCAGCGTGACCTTCTATGATTTTACACAGAGATTGGGACTTGACCTTCCCAGGCGGAGTCAACCTCTCCCTTGCTGAATCCCATAATAGCCTTCTGACTATACTTTTGCACCTATATGCCCGTTTCAATATGCAACATGTAAAGATGGCATCTATTAGCCGGGAAGGCAAGGCGCCTTCTCGAATCTTGCATTAGCAAAGCGGAGACAGACCGGTCGGAACAAATCCGGGCTATCGGCTAAACGCACGTTGTGTGATCTGTGCGGCCGGTGGTAAATGGCACTCCTCACTGTCCAGACAACATGACATCCGAGGGGACAGCATCATCATCCTTGTTCCAATATCAGAGTATAGAGACCCGGCCGAAAACTGTAACCGCCAAGGCCCTGCCTATAGGTAGGCTTCAAGCGGGAATCTGGGTCAGGAGCCTGGATTCCCGACAGGAGCGTTCGGGAATGACACCCCGGGCCTTTTTGGGGTCTCGACGAATACCTCGCGGCTTGCCGCGAGGATGTTTATTCCTGTCGTGTGGGTTTTCGGCTAAGCTTCTAGATTCTCCCGGCGGGTGCCTTTCGTTTAGGAGTCCTATCCTTTATATTCTGGTCATGCGAGACGTGAAAGGAATACCAATGTTCTTAATGGCGTTGATTCTGTTTGGGAGGCCGCTGGCTGCGAGCCAAAGGCAGCACAATCTTCGCCTCAGCTTTGACTGTTCTACTTTCAAGTATGATTCCGCAAAGACTTACGTGGAATTTCATTATTCATTCAACAAGAATTCGATTGACTACGCCGCGGCAGACTCGAGCTTTTCAGGTGCGGTGATATTTCATCTGTTCGTCAAGTCTATATCAACCGACGCCGTTGTCTACAGTCCCCAGTGGAAAGTCCCGGTTACGGTTGCCGACACCTCGTCCGGTAGCCTCGACCGCTCAGCGGTTGGACAAGTTGCTGCCGCTTTGGCCCCCGGCGATTATGAACTGCACATAAGCGCCGTAGATGGGTTGGACACTGCAAATGTCGATACCTTCAGCGAGCGGCTGAGTGTACCACGATATGGGAACAGCAAGCTAGAGCTGAGCGACGTGGAGCTTTGTTCCACCATTTCGTCATCAGGCTCCGACCAACAGGGCGTTTTCTATAAGAACACTTACGAAGTTGTCCCGAATCCAAGCGATGTGTTTGGTGTAGGTTTGCCTATTGTTTTCTACTACACCGAAGTCTACAATATTCCGATGGCGTCGGGGTCCGACAGCACCTTTACGGCGGGCTACAAAGTCATGGACAGCTACGGACAGGTTCTCAAGAGTCACAACATCAATAGAGTTAAGTTCGGAAGTTCAAGCGTAGAAGTCGGGACTATCAACGCTTCAAACTTGAAGACGGGGGTTTACGAACTCGACTTTACTGTTTCGGATTCCGGCGCAAGAGTCAGCGCTGTATCTTCGCATCGATTTTTCGTTTACAATCCACATCTCGGTGCTCCTGTGCAGCCTCCATCAAGTCTGGCTGGCTCCTCGGTTTTGTCGAGCGTATATGCATCGATGGGGCAAGCCCAATTGGATCAGGAATTCGATGAGGCCAGATATGTGTCTACCTCCGCTGAACGTGAGCAGTACAAGAAGCTCGATGGAGTCGATGCCAAGAGACGGTTCCTCTACGGGTTTTGGAAGCGTCTCAATGAGAATCCGGTGGCCGCCGGGAACGATTTCAGAACTCAATACCTTGAAAAAGTTGCGTATGCCAACCAGCATTTTTCAGTCGGAAATATCAAGGGATGGAAGACAGACCGTGGAAGAGTATACATCGTTTACGGAAAACCAGATGAAATTGATCGCCACCCGAATGAATCCGACTCGAAACCTTACGAGGTTTGGTATTACAACTCAATCGAAGGCGGAGTAAGTTTTGACTTCGTAGATCGTACCGGATTTGGAGACTACATGCTTGTCAACTCCACCGCCCGCACCGAGATACATAACGATAACTGGCAGCAGTACCTAGGAACCGGTGGCGGGTATTAATCTGTTGTCACCTTCCGGTGATTCATGGCAGGATACAAAGGTCGGAGTTCGGGGTTCAACCCTCCGAATAGATTCGAAGAAATATCGTTAATACCGTCTGATGATGAGTCGAGGTTCTTTCCTGACGAAGACCGCGACGAAATTAAGGTTGAGACAAAGCTCTTCGTCGACACTTCGCGTAGGGCGTTGGCGAGCAACGACAGTCCGGACATCCCCTTCACATACAGTTTGAATCCTTACCGCGGTTGCGAGCATGGCTGCATCTACTGCTATGCACGACCGTCTCATGAGTACCTGGGGTTTTCCGCCGGGATCGATTTCGAAACCAGAATACTGGTTAAGAGGGATGCGCCTGAATTGCTTCGAAAAGCATTTATGAAGAAAGGTTGGGTCCCGCAGGTTGTGGCACTTTCGGGGAACACGGATTGCTACCAGCCTATCGAGCGCAAGTTGAATCTAACGAGGAAGTGTCTTGAGGTTTTCCTGGAGTTCAGAAATCCGGTAGGTATTGTCACTAAAAATTTTCTTGTCACCCGCGATCTGGACTTGCTCACGAAACTTGCAGAGCTCAACCTCGTCAGTGTCGTCTTTTCGATCACCAGCTTGAAGCAGGACCTCACCAGGAAGATGGAGCCGAGGACGTCGTCTCCTGCAAAGAAGCTTGAAGCAATCGAAATCCTCTCTAAGAATTCGATCCCGGTCGGCGTTCTTGTCTCTCCTATCATACCGGGTCTCACAGACGAGGAAATCCCCTCAATACTTCGGGAAGCTTCTTCGAAGGGCGCCTCATTCGCCGGGATGCAGATGGTGAGGCTGCCGCTCGCGGTGAAGGACCTTTTCCTCGACTGGATAAAGAGAGAATTCCCCGATCGGGA
Organism: Bacteroidota bacterium; assembly: GCA_021789975.1. GTDB lineage: Bacteria > Bacteroidota > Ignavibacteria > Kryptoniales > JAKASW01 > JAKASW01. The sequence goes on from JAJYIT010000006.1 coordinate 2,976, forward strand.
AAGCAGGGTTGTAAGCAGGATCAAGCAAGTTCGTGGGGGTCAACTAAGCAGTTTGCGGTTTGGCGAAAGGATGCGGGGAAGCGGCGAATCTGCAAAAGCGATTCGACAAATCTTTGAATTGAGTCGAACGAAATACGGTCTCGACAGACGGGAATCCAATCTGGCCACGGACAAATTCAGAAAACCAGGCGGTTCACAGATGGAAATGTTCTGAATTGGCGATTTCATGAGGGAGTCGGAGAATCCTGCTCGGTTCACCGCCTGGAATTGCGACAAAAATAAAAACATGCATGTATGCTTCGATACACATGCACTTATTGATTTTCCCCGGCGTTCTTTTCTCGTGAAAAGTGAGGGAAACAAATGGAGCGCGGTTGACATTGGACTACCCCTGACAGATTTGTCTCACGCCCGTTTCATCTTGAATCCTTCTGACTTCGGGGATAGATTCCTTCGTTGTCAATCTGGGTTGATGTTAGATAAGAAAAGGGAGGTATGTGATGCTTAAGAAATCGATGTGCCTCCTTACCATGCTGCTTTTCTCTCTTCCTGCGTATTCGCAAAGTAAGCTCAATGTTTGGGTGTTCGGCGGCAGGACCGCAAAGTTCGGAACGATTAGTTCCGGTCTGTTGAACGACTGGGGCGATGGGCCTACGGTTGGTATCTTCGTGTCCAGATCCTTGATTGGTCCGATCAGCGTGCGCGGAGAGTTTTCATACAGTTCACTGCTTTATGATGGCCCACATTTATTAATGAACTCGCCGGCGGATGCACAACTTTTTTGGAATGCCTCAGCTACTCCTACAAATGTTTATAAACTCGCGATTGGAATCGATGAGAGCAAGGAGTTCGGCCCAATCACGCCCTTTGTTGGACTGCAGGCTGGCGTCTACTATATCCACATGGGCAGAATTACACTTTCATTTGCACCTGATCAACACAACTCGCTCCCGGTCGGATTACCATCATCTTACAACTATTACGGAACCGGCGTCGCGAGTGCCGACCCATTTCTTGGTCTCAAGATTGGAAGCGACTTTCACATTCTCGACAATGTGTTCGTGAATGTTCGAGCCGGGTACGATGCCACCTTCAATAGAACCGCAGGATTTGTTCCCGTATCGGTGGCCATCGGAATTTAGAAGCCGCCCGTCTGCCGGCGACAGATAATTCGCTGAGTTCAGCAGAGTGACTTTCATGGCAGGGCATTGTCATGATTGCATTTCATATGCTGGATTTGAAAATTGAGTCAACAATTTCATCTACAAGCGGAGAATCGTGCATGAACTCGAACCCCATTAATCCAACTCTCTATCGATACGCTAACGCCGTATTCAATCGTTTCATCTTCCCGTTACTCCTCATTCTTCTTACATCCCATGCGTTTGGCCAGACCACGATGCCATCCAAAGCCGAGTTGAGGTCTTTGCTCCACGAAATCGACACGGCTTATGTTCGACTCCAGCCGCAGGTGATCAGACCGGCCGAAGGCTACCTCAGGTACGACTATTTGATTCCTGCCGGTTTCTATAAGCAGATGTGGGACTGGGACGGCTTCTTCATCGGCAATCACCTGATGAACCAGAACAAGGAGAATGCGAAGTATCTGAAGTGGTGGGTGCTCAACTTCGCGAACTCAGTTGACTCGAACGGATATGTGTCCGGATGCATAACCACAAAAGGACCGAGGCCGATTTTCGGAAAGTTCGCCATGAAACCGTTCTTGTCTCAGGGCGCGTATCTCGTGTCCAAGCGGACCGGAGATTTCAGCTGGCTTAAACCTATTTACGGCAAATTGAAAGGGGTCATCTCTTACCGAGAGGCGACCGAGTACGATCCGAAGTATGGACTGTTCTACTGGGATATCGGGGTACAGTCAGGCGCAGACAACAACCCTGCAGTGGGAAATGCTGATAACGACCGTGACCAGGTAATGGGTTGCGACATCAATACTTTCCAGCTTCGTGAATACGAAGCCATGGCCGGAATTGCGAAGAAGCTCGGTCGCACTTCTGACGTAGTTTACTACAACAGAAAGGCCGGTGTGCTGCGAAAAGCCATGCTGAAATATCTCTGGTTTCCGAAAGATGAGTCGTTCTTTAACGTGCGGCGTGATGACGGCAAGCCAATCAAGAGAGTCAGCTATTCGAACTTTGTTCCGCTGATAGAGAAGATACTTCCCGGACAGCAGGGAAGAGCCATGATTGAAAAGTATTTGCTTAACAAGAATTACATGCTGGCGAAGCATGGGTTCCGCTCGCTGTCCAGACAGGATCCGGATTACAACAACACGATCGAGATCATTCCATACTCAAACTGGCAGGGGCCGATCTGGATAAACGCGAACTACCTCGACATCATCGCTCTCAGGAATTACGGTTTCGACAGGACGCCGATCTGGCTTGCGGCAACTCTTGCGAAGATGGAGTTAAACGACATCAAAACTTGCGGCTCTATGCATGAATGTTACGATGCAGATACCGGTGCGCCACTTGCCCCCACTGCAGAAGAATCGCCAAACCACGTATTCACCGGTTTCGTCGGTTGGGACATGCTCGTCCAAGATATGCTCAAGGGGGCGATAACCGGGAAATGGATGATGCTTGATGTAAGATAATACTAAGTGGATCTTCGCGTGTATCTGGTGCTCCGGAGGTGTTGCCATTTCTCAAACTCCGGCAAATACATTTGAAAAGGGGAGGCGATTTTGATTACGAAATGCTAAATCACATTAATACGGATTTGTTAGGCGGGGTCGAGTCGACTCGGCGGGTAATCAGCTTAATCGCGGTGATAATTCTCCTTACCGGAGTGCCATTTGTGATCTCCGGATGCGCAGCCGGAGGGACGTTCTACTCGGCTCGGACTTTGCGCCCCGGCAAGTTCGCTCCCGGCTTTGCTGGGGACGACCTTTTCATGAAGAGTGTCGATCCCAATGTATCGGTAACTACGAGCGTCTTGTTTGTGCCGTCGTTCCTGTTCTCAGTTGGTCTCCCGTGGCGCTTTGAAGCTGACGCAAAATTTGTAATCCCGAGACTGCTTGAGGTGTCTCTCCGTGATCAACTGAACCCGAGGAGTTTTAAGCTGCTTGATGTCGCCCCTGAAATTACCTTCGGTGATCTCGTCGGCGGGTACACTTACCTGGAGTATGGGGGAACAGCCAGCAAGGACATTTCAGGTGTCGAACCATATCTTCATTTCGGGATGTTCAAGTTCCTTCATTCGAACTCCGGAGATTTTTCTAACAGTTTCTTTTCAGCGCCCACTCGATACATAACAAACAAGTCGCGCATTCTTGGATTTGGAATCGGAGTTCCGCTCGGGGAATTGAAACTGTACCCAGAAGTGGATTACCAGTATTTTGGTGCGAGCATAAAAGAAGGGGTGCTGGCGTTCGGAATAGGACTGAGGGGGATTCAGCATTGACTGGGTCTCACTACAATCTTTTGCCAAGACAACAGCTTATTGATAGTGATGCCTGAGGCAGCTTTCAGCGTCTCCAGCTTATATTTCAAGAAAAGATAGATCGTGTCGATATGTAAAGTAACGGCCAACATGTGCTTGGCCGAATTATTCCTTCCACAAGAAAAGAGGAGTAGAAGGAAATGAACATATCAGCAGTTAATAGCGGAGGCACGGCGTCCGTATCTTCGATAGCAGGGCAGAAAGCCGCCGCGAGTACCTCGTCAACTTCAAGGACGAAGGACGATACGGCAATCATTTCTCAGAAGGCGAAGGATCTGGCTGCACAGCAGGCAGGAAAATCGTCCCAGGAGGAAATGTCGGAGTCCTTTGCCGCAAAAATGCAAGAGGGTCCTAACTCTTAACAAAGGATTGGAACAACCTCGGACAATGGAAGGAGGCACAAAGCCTCCTTCGCTGTATCCGGGCAAACATTTCCTAATTTTGGTTTAGTCTCGTCGGTTGGCGGAAATCCGCGTTCAAGGTCGGAGAGGAAAAAATCTGCAAGAAGTAAATCGATATCACCTAAAATATCTCGCGCTGTATGTATAAATGATGTATCTTCACTTCAACGATCTCGCTTACCGTATGAAGATCATTGTTTGACCCGGTCGCCACAGACAACTGGATTACACGAGCAACTCTTTGCCTCTGCTTCGCAGCTTCTTTGCGACGATCGAGAGCAATGACCATGATCACTGGATTTGACTTTGGAAGGATATAATTTTGCGCAGGTTCCTCGTAACACCGATGAGCAGCAATGGACGGTCAATATCGTGAAGCAGGCAAGGGACTGATCATAATCGGGTGAGTGCTGGCTCGCTTGATTTAATGCTCACGGAGAACTAATCGAGGCTTCTCAAAATAGAACTATATTCGGAAGAAACGCGACCGGGCACTTCGTGCAATTGCCCGGAGAGTGAGTAGAAATAAGCCATATGATTTGGTGAAGATGGAAAAGATCCATTATCTCAGATGACAACTCACAATTGTTTCGAAAGTAAAAACAGGAAGGTAACTTATGTACCTTAAGCACCATTTGTTGATTCTATTGAGCGCCGTATTCCTACTTTCGTTCGGAGCACACGCTCAGGCCAAGCGCCAAAAAACCGCTTCGCCAGCCGGCAATGCGCAAACACGTGTATTGACTATGTCAGTGCAAAGCCTCTCTGCCGGGGCGGGACGGAACCTGGCCGCGTTCATGAGAAAGGTCGGCGTCGCCCCAATTGACACCAAACAGTCGCAAAGTGGTACACGCAAAACGGTTGCGAGTCTGAATATCATCGGCTCAAATCAGATACGTGTCCCTTCGACGATGCCGGCGGTTATAGTCTGGAACAGGAAGTTCGGAACTCCTCGTCTGATCAGGGTCAACGCGGAGAATAGCGGAGGAAAAACTGTCTCCAGCTTTTCTCCATCTAAAAGTGTCTCAGTAGCCGATCAATTCCTGGTCGACAACAGGTCTCTTTTGAAAATTCACGATCCCTCTTCCGAGTTCAAGTTAGTGAGTACCACCACTGACGCAGAAGGAGTGACACACGTAAGGTTCCAACAGCAGTACAAAGGAATCGAAGTCTGGGCAAAAGACTTATACGTCCACGTCAGCCGGAGCGGACGCGTGCAGTCGCTTAACGGCAGATTTGTTCCCACCCCGGCTATTACAGATACCGTCGGCAATACAGCTTCTTCGGCGGCGATAAGCGACGTTGAGGCGGATGTCAGATCGAAGGGATATGAAACACCGGTACCTGGATTCATGAAGACTGATTTCGGATACGCGGGACCTCGGGCAAGGAAGGTGATCTGGTACGGTGGGATGCCGGTGGCTCACCTCGCATGGTTCGTTGAAGAACGCACGGGGATCGACCACGACTGGTACTACTTCGTCGACGCGGTTACGGGAAAGATTCTAAGATCGTATGACAATGTGGACCATGACGGGCCGGTAAGCAGCACCGGTACCGATCTCAATGGTGTCAGCAGGTCCTTTTCAAGCTACTCGATAAGCGGGACAGATTATATGATCGATACATCCTTGCCGATGTACGATGCAGCTGCATCCGCCATCCCTGGCAATCCTGTCGGGGCTTTGGTGGTGCTCGATCTGCGAAATAACGATATCTCAGCACAGTCGCAATACTATTATGTGGAGTCGGCAAACAATCAATGGGGGGATGCCTCTTCTGTGTCGGCTCTTTATAATTCTAAAGTTACATACAACTACTATCTCCATACTTTCAACCGGAATTCGATTAACGATAGCGGGATGACTGTTTATTCAATGATCCACGTGACCTATAACGGACAGCCCATGGACAACGCATACTGGAACGGTTATTTCATGTGCTATGGTGACGGCAACCAGTATTTCTACCCGCTTGCGGGCGGACTCGATGTTGCTGCCCACGAGCTTACTCACGGAGTAACGCAGCATACAGCCAACCTGGAGTATGTGGATCAATCAGGGGCACTTAACGAATCCATGTCCGATTGCTTTGCTTGTGAAGTCGATACACTCAACTGGACCATCGGAGAGACAGTTGTAATGAATCGGACAGCTTTCCCCACGGGCGCACTACGTGACCTTTCCAATCCTCATAATGGTGGCGTCGAAGGAGATCCTTGCTGGCAGCCGGCCACCATGAGTGAATATGACAACATGACTAATTACAACGGCGGTGTTCATACGAACAGCGGTATCCCGAATCACGCGTTCTATCTGGTTGCGACTGCAATCGGCAGAAAGGAAGCCGGCGAGATCTGGTACAAAGCCCTGACAGAGTACCTGACGCGTTCGGCCCAGTTTGTCGATGCTCGGATTGCTACAGTCAGCGCAGCGGGCGAGCTGTTCGGGCAATCAAGCGCCGAGGTTACTGCCGTCAAGAACGCATGGATTGCGGTCGGCGTCGTCGACTCCACCGGCACCCAACAGGCTCCGGCAACGATGGTCGTCGGGCCGAGTTACGTACTGCTGACAAATACGTCTGCGAGCGATCCTAATTCTATCTATATGGCCAAGTCCAATGCAGTATCCAACTCGGATTTCTTCCCATTGAGCCAGACATTGGTTTCTGATAAACCGGCTGTTTCGGACAACGGTCAGATCGTTCTGTTCGTGGACGGCAACCACAATCTTAAGGCTCTATATACGAATCCACAGGATCCCCAGGAGCAGGACATCGACACCAGCGGTGTCTGGTGGAGTGTCGCAATCGGACCGGGCTTAAACAGCATCGCGCTCACTTCAATTTATGTGGACACAACGATCTATTACTTCGACCTTGCGAACAACGTGTCTGAACAATTCAAGATCGCAACCCAATCCTTTGACGGTCCGGATACCAAGACCGCCCTTTACGCCGACGCAATGTCATTTGACCCGACGGGCACCTACCTGATGTTCGATGCCTACAACCAGGTGCCGGGAGCGCAGGGCGACACCCTTCATTACTGGAACATCGGTCTGCTGAATGTGAAAGACGGTTCCATTTCAACTGTTCTCCCGCCCCAGTCGCAGGGGATCGATCTCGGTGATCCGTCATTCTCGAAAACTTCGACCAACCGTTTTGCATTCGATTACTGGGACGAAAATTCCGGAGATCACTATGTCATGGCCGGAGATTTCAATACCGGCGCCCTTGGAATAATCACGGGTCCGCAAGCAGTACTTGGTTATCCATCTTATTCTCCGGACGACGACTCTGTTGCTTATTGTACCACAACCTTGTATCAGGGTACGGACCATTATGCGATTGACGAGATGCCCTTGCTTAGTGATAAGATAGATGGCACTGATGCCCCGGCTGCGCTGGCAATCGATGGTACCTACCCGGTTTGGTTTGCGATCGGTTCAAGAGTGACCGCAGTTCACGAGCACCCCGCGATTCCAACCACGGACGCTCTTACACAGAATTATCCCAACCCGTTCAATCCGACTACGGCGATTAGCTATGAGCTGTCAGCGAACAGCTTTGTCACGTTGAAAGTGTACGACGTACTCGGCAGGGAAGTGGAAACGCTTGTAGACGGGAAGCAGAGCCCGGGGGCACATGTAGTTAGTTTTGACGGCTCGCGATTCGCGAGCGGAGTATACTTCTATCGGCTGACAGTCGCCGGAAACAACGGCAGGCGATACGTGTCCGTCAGAAAGATGCTTGAGCTGAAATAGTACCCTGGTTAATCGAGACCTTCCTGCCGGACGGGGAGACAAACCCGCTCAGGAAGAGATACCAGTATCCGATTAGGCAGAACCACAAAATGGATCTGTCTCATAATGAGTCGGACAAATGAAACCAGAAAAGAGAAGGGGGCACATGTCCCCTTCTCTTTTCCAATACTTCCGATTACAGTGCTTCTGCACTTGAGCACCGAATAGCCAACCTCCTGTCAGTTTCACCACAAAGAAGGACTTTCGCCCTCGCCGTGATGGAGCAACTCACCCCATACTTTGATTTTCCTCCGTTTAACGGTTATATTCTCAACTTGGAAATGGATTAACCAACTCTCATGAGACTAACTCCAGTTCAAATCAGAAAACAGGAATTCTCGAGGAAGGTGCGCGGCTTTGATCCTGACGAAGTCGAAGCATTCCTGGCCGTTGCCGCGTCTGATTTCGAGGAGATTCTAAGGGAGAATACAGATCTGAAGGCTCAGAAGTCTGCAATTATTGAGGAGCTCCAGAATTATAAGAAACTGGAAGAAACGCTTCGCTCGCTAATTGTGCAGGCAGAGAAGACGGCATCAGAATCGTCAGCCGCACTCAAGAATACTTCAGAAATAATACAGCGGGAAACTGAAGCCAGAGCCCAACAGGTTTTGAATGCAGCATCCAGGGAAGTGGAACAGACGAAGAAAAGATTGGCTGAGCTTAAGCAGTTAAGAGAATCAATGGCATCAGGAATCCGTTCTGTTCTGACTGCCCAGCTTGAGATGCTGGACTCCCTGGAGAGCGATAACCGTGTCCATGAGCCGGCAAACGAATTGCTTGATGTAAGATCAATAGTAGAATCACTGCAGAAATCCGAGGACGGCGGGAAATGAGCCAACTTAAGGAGAAGATTCAAGAATCAGTCGATGCCATAAGATCGAAAGCCAATCTGCGCCCGGATGTCGCAATTATACTCGGGACGGGCCTTGGAGCACTGGCGGATGAAATCAAAGACAAGATCGTGCTGGACTATTCGACGATACCGCACTTCCCGCTTTCAACGGTGGAATCGCACCACGGCAAAATGATTCTTGGGCGCCTGGGCGGCAAAAACGTAGTTGCAATGCAGGGACGCTTTCATCTGTATGAAGGCTACTCCATGGAACAGATTACACTGCCGGTCCGGGTTATGAAATTCCTCGGTGCGGAGACTCTCATTGTGTCGAATGCTGCCGGAGGGTTGAATCCAAATTTCCGAAAGGGTGATATCATGATGATTGTCGATCATATCAATCTTCTGGGAGATAATCCCCTTATCGGACAGAACGACGAGAGTATTGGCCCGCGTTTTCCCGATATGAGCGAGCCGTATGATCATCTTCTGATGAGCAAAGCCATGCAGGCTGCCCTCGATCTTGGAATCAGACTGGAGCGTGGTGTGTTCGCTGCTATGACGGGGCCAAGTCTGGAGACGCGGGCGGAGTACCGCTTCCTTCGGATGATCGGAGCCGACGCCGTCGGTATGTCAACGGTACCTGAAAACATCGTTGCGATACATATGGGGATGAAGGTCTGCGGATTCTCGATAATCACCGACGAGTGTTTCCCGGACTCGCTTGTGCCGGCAAAAGTTGAAGACATAATTCGAGTCGCAAATGAGGCACAACCCAAACTGACGAAATTGATGAAAACCTTGGTGGAAAGGGTATAGAAATGCAAAGGTCGATGCCTTTACATTTCTGGAGTATTGGAATGTCGGATCAATGGATCGCCTGGTGCATGAGAAGAGGATAAGGCAATGGAGATGAAGAAATACGTTTATTGGAAAGATGATGATAAATGGATCGGATATTCGGAAGAATATCCCGATTACTTGACTCAGGGAACTACCTTAGAAGAGTTGAAAGAGAACCTTAAGGACATCTATAAAGAGTTGACCAGCGGCACAATCCCATATGTTCGCACAGTGTCCGAGCTCGACGTGGCGTGAAAAGGAAAGAATTAATCAGAACCTTGGAATAGATGAGATGCGTTTTCGTAAGACCCGGCGGCAAACATGACTGGTATCAAAATCCAAGGACAAAGATTTTACACCCGATACCAAGGCATAATGAAATAAACGATTATCTTGCGAAACATATAATCAAAATGCTACAGGATGAAAAACCCAAAGGCGATGTTGACGAGAAGCAAAAGCAAGCCTATTGAGGTATTTGATGCTCTTTTGATTGACAGTTTTGTATATGAACGGATTTCAAGGATTTGGAAAAACACTCGTAGATCTCGGGGCGATAGTAGTCTTGATCGGCGTGGTGTTCATGCTTTCCGAAAAGATACATTTTCCTTTTTTGGGAAAGCTTCCCGGAGATATCCACATTAAAGGAAGAAATTTCCAATTTTATTTTCCGATCGCGACGAGTATCGTGCTTTCCGTTCTGCTGACTCTGATACTTTGGGCGATATCATTTTTCTCGAGGAAGTAATTTGAATAAGTTCAAAGAGCTAAACGACAAACTGATATACTCCGACCTTGAGCACGAGGTGCTCGAGTTTTGGAAGAAGAACAGTATCTTCAAAAAGAGCGTCTTGGAACGCGAGGGGAAACCGAACTTTACGTTTTACGAGGGTCCTCCAACTGCTAATGGGAAGCCCGGGATCCATCATGTTCTTGCTCGCACTCTCAAAGATCTTGTCTGTCGCTACAAAACAATGCAGGGCTACCAGGTCAACAGAAAGGCTGGCTGGGATACCCATGGTCTACCAGTGGAGATAGAAGTCGAAAAGAAACTCGGCTTCAAGCACAAAGACGAGATTGTCGACTACGGTATCGAGAAATTCAACACGCTCTGCAAACAGTCGGTCTTCGAATATAAAGACGACTGGGAGTTGATGACAGAGCGGATTGGCTACTGGGTTGATCTTAACGATGCCTACATCACATGCGACAACAGCTACATAGAATCTGTCTGGTGGGCACTTAGGAAGTTCTTCGATGCCGGTCTGATATACAAAGGATATAAGAGTCAGCCGTATTGTCCGCGCTGCGAGACCTCTCTCTCTTCTCACGAAGTGGCTCTCGGTTATGAGGACGTGAAGGATACGTCCATCTATATCAAGCTTAAAATGAAAGGCGAAGATAATACTTTCTTCCTCGTCTGGACGACGACTCCCTGGACTCTTCCGTCGAACGTAGCGATTGCCATAAGCAAGAATGAAGATTATGTGAAGGTCGAGAACAAAGGGGAGAATCTAATCCTGGCCAGAAGCAGACTGGAAGTGCTGGACGGGGACTACGCGATCATTTCGGAGTTCAAAGGTAAAGAGCTGCTTAACAAGGAGTATGAGAGGCTTTACGATTACAAGCCGGTGACGAAGCGGGGATTCTATGCCACGCACGGCGACTTCGTGACGATGGACGACGGCACCGGCATAGTGCACATAGCGCCTGCATTCGGTGAAGACGACTACCAGACCGGCCGAGCCTACGATTTGCCGTTCCTCCAGCTTGTCGATAAGAGCGGCAACATGACGCCGGAAGTGACAGACTTCGCAGGCAAGTTTGTCAAAGTTGCGGATCCCGAGATAATCGACAACCTGAAAAGGCGCGGCCTGCTCTACAAGAAAGAAACCATCACGCATAGCTACCCGCACTGCTGGAGGTGCAAAACACCGCTCCTTTATTATGCCCGTGCATCGTGGTACATCGCAACGACCAGGTTCGCGCGCAAGATGGTGGATCTCAATCGTCAGATCAACTGGGTGCCGCCCGAAGTCGGCACCGGCAGGTTCGGCAACTGGCTTGAAGAGAATAAGGACTGGGCGCTTTCGCGCGACAGGTTCTGGGGAACTCCTCTGAATATCTGGGTCTGCCAGAATGAGAAGTGCGGAAATATGCGGTCCATAGGGAGCGTCGAAGAACTGCGGGAACACGGAAAGCTGGAACAATGGAATAATGGTATCAGGAAATTGGAAGTTGTTCCCGACAATCTCGATCTCCACAAACCATATGTCGATAGTGTTGTTTTGACTTGTGAAAAGTGCGGCGGAGACATGAAGCGAACGCCGGAGCTTATCGACGTTTGGTTCGATTCGGGGTCCGTGCCCTTTGCGCAGTATCACTATCCGTTTGCTAACAAGGAATGGTTCGCAAGTCATTTCCCGGCCGATTACATATCCGAGGGAATCGACCAGACACGCGGATGGTTCTATTCCATGCACGCAATCTCGACTTTCCTGTTCGACAGTCCGGCATACAAGACCGTGATCAGCCATGAGCTCGTTCTCGACAAGAACGGCCAAAAAATGTCCAAGACGAAGGGAAACGCCGTTGATCCTTTCAAAGTCGTCGCAAAATACGGCGCGGATGCCGTCAGGTGGTATCTTATTACTTCCAGTCCTCCGCATAAACCCAAGCTGTTCGACGAGAGCGGATTGGTAGAAATACAGCGCAAGTTCTTCAGCACGCTTCTCAATACTTACGCGTTCTTTACTCTGTACGCGAATATCGACGGGTTCACCTACAGGGAAGAAAGGATCCCGGTCGGGGAAAGATTGGAAATAGACAGGTGGATCATTTCCGTGCTGAACACTCTTGTGAAAGATTACGCGGCATGGATGAACGAGTATGATGTTACAAGAGCAGCGCGCGCAGTCTCGGATTTTACAATAGACCAGCTTTCGAACTGGTACGTACGCCGCAGCCGCAGAAGATTCTGGAAAGGGGAAATGGCAAAGGACAAGCTGTCGGCATACCAGACTCTCTATGAGTGCCTCCTCACTGTCGTAAAACTGATGTCTCCGTTTGCTCCTTTCCTTTCGGAAGAGCTTTACCGAAACCTTAACGGCATAACCGGTCTTGAGGAATTTGAGTCAGTTCATCTTTCGATGTATCCCCAAATTAGAGAAGATGAAATTGACAGAGGTCTTGAAGAGAGAATGGCGCTTGCGGAGGGGATCGTGTACCTGGCGAGATCCATCAGGGCGAAATCAAATATCAGGGTACGCCAGCCTCTGAGGAGGATAATAGTACCAGTCTCTTCATCCCATATCCAGGAAACTATTTCACAGGTGGAAAGCGTTATACTCGACGAAATCAACGTGAAAGCTATTGAGTACGTCGACGACGATTCCGAATTCGTAAGAAAGGGGGCGAAACCGAATTTCAAATCGATCGGCCCCAAGTTCGGGAAAGATGTTAAGGTGGTTGCCGAGCTGATCAGGTCGATGACTTCGAAGGACATCAAGGAGCTAGAGAAGAAAGGTTCGGTTGACCTCAGGATTGACGCTCCGAGCGGGTCCCCGGGGGACAAAATGTTCTGTATTGTCCGCGATGATGTGGATGTGTTTAGTCAGGAGCTTTCCGGCTGGCTGGTGGAATCGGACGGGGCGATGACCGTTGCATTGGATACCGAGATTGACGAGGACCTGCGTCGCGAGGGCATAGCAAGAGAGTTTGTCAATCGGATTCAGAACATGCGCAAGGAAGCAGGGTTCGACGTGACGGACAGGATCCGCGTGCATGTCGATTGCCCGGACGAGTTTGTCGATGCGCTCACAAGACTGGCTGAATACATAAAGTCGGAGACTCTTGCAGTCGAACTTCTTGTGAAGACCGACGACCACGAGTATACTGAGTATGTTGAAATCGAGCAGCAGAAGTTTAAAATTTCAATCGGCAGGGTTCGATAACTGGTCCTGCGGGAAAAGGTAAAAGGAGTTTAGACGATGGCAAAGAAAGTGGTAGCAAAAACAACTAAGGCCGCGAAGATCAAGGCAGGCAAGAAAGCTGTTCCTGCTAAGAAGACCGCTGCCCATGTCCATCCCCCAAGGCATGCGGAGAAAGCTCCGGTTCATGTCGCGCCGCCGAAAAAAGGGTTCGGCAAGGGGGACCTCGAGCATTTCCGCGAAATCATTCTGGAGAAGAGAAAACAGATCATAGAGGAACTTGAGCTCATGAACGAGACTCTCAACGATACCTCCGGTGGTGATTACTTCGAGGAAAACTCGCCTTACTCTCTGCACATGGAGCAGGGGACCGACACGATGGAAAAGGAGAAAAACTACCTCCTCGCCGCGCGTCAGAGAAAATTCCTTGAGTATTTAGACGATGCGATCAAGAGAATCGAACGAGGAGTCTATGGCTTCTGCCAGGATTGCGGCAAACTGATAGATAAGGCTCGCCTTGCAGCTGTTCCTCATGCGCAGCTTTGTATATCATGCAAGCTCAAGAGAGACAAATAGATTGAAAGTTCTTTATGTGACACTTTCAGTCGTGGTTGCAGACCAGCTTACGAAGCTCATGGTGCGCGGGATCAGAATCCCGTTTCTCGGCATAAATCTTACGGGCATGCCGCTGTATTCGAGCAGGAATGTAATCGGGAGTTTCCTGAGGCTTACATATATTCAAAATCCCGGAATGGCATTTGGAATTGATTTCGGGTTCAAATCCTTTTTCGCGATAATTTCCATAATTGCAAGCTTGGCAATCTTCATATACCTATATAGCGTTCGCGGGGAAAGCAGGGTGGTCAGATTTTCACTTGCTCTGATATTGGGTGGCGCGATTGGCAATCTGATCGACCGCGTATTTTACGGCCCGATATTCGACGGAACGGGTTTTTTTCATGGTCGTGTAGTTGATTTCATCGATTTTGATTTTTTTCACGTCAATATATTGGGCTATAATTTTTCCAGATTCCCGGTTTTCAATATCGCTGACGCATCTGTGACTATCGGCGTTATAATGCTCCTCATATTTCACAGAAGAGTCAACGAGCAGTCTGAGCCGGTAATAGCTGGCACGCCGGACCCAGGCACGGATGGGCAAAATGATCCAATTCAGGAATCAGGTATAATAGATTCGCGCGGGGAGCACGGGAGCGAGTCTCGGAAATAAAGGCAGAGCCGTTCACTGCAAAGGCGCAACGACGCGAAGCAGTTTCGCGTGACCGTTAGTCCTCTGCCACTGCCTGCTGGAAAGCACGTTAACGCCTCTCTGCGGATAAAATATCAGGGCCGTGACACGAACAATTCGTAAAGTTGAGCTTACTGTGGCTCCAGGTCAGAAGAAGGAGCGACTCGACAAGTATCTAACGGCGCAGCTTGAGGGAGCGAGCCGTGCCAGGGTACAGAGATACATACAAGAGGAAAGAGTGCTGGTCAATGATAGACTAGTGCGTGCAAGCTACGGCGTTATGCCCCTCGACAGAATAATCGTAAACATACCCACTTCCGCGCCCGCAACAATAGCAATTCCCGAGAACATACCACTCGACATTGTCTATGAAGATAAATACCTGATAGTGGTCAACAAGCCGTCCGGCATGGTGACTCATCCGGGACATGGCAACTGGACAGGCACTCTCGCCAACGCCCTTCTCTTTCATTGCAACCGCCTGTCATCGCTGAATGATGCATCCGTCAGACCCGGCATAGTTCACAGACTCGATAAGGATACCAGTGGACTCATTGTTGCGGCGAAAGATGACGCCACGCATGCCTCGCTGGCGAGACAGTTTGCCGACAGGACTATCGAAAGGGAATATTGGGCATTGGTCTGGGGAAAATTTTCGACCAAAAGCGGAATGATCGAAGCTGAGATTGGAAGGAGCAAAAGCGACAGAAAGAAATTCGCAGTGGTCGAGGACGGGAAATTCGCTGCGACGGAGTATGAAGTGTTGAAGGAATTCAAGTTTCTCTCGCTTGTCCGACTTCATCTGCGAACGGGGCGAACACACCAAATCAGGGTACATCTGTCACACATAGGTCATCCGGTCTTCGGCGATCCCACGTACCACGGGAGGCGAATAATTTACGGCGAGACTACTCCGAAATTCAAACACCACATTTCGGATTTACTCAGACTGATTACGCGACAGGCTCTCCATGCAAAGACCCTGGGTTTCATACACCCCGCGACAAAAGAACATATGCATTTCGACTCAGAGTTGCCAGGAGATTTCGGTGAGGTCCTAAGGATGGTCGAACTGTGATTGCCTGCCAAGGTTGCCAGTGCAACGGAACCTCATCGTATCATGTTCGCTCAGGTCACGGAAGATTTCATGCTCAGGATTGGAGACTGTCATGAAACATCAGTCCGGTTTATACTTGTTCCTTTTCTTTCACCGACCTCTGGTGTAATCGCCGGCGAATTAGCAAGCACGAAGAGGAAGGGATGGCAAGAGAAGCAGCCAAAACAGCTATTGGTCCCATGGCGCTTGTAGCGGTGGAACAGTTTTACCCGGTAGAAGAACGGGTCATCGATGATGATCTGGCTTACGGAATGTTGCCATCTGGCTCCAAGGCTTTCGTCCAATTCCTGAGGCCTTTGTGGATGAGGAACTGGATCATGAATCTTAGCGAGAAGAGTCAACCGGGTATTTTGGGGGGACTTCTTTGCAGAAAGAAGTATATCGATGATAGACTCGCGGCATCTCACGATAGAACGGATGCCATTGTGAATCTGGGCGCCGGCTTTGACACCAGGCTCTTCCGGTTGCAGGCAGTTTCCAATATACCAGCATGGGAGCTAGACCAGCCCGATAACATTGCGGCAAAACGGATTCGTCTTCAAGAGGTGCTTGGGGGGATTCCATCGAATGTCAACCTTGTCTCGATCGATTTCGACCAGGAGGACATAGCCGTGACACTTGAAGCCCACAGATATTCGACAAACTGGCGCGGATTCTTCATCATGGAGGCGGTGACTCAGTATCTGACGGAACAGGGAATTGAAAAGATTTTCAGTTTCCTTGGCGAGGTTGCGGTCTGCAGTCGACTTGTGTTTAGCTATGTCCGGAGAGATTTTCTAATCGGTCGTTCTACTTACGGTTGGAAAAGCGGCTACAAGAGATTTGTTTCGGGTGGCATTTGGCATTATGCCTTTGAACCAGATGAACTACCGGGTTTTCTCAGGAAATATGGTTGGCGGTTGCTTGAAGATAGAGGGTGCGACGAATTAGCTGGAGAATATCTAAAGCCCTCAGGCAGAAAGCTGGCCTCGACGCAAGTCGAGCGGATGGTGTTTGCTGAGAAAATGTGAATGGCTCCCTTTGTGTTAGTGATCGCTGGGTAACGTCCGGCATCCCTTCAAAGCACTAGTAACATAGAGATTGTGCAGTCTGAAGAGCAAGCCTGATACGGTTGTCGTGACAGGATCAGATGCAAGCTGGCTTACCCGATGTGGTCCGTTGGACAGCAATAGGGAGAGTTTTACCAGTGTCCTCTTCGCCGAAGATCTTGACCGCAAGTATTCACCAATGATTGACAAAAGAAGAGGCTTCGATGGGACGACCCCTTATTGAAAATGAGATATACGAAAGGATTGATTGCAGGGCAAACACTCCGATGAGAGGGGAGTGAGAACGATCTCATCTCGGGCGTTGCGACTTTTCGACCGCGGATATTATTGCAATAGAGTTCATCGATTGCGAGTCGGTTGGTTGTAATCTGAGTCTCGCAAATCTAACCGGCGAGCTCGGGAAGATCACAATCTGTATCTGAGACCTATTGCTCCGTTTATATCAAGATCGAAGATCCGGTTAAAGGGCAATAGTGGCCCCGATTCCACAAAGAATTCAAGCGGGGATCTTATCGGGGTAATTAACATTCCCAATACTGCGGTTCCTCCCACGCCGAAGCTGTTGTCTTCGTTTGCAGCGAAACTTTCCTTCTGCATCTCACGTGTATAAAAGGTGTTTATTCCCCTTGCGAAGGCGATCGCAACTCCGGGACCGACGTATTCGTGAACTACTCTGGATTCAAACGCGTCGAATTGCCAAACATAACCAAGTTGGAGCAGAGGTGAGCCGAAATAGTCCGGCCCGAATCCGAGTTCAAGTGCCCTTGTCTGGCCTAGCGGATAAGACATCGATATTCCGGATGGATCACCGAGAACAAAACCAATCGATGCTGGTTTCGGGACTGCTGCGTGCGCCATGCCAAAACTCGTCACAAAGAAGAGAACTGTGATCGGAACAGGTGATGGTGCGCGTAAGATTCCCAACTTTGTCAGCTTCATAATCGTTAGATAACTAACAACGTCAAAGTAAAGTTCCTGCTTCTTCGAGAAGAGGTGGTCTTGGAAGCTGGGCGGACTTTGGCAGAGTCCAGTTTGAGTTGTCGATCGCATATATCATGGATTTGCGTTTGAAATGTCAGGGCTTTGTGGTCACGACGAAGATGGCAGAGTGTTGAAGGAAAAAAAATTCCTGTTTCGGATGTGAAGAAGCAGGCTGAACAATCTCTTGCGTCTACGAGGAAATACTATGGCGAGCATTCGTGCATTGGGCCAAATCCGAAGAGCAGTGGGTCAGCCAAAATACTCGCTTCGATACGCATTTCATTGTCGTGTCCGCTTTAAGATGAGGCGGTCGCGTTTCCCACGCCAGGTGCTCCCCCGGCTTAATTCACCTGAAATAATCTACCGAACCTACATTTTCGTAGAAACTGGGCACTGGATATTTAAGTCTGGTTCCAGAACCCCTTTTGGTCGCGGGAACCGCTGAATTCAGTAGTTGTTGAGAGTTGTTGGATGGAAGAGATAAATACTTGCAACCTAACTCTGTCGTCATCAGAAGGGAGAAGAGAAGCTTGGACCGCAAGATAAAAACGAAAGAAGACTACTGGAAAGAATGTTTGACTCCGGAAGAGTATCGCGTCACACGCGAAAACGGCACCGAGCCGGCGTTCACTGGCAGATACTGGAATCTACATGATCAGGGTACATATAAGTGTGTTTGCTGCGGAGATGATCTTTTCGACTCAAATGCCAAGTTTGATTCCGGATCAGGATGGCCGAGCTTCTATGAACCTGTCTCCGAAGCGAATCTGGAGACTAATGTCGATCGAACTTTCGGAATGGTTAGGGTAGAGGTGACCTGTCACAACTGTGGCGCACACCTCGGTCATGTCTTCGAAGATGGTCCGGAACCGACCGGGTTGCGCTATTGCATCAACTCGGCAGCGCTAAAGTTCAAGGGGAGGGGAGAGCAGTGAGCAGAAAGAGTGTCAGCTTCTCTCGACGTGGGATCCCATGCCGCTTCGGGCGAGGAACACCATCCCGTTTTCAAAACCCACCATCTTGTATCTCTGAGCGATCTGGTTGGAGAGTTCCTCCTCGTATGCCGAATCGACGAGGCAAATAGCACTTCCCCCGAAGCCTGCCCCTGTCATTCTAGCTCCATATACCCCATCCAATTGCTCGGCGATCTCGACAAACGCATCAAGTTCCGGAGAGCTCACCTCAAAGTGTGTTCGGAGGCTCATGTGCGACTCCAGCATCAGTTTTCCGACCATGCTCATGTCGTTCTTCCTTAGCGCTGAAACCGTTCGAACGGCTCGCTCGTTTTCGGTTACTATATGGTGGGCTCTGGCATAGAGCGTTTCGTCAACAGATCCCTTGACACTTCTAAGATCTTCGATGCTTACATCGCGAAGTGTATGAAGTTTCTTTCCCAGCTTCTCTGAAATTGTAGTCAGTGCCTGATGGCATTGTTGTCTTCTTTTGTTGTATTCAGTCGTGGCGAGTGCCCGTTTAACTCCCGTAACACAAACAAGTATAGAACAATCTTCGGAGATCGGAACATGCTGAAAGTCAAGCGAACGCGTG
Organism: Bacteroidota bacterium; assembly: GCA_021789975.1. GTDB lineage: Bacteria > Bacteroidota > Ignavibacteria > Kryptoniales > JAKASW01 > JAKASW01. Next base: position 22,193 of record JAJYIT010000006.1, read on the forward strand.
TCGATCAAGAGTGCGTTTTGTTCTTTCGCGAATTTTGCCACAAACGGATCGACGATCCCGGATTGAACTCCAACGAATTCATTCTCGATTCTCCGAGCAAGGACAGGGACTTCAATATCTTTCAGCTTGATATCATATAGGCTTGATACTGCTTCAATGATGGAGACCACATATGCGGCTGAAGAGCTGAGACCGCTTCCCCGGGGCACGGTGCTGGAGATCGCGAAATTGGTACCCTCGATTGGCTTTGCTTCCCCAAGAAGAGCACACACTCCCTTTATGTAGTTTACCCAGAAGTTCGAGTGTTCAAATCTCCCTGCAATCACTTCGAACGAAGTCTTTTTCCCGAGCTCATTTGAGAAAGCTATGAAGAGGTCTCCACCCCGTCGTCCGGCGGCAGTGTAGGTCCTTCGGTCTATCGCCATTGAAAGTACGAGCCCGTCGTTGTAATCCGAGTGCTCGCCAATCAGGTTCACTCGGCCGGGAGCACTTGCAACGACGTCGGCTGACTTGCCGAACTCCGTCTTAAATATCTTTGCCAGTTCTTTCCTGACGTCGTTAGCGCTCGATGGCACGACTAAAGACTTTTCTCTTTCGCGGTTTCATTGCTCGTGTTCTATTATCTCGACGTAGGTTCTGCACAAGGCATTTGTTGTTTGATGAGAACAGGTCCGCAACTGACTTCCATGGTACTCAGTCAAAAAAAAGCACTAACTTCTTACGGAATCAGCCGGAAAGGTCCTACCTTTATCCCGATAATCAAATTCGACGGTTGTCAGAATACCTTACCGCCGAAGTTGGTGCTTGTACGCTGTTATGCTTGACTGTAAAAGCGGTCAGGCTTCCGTTTCGACAGCTTCTTCAGTCCGGACAAGCTCGCCTTTCCTAAATTTAATGATGGAAGCCACATTTTCCAGTGACTTTATGAGAGGATCGCTGTGAATATGGCGGACAACTGCACCCTGACGAGCGGCTTCCTCAGCTAAATCATAAACTATGTCCGATACCTGAACCAACTGTTCACCGCAGCAAACACATGTCTTACCTTCGTAATGCGGCATCCCGCATTGCTGGCAGGCCAGGCCTTCGCGGGAAAAATCATCGGCTATTGCCAGGGTCTGCACGTTGAAGTTATTCAAAGATTCGGTAACATTCTTGATCCCCTTGATTGCATAACCGTCCTTCTCGATCTCGTCGCTGATTTTTCTTAGGAGTCTTCTTTCTTCTTCGGACTCAAATTCCTTTTCCTTTCTCAACGCAACTGCAAGGACTTCGGCCTCGGGAGCGTGTATGTCGATTTCGGTTACCCCGAGCAGGTTATCGTGCACCTTCCTGTTCAGGAGTCTGGCAAGGTGATCGCCCAGGGGCTTCCGCGCGCCGATTATGAGTTTATCGAAATGCCCGAGTCTGTAATGCAACTTCAGTTGATCTGCTACAGACGAGAGATGGAATCTTATGTCTTCTTCTCTTCGCTGCATCAACCTCTTCTCGCGTTTCATAAATGTCTCCATCAGAGGTTTTCGCGGCGATTTTGTCTTTGCAAAGAAATCGTTGTGCTCTACCAATTCGCCCAAATATAACTCGAAAAGTCTCGCATGTCTGGAGTCGACAAGGATAACGCCGATTCGATGCCGTTCTTCCAATAACGACAGGAGTGGACGAAGGTAGAAATTTGCATCGAGGATGATTTTAGACTTGATCGGTACGGGCAGGCGGTAAATCTGGTAGAAGTTCTCCACCGGGTTAGAGAAAATTGCGATCGACTTAAATTTTGGAGGCAGGCTCTCCGAACTGATAAACTTCTGGATGTGCTTCAGGTTTTCATCTGCAGCTTCAATATATCTTCGATTGGTGTCGAGCTTGAGGACCTCGCGGCGTGCGTTCTTGACGAGGTCTTTAGTCTCTATGTCCCAGATGTTCTTGCTGCGTTCGCTTCCGTCAGTATTGAGGAAGAAGGAAATCGCTATTCCTTCCCGGGCTGTATAGTTAACCAACTGATTCACTTCATCGTGGGTTATCATGCCTTCCTCCCTTGTTGACTCCCAGTAATCTAAGGACAGGTGGTGCTAAAGTCAAACTCAATGCATCAGGTGGATCTGTGAAAAAAGTTATGCGTGTCCAGGTCGGTAAATTCAGGCTTGCAATGTTAACTTTTTCCTTGCAATTTGCACTCTGAAAATAGTCTGTAACAAGTTTGCATTGCTGGAAAGTTCCTTTTTTCTGATGATTTCGTGAATTTCCGGGGCGAACGTCGTGTGTATTTCTCGGCATCGCAATTGTTAGTAGTATGGCGTGCGCGCTTCACAAAATATCCAGAGCGTTCTTATTGCGGCGCAAGACTTGAGGTTGGCTAGGCTAATTCAGGATTACCTTGTAAAGACCGGTTACCGCGTCGAGTGTTACGGCAATTTGGGCACGACTCTAGAAAGACTTCTCGAAACGCACGTTGATCTTTTGATTGTTGATGGAGAAATGCCAGAGAAAGTGTTGAACGACTTTGTTGTAACCGTTGCGGGCCTCAAGCCGGATCTCCAGATGATGGCGGTCGGTATTTCCGAAAGGGAGGAACAAGGGAGGACACTTTCAGCCTTCGTTGGCGCGTTCGTTGAAAAACCTTTCAGCATATACGATATTTCGGACACTATCCAGGAACTCCCCGAAAAGGGTCCTTTTGATCAAACTAAAATGAGGGCAAAATGGCATTGAAGGTATCGAAACTTGCAGACGGTGAAGTGACGGTTGCCGAACCGAAGGGTGAGCTGATCGGCGGTGATGAGACCGACGAACTTCGCTCTGAGATTACGAGACTATACACCGAGGGAAACAGAAAATTGGTGATCGATCTCGGCAAGACCACTTACCTCAACAGCACCGCGATCGGCGTTCTTATCTGGGCTCACACCCATTACGCAAAAAACGGCGGCGAGGTGAAGTTGGCTAATCTCAACAAGAACATCAAGAACATTTTTGTCATAACAAAACTTACAATGGTCTTCGATGTACGCGACACTCAGCTCGATGCAGTGGCGAGTTTTTCAAAGCTACAGAAGTAGTAATTGTGCTACTCCGGTTTTCTTAATGTTACCCCGACGCTCTTCTACGGAGGAAGTCGGCTTGTTCAATTAACCAAATAAAACCTCAAAAGGAGGCTCATTCAAAATGAAACAAGGCTTATTCGCGACGATCCTCATAATCGTTGCATTCGCTGTTTCCCTTTATGTCTATCTGAACCTGCTCCCGGATTTCATCACCAGAGGTGGACCGCTAGTCGTGTTGTTGATGATGTTGTCTATAATGGTGTTCACATACGTCTTCGAGCGTATCTTCTCGCTCCAAAAAGCTCAAGGGAAAGGCTCTTTGACCAAGTTCCTCAAAGATGTAGAAGACAATCTTAACAACGGTGACATAAATGCAGCAGTCGAGATATGCAATAAACAAAAGGGTTCGATGGCAAACGTTATTCGGAACGGACTCGAGCGTTACCAGGAAGTTCTGAAGGATAGTCATGTTGCAGCTGAAAAGTATATGGCCGAAGTCCAGCGCGCGATTGAGGAAGCCACAATGCTTGAGACGCCGCTCCTTGAAAAGAACCTTATAGTCCTGTCGACGATTTCATCAATTGCCACAATGGTCGGTTTGCTCGGTACGGTTATCGGTATGATTCGCGCATTCCAGGCTATGGCTCATGCCGGAGCTCCCGATGCTATTCAGCTTTCAATCGGAATCTCTGAAGCACTTATCAATACTGCGGGCGGATTGATCGCCGCGATTACGGGAATCGTCGCTTACAATTTCTTTGTTAATAAAGTGGACGGTTTCACGTATATGATCGACGAGGCTACCGCCAGTATTATCGCGATCCTCAACTCGCGCCAGTTCGACAATAAATAACCGCCTTTAAGGAGCGTAGCAAATGCCAAAAATTAAGAAGAGGCGTCTGCCGATAAGGATCGATATGACTCCCATGGTGGACGTAGCAATGCTGCTTCTTACCTTCTTCATGATGACGACCCAGTTCAAGCCGCCGTCTGCTGTCCAGATAAGCCTGCCAGCTTCCGATAAAGGGCCGAAGCTTCCCGAAAGCGGCGTGCTCACCATAAGCATAGACAAGGCAGGACAAATCCTCGTAGGAGTCGACCAGCAACAGATTATGAAGGCAGTATTTGAACAGTTGTACCCGAATGGAGTTCCGATAGATGGGAAGATGGTGCCTGTCTGGCTGGCACCCGCAGTCCCGGTTCAGGAAAAGGATCTGGCTCAGCTTGTTGTCCAGGCACGTATCGAGAACATTCGACTCATTACCGTGATAAAGGCTGACAAGGATGCGGCTTACGGGCCCATAATGAACGTGATGAACGATCTTCTGAAGGCCAATGTTACGAGGTTTGATCTTCAGACAGAACTCCGAAGTGGAAAGGAGAGTTAATAATGGCTGATGTTCAAGTTGCTGAGCCCCGCGGGAAGAAAAAGGGAAAGCATAAGAAAAAAAGAAGGCTTGGTATCCGCATCGACATGACGCCGATGGTGGACGTCGCGTTTCTTCTTCTGACTTTTTTTATGCTGACAACTACCTATTCTCGCCCTCAGGCAATGGAAATAAACCTGCCTCCCAACGACACAAAAGTTGAAGTGGCAGAGTCAAACTTGATGACTATATTGGTGGCAGCAGACGGTTCAATCTATTGGCACGTGGGAAATACTCAACCACCCCAAAAGGTGGCATGGAAGGACTTCAAGAATTTGATAGTGAATCAAAACAAAGCGAATTCTAGACTCATAACGCTGATAAAAGTTGACCCGAAAGCAAAATACCAGGACATGATCAACATACTGGACGCGTTAAATGTCAATAACGTAACGCGTTTCAGCTTAGCGCCGATGACTCCTCAGGATCAGCAAGTCCTTGCAAAGGTAGGTGCATAAATGGAAAGGAGGTTGATCTGAAATGGCAAAGAAGAAGAAAGATGAGAGAGCAGTGACGGCGGCGCCCGGCGAGTACGGAGCACCGCTGTTGAAGAGGCTCGCGAAGAAGTACACGGGAGTTGGATTGGCCATTGCGGTGGCGCTTCATTTTGCAGGCGTCGGAGCTTACTGGGGGTCGGTTTATCTTAACCGGAACGATGAGAGCAACGCTCCGGTTGTGATGCTGAAATACAGCGAACTGGGCCCTCCTCCGTCAATTACCAATCAGCAGGCACTTCCGCAAATCGCGGTCTCGACTCCGATGGCAAAACCGAACGTCGGTGTCCCTGTTCCGGTTCCTGATGCGCAGGTATCTCCCGAGCAGACTATCGCTACCCAGCAGGAGCTGAGTAAGATCGCCGGTCCTGTTACTCAAGGTAACGGTGGCGGTGATTCAGTCGGGGTCGCTATGGGGAATTTCAAAGTACCCGCTGAGGACCAACCACCTCCGGATTTTGTCCCGGTCGAAAAGGAACCTCAAATAATTAAGCAGGTTGTTCCGAAATATCCTGAGCTTGCTCAGAGAGCCGGGATTGAAGGAAGAGTCTGGGTGAAGATCTGGGTCGACAAAGATGGCAAGCCTCATAAGGCGATTGTCATGAAAAGCGACGCGCAGATATTTGACCAGCCTGCGGTCGATGCAGCTATGCAGTATCGATTCACTCCTGCGATTATGAACAAGGGTCCCGTTGCTGTGTGGGTTGTTATCCCGTTCACGTTCAAACTCACAAAGCAATAGCCTGCCGCGATCGTGGACGCCGGCAAGGTACTCACGTATCTGTCATATTTAGTGTCCGCCGTCTTTTTTCTCGGCGGACTTTTTGTTATTTTTGGAATGTTTCTGCCATCTTACGTCCCAACGCAGTTCAGAATTATGTTCGGTATCGTTCTGATGCTCTGGGGGATTTACAGGAGCGTGATCACTTACACGAAATCAAGGCAGCTTGACAATGAGTAAAGGTATCGCCGTCATCGCGTTGGGACTTGCCTTGATTTCGTCTTCTTGCAGCCCCAGGAAGCGTGCACCCGCACCTTCGCCAACCGCCGGTAATCTGACGGTTTATTGTGCAGAGTCGGTTTCGATGGTTGTCACGAAACTTGCAGGTCAGTTCATGCTCCTTTACAATAAGGCTCACATAAAAGTTGTTCCGGTGCCGACCCGCGTAGCGATGGAAAAGCTTTTCAATGGTGAGACGACTCTTGGTGTTGCATCGCTTCCATTCGATAAGGATGAAGTGGCTGCGATGAAGAAGTATAAGATAAGGGTCGATTCGCTTCGAGTCGCGCTGGACGGAGTGGTCGTCATCGTCAATGCGAAGAATCCTATTTCGAAATTGACCACCGCTCAGCTCCGCAATATATTCGCGGGGAAATTCAATTCGTGGCATCAACTCGAGAGGAACTTCTACGGAAAGATAATCCCGGCGCTGGAGAGCCCGAACTCGGGAACACTAGAATTTTTCAAGAACCGGGTGCTTGGGAACCAGAACTTCGGTGAAGCTTATCCGTGTACCACTATGGCAAGCGTATATTCCTTTGTGGCACAGAACGAAAACAGTATCGGGTTGGTGAGTACGGACTGGTTTGCTAACGGGAAGGATTCTCTGTCCGCCGGTGTCGTTCCGCCGAAGGATATTCAAATAGCAGAGGTGGACTCGAACAATATTAGATACATCGATCCGAACACTTTTGGGAGTTTCTACTACCCGTACCAAGCACATATAGGGCGTCATTATTATCCTCTTACAAGACCCATTTATTTCATGACCCGAGATTTTAACCTCGGTTTGGGGGCAGGCTTCCTTAGTTACGTCGCAAGCGTTCCAGGGCAGCAAACCATTGTCAACAACGGGCTGGTCCCCGCCACTATGCCAATTCGCTATGTTCAATTAAACGATCAACCGCTATGAAGAAAAATCTTATCTTCGCTACCATCCTCCTTCTTTTCTCAATTTCTTTAACCGCCCATGCTCAGAATCAGTTGTCCATGGGCATGGCTCTTCTTGGCAAGAAAGATTGTGCCGGGTCACTGCCGTATCTGTTGCGCGCCTTCAAGGAAGACCCAAAATCAGAGAAAGTCAACCTGGCTCTTGGCGATGCGTACCGTTGCGTCGGGAATCTAGATTCCGCTGCATTCTTCTACCAAAGGACAGTTAATATTGAGAAGGAGACAGCACCGGCCTACTATGGACTCGGAGTAATCAGCGTGAAGCAGAAGAAATACGCCGATGCGATAGACGACTTTAATCTGGCGATCAATTACGACTCCAAGAGCATAAAATACGTCCTTGCACTCGGCGATGCTTATCTGCATACGGACTCGCTGGACAATGCGAATCAAGCTTTCTATAAAGCGAGGGATATGGATGAAAACAGCGCACAGGCACTCGCGGGGATCGGAGACGTATATGCCAAACAGAATATCTACGACGCAGCGATTACAAACTACAAAGATGCCCTTGCATTGGACTCTACGAACATAGAGATTAGGCTTAAACTTGCCAATACCTATATGAAGACCGGGAAGGGCAAGGAAGCATACGATCAATTTGCAGATGTATCACGAATGGCACCAAACAACTCGGAAGGGCAATACCAGGCTGGTGAACTACTTTACGCGAACAAGCTTTACGACGAAGCCTTGCCATTTTTGGAGAAGTACCATAAACTGGTGCCGGACGATTACAAGACGGTTCTTCAAATCGGAGAATCTGCTCTTAATGCCGGTAAGTATGATGTTGCAGTGAAGTACTACAAGGAATACATAGCCAAATATCCGAACTCCTTGGGCGCGGAGAAACAACTTGCGTCTGCCTATTATTTTGCAAAACAACCTGCTGAGTCGTACAATATTTTCAAGACTATTCCACCGGATTCTCTTGACGTCAAAGATCTTGTGAGATTCGGTCTGGCAGCAAACCTCACCGGCGACACTGCCGCCACCGTAAAAGCCTGGACTCATGCAGTTACTACAGATACATCACTCCATGTAATCGAGAATCAACTGGCCGGGCTGCTGTTTTCGATGAAGAAATACGATCAGGCAATTTTCTACTTCAAGAAGTATATAGCGGCCGTTCCAACGGACTATGCAGCGGCTCTGAACATGGGGTTGTGTTATGTTGCCAGTCTAAACTATGCGGATGCGATTGCAGCGCTCAGGAACGTAACACTGCAGAAACCTGATATGTACCTTGCATGGCGATGGCTTGCACTTGCTTATGCTGCGGCAGACTCGATGCCTCAGGCCGCGAGTGCATACCAACAGGTGATGAATCTCGGTGAGCGTGATACTACAACCGGCGCGGATCATTCCGGCGATCTCAACGAGGCAAACAGGTACCTGGGTTATTCCCACATGATGGATGGCATCAAACTTCGAAAGAACAGTCCGGATCAGGCTAAGAATGAGTTTAATGATTCATTTCAATATCTTATGAAGGCTCTCAAGTACGATAAGAATGATATCAAGACGCATATATTCCTTGCAGAGGACTACGCATTTCTTGGTAAGATCGACCAAGCGTGTAAAGAGATTAAGGTTATTCTGAGGACTGACCCGAAAAACAGCCCAATGCTGCAGCTCCAGAAAGCCCTCGGGTGCCAATGACCCAACCTTCCTATCCTTCTTATGGTGCTGGCTTTCAATTTTTCGTGATTTTGTCGTGGGCTGGTTGCCGGGCATCCGGCAAGTTGGTCTCCGGCGGGTATGCATTCTCAGATTTCAGTATTGGTACGTAGAATAACCTCGTTCGACAATTCACAATTCTAGGAAGGAGAAACAACTGTGGAACTGGCACTGATACTCACAATTAGCGTGCTTTCACTCTTGTTCGCGGTGTACCTCGCTGTTCAAGTTCTAAAACAGGATCGTGGAACGCCGGAAATGCGGAAGATTGGCGATGCTATTCAAAAAGGCGCTGAGGCTTTTTTAAGGAGGCAATACTCAACCATTTCTATCCTTAGCGTGCTTCTCGCAGCCATAATCTTTCTGCTATATGCTTTCGTGCGCAAGCCGATGCCTACCGATCCGGTTGGTCCAACACAGCTTGCGGCTTATACCGCTCTATCATTCATCTTTGGTGCGCTTTGCTCGGGTGTTGCTGGTTATATCGGAATGTTCGTGTCCGTTAGAGCGAACTCTCGAACTGCAAACGCCTCGCTGACGTCTCTAAACGGTGCGCTACAGACATCGATTCGCGGTGGAGCGGTGTCAGGTTTGTTTGTGGTTGCGATGAGTCTACTCGGAGTCGGCGGCCTATTCGGAATAACAGAAGCATTCGGACTGCCCATCGTAAAGATTCCATATATGATTGTTGGATTCGGATTTGGTGCGTCCTTCGTTGCGTTGTTTGCACAGCTTGGTGGCGGAATTTACACCAAGGCCGCTGACGTGGGAGCCGACCTTGTCGGCAAGGTAGAAGCGGGAATACCTGAAGATGATCCGCGAAATCCTGCAGTGATTGCAGACTTAGTTGGAGATAATGTCGGTGACTGCGCGGGTCGTGGCGCTGATCTTTTCGAATCCACTGCGGCGGAGAACATAGGTGCGATGATTCTAGGCGTCGCTTTGTTTCCCTACTTCGGAGTCCAGGGAATCATGTTTCCCCTTGTGGTTCGCGCATTCGGCCTGATCGCCTCGATCGTCGGAGTGATGGTCGTCCGCACCCGCGAAGACGTTGATCCTATGAAGGCTCTTAATAGGGGTTACTTTATTACCTCCTTGCTCGTTGTGGTAGGGTTCTTTATTGGCACAAAATGGTTGCTTGGAAGCGACAAGGTTCCTGACGCATGGGTAAACTTCTTCTTTGCCGGCGTCGTCGGAATAGTAGCGAGTATTGCCTTTGTGTACATCACGCAGTACTACACGGAGTATAAGTACAGACCTGTCAAATCAATAGCAGAAGCGTCTCAGACCGGTCCGGCCACTAATATCATCACCGGATTCGCTGTGGGCCTCGAGTCAACTTACTTGCCGACAATTGTTATTGGAATCGCAATAGTCGCTTCCTATTATTTAGGAATTACCACAGGGATTCCAAATGCTGGACTTTTCGGAACTGCAGTAGCAACTATGGGAATGCTGGGTCCGGCGGCGTATGTGCTCGCCATGGACACTTTTGGGCCCATCACAGATAATGCCGGCGGAATTGTCGAGATGAGTGGTCAGCCCGAGAACGTCAGGAAGAAAACTGATCGACTCGACGCAATCGGAAATACGACGAAGGCTCTGACCAAGGGTTATGCGATCGGCTCAGCTGCACTCGCCGCTTTTCTTCTATTCTCAGCATACATCGATGATGTCAATGTTCTTTTGAAAGAGAAAGGAATGGCTCCGATGTTGTCGGTCAACCTGGCAAATCCACAGGTATTTGTCGGAGCGCTCTTTGGTGCGGCCCTCGTCTTTCTATTCAGTGCTCTCGCTATCAAGGCGGTCGGGAGGGCTGCGTACTTTGTAATCAACGACGTGCGTGCTCAATTCAAAGAGAAACCCGGGATTCTGAAAGGGACGGATGAGCCTGATTATGGCAGGACAGTGGACATAGTGACACGAGGTGCTTTGAAAAACATGATTGGGCCGGGCCTTCTTGTTGTATGCACGCCGATAGCGGTCGGGATTATCTTCCGTTGGCTCAACATAGGTGCTGAAACTGTCGCTGCATTTTTGATGGTCGGAACCATCGCCGGCATTTTGATGGCAAACTTTCTTAACAACGGCGGCGGCGCGTGGGACAACGCCAAGAAGTTCATTGAAACGGGGATGTATGGTGGCAAAGGAAGTGAAGCCCACAAGGCGGGAGTCGTTGGAGACACCGTTGGCGATCCTTTCAAGGATACAGCAGGTCCGTCACTTCACGTGCTGATAAAACTCCTGGCGACCATAACGCTGGTTCTCGCTCCGCTTTTCGTGTAGACCACAACCGAAATTTTGTCTGTAAAAGAGGGCATGGAAGAAATCCCTGCCCTCTTTTTATTCGACCGTTCATCCGCCTTCATTCAGACTTGTGCGTTGACTCCTTACGTGGAAACCTCTCATTCATCATCGCTGCTCTGTAGGCGAACGCCGCAAGTATTGTAGCTCCCTGCTTTAGATCCTCTTCGGGAACTCTCTCGTAGACATCCATGATTGAATGATGAGTTATTGATCCGTAGTCAAGCCAGTCCTGTATAAACTGGAACGCCGGTAGGTCAACCATATCAAATGAAAGATGGTCGGTCCCGCCTGTGTTCGATGATGAAATGGTCGAGGCTCCCATTGCTGCGAATGGCTCCAGCCATTTTCGGAAAATGGGTCTTGCTTCTTCGTTTCCCTGAAGATAAATACCTCGAAATTTTCCAGCTCCGTTGTCCTCATTGAAATAGACCGAGAATGTTTCCGCTTCCGGCTTGAGCGTGGGTTTCCCGGACGATGATATCCAACTTCCTTCGCGGTGCCCGAAATGCCTTTCGACATACGCACGCGATCCCAGAAGGCCCTCTTCTTCACCGTCCCAAAGTGCAACCCTGATGGTGCGGCGGGAGTGAAGACCGAGTGCCTTCAGTATCCTTACCGCTTCCAAACAGGCAGTCACCCCTGTCCCATCATCTGTCGCTCCGGTTCCGCCGTGCCATGAATCGAGGTGTGCCCCGATCATCACTACCTCATCTTTGAGGTCAGTGCCGGGGATCTCGCCAATGACATTCCATCCTGAATCCGGCGGTGTGAATTCCGCAGTCAGTTCCATTCGAAGTTGTGGATCCATGCCTGCTTGAACGAGCGCGAGGATCCTGTTGTACTGTTCTGCTGATACCGAAATCTGCGGAAGGAAAGCAGGCGCTGTGGCGTCCCAGGGCCCTTTCCAATACACAAATGGAGTATCCACATCTATCGGGACGGAAGCCCCTGAGACGAATACGTTACCATACTCGCCGTGGGATGCATGGAGAATTGCAAGTGCTCCTTCTTCAAAACAAAACTCCAATTTTGCAGAATCAAGCCGGATCCGAGCTATAGCCTCCGGGTTGAAATGATATTCGATAGGAGAAGGCGCCGGGGCATTTGATAGTTTCAGAAGTGTGGAATCTGGAAGCCGGGTTGCAAGGGGGGTGAATCTCGCAGGCATCTTCCGCGGCTCGCTGAAGAGCACGAACTTTCCTTTCAACTTTCCCGCGTAGGCGCCTAGGTCCTGGATGCTGTCAACGTTGAGATAGATGATACCAGATGTCTTAACACCTCTCAGGCTGGGGGACCACGCTTCCGGGTAGGAGTCGAGCGGAAAGTTTTGCGGCTCAATCAACTCGGCGCTGTAGGTCTTCAACTCCCAGCCTTGCCCCAAGGGCCCCCATCCTTCGACGTGAACATTCTCCATCCCGAGAGAATCCATCTTGAGCATTGCCCACCTGACAGCCCTATTGTATCCGGCCGAACCGATAAGTCTCGGCCCAATGACGTTGGAGAGATAGCTCAATGTCTCCATGGCTTGTGACTGGTTCATTCCCTCGTAGATGATCTTCGCGACTGCCGTATCATAGCCCTGGGAATAGGCGGTCACCGAACATATCGTGAAGAGAGAAAGCCCGATTGAATAGACGAATAATCTTTTCATTTTTCCCTTCGTTGTTTTGTTTGGAGATGCACGACTCTTCAATTGAGTAAGCAAAATTTGCCACTCGTCAGCTCAAATGGCAATAGGGACGTGGGTACCTACGGCATATTCATCAAACTACTGCCGTGCCTTCCGTTATTGAAACCTTTATCATTCTACCGCCGTAGGTAAATGTGTTAATTTCTTGAAAAACTAAAGGACAGGGAGGACAGTATGATACGATATTTCTTCAGTTTAACCCTGTGTGCGCTTCTCTTTGTATCAAGCGCATTCGCGGAGAAGTTTTCCAGGACCGAGACAAAATATTTCAACATCGCTGCAGATGGAAAGATCTCAGTGGAAAATGTCAACGGTTCGATAAAGGTAGAATCGTGGGGCGGTAACCAGGTCTCGCTCGAAATAACCAAGACGGTGCGCGCAGACGGCAGTGATGAGGCGAAGGAGTATTTCAGCCGCTTGCGAGTTGAGATCAGATCGGGCTCCGATTTTCTTGAAGTAAAAACCAGATACCCTCACGAGTGGGGAATGGGTTTCTTTGACTGGCTCTTTCATGGCGGGTCACATTATCAAAATGTCGAATATGTGCTGAAGGTCCCCAAGACTGTCCACGTGGATCTGGAGTCTACGAATGGGGCATTGAAGGTGGAGGGCGTAACGGCCAGCGTCGAAGTACACACTACAAACGGCCGAATAGACTTGGAGAATGTCGGAGGGATCGTTGAAGGGTCAACTACAAATGGCGGAATCGTCGCACGGTTAGAGAAAGGCGACAGTTTTCAGGGTCTGAAGCTTAGCACGACCAACGGCGGGATAACGGTGTATTGCCCGGGCGATATCAACGCTGACGTAGAGGCATCAACCACGAATGGCGGCATCCACTCGGATTTTCCGATTACAGTCGAAGGCGATTTCGGCGGCCGGCATCTTGAAGGAAAGATCAATGACGGCGGCAGTGACCTGCATCTTCATACGACAAACGGTGGAATCAGCATCTACAAAGAGTAACCAGCCCACTCTACTTTTCATTCAGAATTTCATCGAAGGCTCCGACTTATTTTTCCCATTTGGCAGTCGGGGCCAAGATGACCGCATTCGCTTTTTAGCTGCAGCCTCACGTCATGGATCGGTTTCTTAAATTTGATCGCTGGAATGGGTCTCAACATGTGGTCTTGGAGGCTAACGATCTCCAGGACCGTTGCTTTCGCTCTTGAACCGGCCTTTCGCATATTGTAATGATCTGGGTCTGACGCGTTGTGAGCTATCGCTGCCTGGATCTGGTTTCTCTCTAGTCGTATACAATGAAACCTTATGAAAAGATCTTCTGCATTGTCTCGATAAATATCCTGAGGCTTCATGTGAGCGACGGACTGTCGAGGTGTACGAATATTTTGGCCGGTAATGTTTGCAATCACCTCCGTGATTTTCTTCTCATCAGCACCGGCTTTCAAGTCGTTGACTGGGACTTTTCATCCAATCTGAAGCTTCAATTGTTTTTTCGCTCCTGCATCGGTATTTTTCAACGCTTATGCAGAACATCATTTCTCGTGTCATCACATTCGGACGGATGATCAAGTTTTCACATACGTTGTTTGCCATGCCGTTTGCGCTAACAAGCGTGGTCCTCGCCTCGTTTTACGATAAGGTAACTGCTTACAAATTAGTTTGGATATTAGTAGCAATGATAGGGGCGCGATCGGCGGCGATGGGATTCAATAGAATTGCGGACAAGAAATTCGATGCCAAGAATCCTCGAACAAGAAACCGGGAGCTGCCGACGAAGAAGATTTCTATTGGGGAAGCGTCCGCATTTGTGGCGGTTTCTTCATTTGTTCTGGTCCTTGCAGCTCATCAGCTTAATCCCCTATGCTTCTATCTCTCCCCGGTTGCGCTTCTGGTTGTATTCTTTTATTCATTTACAAAACGATTCACCTGGCTGTCGCATTTGTTTCTTGGTATTGGAATGGGACTAGCGCCTGTGGGTGCATGGCTCGGCATCGCGGGATCGATCTCGATCGCGCCTGTGTTGCTTGGCCTGACGGTCGTTGCGTGGGGGGCAGGGTTCGACATAATCTATGCGTGCCAGGATCTTAACTACGATGACGAAGCAGGCCTCTTTTCAATCCCAAAGATATTTGGACCTGCGAGAGCTTTAGGTGTATCTTCTGCCCTTCACTTTGTGGCATTCGCCCTGCTAGTGTCTCTAAGGTTTGTTCTGCCGCTCGGGAATCTCTACGCATTTGGACTTCTGGTGATAGGTGTGATACTTATTCGACAGCATAAGATGGTCAAACCGGATGATTTCAGTAAGCTTGATTTTGCGTTCTTCAATATGAATGCGTATTTGAGCGTGGGTCTATTCATCTTTACACTTGTAGATGTCTTGAAATCTTGAATGGCTTCTAGTCCGATGAAAGGCGAACGCAAGAAAGATTTTCATACCGATTCAGGGATTCCAATCGAGCCCTTTTACGGCAGTGGAGATGCGGCGTATTCCGATAGGATCGGATTACCGGGCGAATATCCTTTCACGCGTGGTGTGTATTCCACGATGTATCGTGGAAGACTTTGGACGATGCGACAGTATGCCGGTTTCGGAAATGCAGAGGAATCGAACCGCCGCTATAAATTCCTCCTTGGGCAGGGGATAACCGGGCTTTCAGTGGCATTTGATCTCCCGACTCAAATGGGGTACGATTCGGATCATCCGCTAAGCGAGGGTGAAGTCGGCAAAGTCGGAGTCGCCATCGATTCGCTGGAAGACATGGAGCGCCTGTTCGACGGGATCGAACTTGAGAAGGTAACCACCTCCATGACTATCAACGCCACAGCTGCTATTATTCTCGCCATGTATGTTGCCGTGGCCAAGAAGCAGGGTGCAGACCTGAAGAAGATTTCGGGGACTGTCCAGAACGACATATTAAAGGAATACATTGCGCGAGGTACGCACATTTATCCGCCAGAGCCTTCGCTGCGGCTCGTCACCGACATATTTGAGTATTGCTCGACATCGGTTCCCAAGTGGAACACGATTTCAATAAGCGGGTACCATATAAGGGAAGCAGGGGCAACAGCTGTCCAGGAGCTTGCATTCACATTTGCGAATGCAATTGAGTATGTGCGTGCCGCCAAACGTGCCGGTTTGGACTTCAATACTTTCGGAAACCAACTCTCTTTTTTCTTCAATGCCCATAACGATTTTTTCGAAGAGGTAGCGAAATACAGGTCGGCCCGTCGCATATGGGCAAGAATTGCGAGAGATAAATTCGACGCAACAAATCCCGACGCAATGAAATTGAGGTTTCATGTGCAGACTGCAGGCTCGACTCTGACGGCTCAGCAAATCGATAACAACGTGGTTCGCACCTCCGTGCAGGCTCTTGCTGCCGTTTTGGGAGGTTGCCAATCGCTGCATACGAACAGCAGAGACGAAGCGCTTGCACTCCCGACGGAAGATTCGGTCAGACTCGCTCTACGCACTCAGCAGATAATCGCCAACGAATCCGGTGTCACGAACACTATTGATCCCTTTTCGGGCGCGTACTTCGTGGAGAAATTGACAGATGAGATCGAAACGCGCGTCTGGGAATATCTCGACAAGATCGAACAGATGGGAGGAGCAGTGAAGGCTATTGAGTCCGGTTATCAGCAGGGCGAGATAGCGAAGAGTGCCTACGAATACCAGCGTGGTATTGAGACTAAGGAGAAAGTTGTTGTTGGTGTCAATGAATTCGTAACGGAAGAGGTTGTTCGCCCGAAGATTTTTCAGGTCGATCCAAAAGTTAGAGACGAACAGGCGACAAGACTCAAAAGCCTGAAGTCGAGACGAGACAACTCCCAAGTCAGCGCGCGTTTGGCAGATTTGAAGCGGGCTGCTGGTATCGAGGGCAAAGACTCGAGAGTCAATCTTATGCCACTGATGTTGAGCGCCGTTGAAAGTTATGCCACGCTAGGTGAGATTTCGGACGTGCTGAGAGAGGTTTGGGGGATACAGAATTGACGAAGGCTTACCTCAGCGCTTCCTCAAGAACTGTGGCCGCGTCAGTTTTCTCATCCCGATATTTGACGATGATCGGCGTGTAAACTGAGAGCTGATTCTTCGCTGCAAAAGATCCCGACATGGCCCGGGATCCTGGTACCACAACTGCCCCCTCGGGGATTATCAATGCCCTCCCTTTGTCCTTTCTAAGGATCGTCCCGTTTACGTTGTCATAGACCGGTGTGGAGCCGGTAAAGATGCATCCTGCTCCGACGACGGCGCGCCGCTTGATGATAGCACCCTCGTATATTCCGCAGTTGCCGCCGATCATCACTTCATCTTCAACTATGACGGGCATTGCACCGACCGGCTCAAGCACTCCGCCGATCTGAGTCCCGGCGCTCACGTGAACTCTCTTCCCGATCTGTGCGCAAGATCCGACGAGCGAGTGAGAGTCGAGCATCGTGTCCTCATCGACGTATGCTCCTACATTTACATATGATGGAGGCATGATTACGACACCTTTAGATACGTAAGCTCCCCGGCGCACTGACGTGCCACCCGGCACTATTCGGATCTCATCTTCGACGGAGATATTTTTGACGGGTAGAGTATGCTTGTCGTAGAAACGATCTGTCCCGTCTCTTCCGACTTTCACCAGTCCGCCGATTCTGAATGCCAGAAGGATCCCTTTCTTTACCCACTGGTTCACCCTCCAGCCCGTAGAAGACGTCGCGTCCGGTTCGGCTGCGCGCAAAACCCCGATGTCCAGATTATCCAGCAGGCTATCTACATACGACTCGACCTGCGGGCCGATCTCCCCGGTTTCGTAGGACTTTTCGATTTCCTCCTTGAGCAGTTCCCAAATCATAACACTACCGGCACCTTTATCAATTCAAGTTCAGATAAAATCATCTTCAACTTCTTGCGAGTGGACTCCGACGGTGGAACGAGAGGAAGTCGGTAGACTTCTTCCATCATACCCATCATGGATAATGCGGCCTTTACGGGGATCGGATTGGACTCGATGAAATTTGCGTTCATGAGCGGCAACAGCTTGAAGTGTATAGCCCTTGCATTTTCAAGATCTCCGGCAAGACAATATCTGACCATGTCTCCGAACATTTTCGGAATCTCGTTCGCGATGACGGAGATTACTCCATCGCCTCCGAGGGCGACCAGCGCGAACGCAAGTTGATCATCACCGGAATAGACTGCGAAGTCGTCTGGCCTCTGCCTGAGAATATCCATCATCTGTTGAACATTTCCGCTTGCCTCTTTTACTGCCACGACGTTCTCGATCTCCTCCGCCATTTTTACCGTAGTCTCCGCAGCGATGTTGCTTCCGGTTCTTCCTGGAACATTATACACGACAATGGGAATATCGGCAGCTTCGGCAATTGAGGCGTAGTGCCGGTAGAAGCCTTCCTGAGTAGGCTTATTGTAATAGGGTGCGACGGACAGAACCCCGTCTGCGCCGATGGCTTTGGCGTGAACAGTCAGCGAGATCGCCTCTCTCGTGGAGTTGCTTCCTGCCCCTACGATCACAGGAACCCGGTGTTTAACCTGGTCGAGGACAATCTCCATGACCTGGTGGTGTTCGGCGTGAGAAAGGGTTGCACTCTCGCCGGTCGTACCGGCCGGAAGAATGGCTTCCGTGCCGTTTGAGACCTGGTATTCCACGAGTTCCCTGAGTCTTAGCTCGTCGACCGAACCGTCAGATTTGAAAGGCGTCACCAGGGCAACGCCGGTACCCCTAAAGGGCTTCCGTTTCATTATGATGTCCTTGTTTTAATTCAAGTCTATGTCCGCGCGGTACGAAAACCGAGGCGTCGGAGCGCGTTGCTAGAAGCTCTTATACCCACAAAACATGCGAACCACACTAATATTTTGTAACCATTTTGCGTATTTCGTGTATTTCGCGGGAGCGATTTTTGAGTTCGGCAACGCACTCCTAAAGTCGTTCCAAAATTTCTCTGAACTGGTAAAAACCGTTCTTGCCAACTGCCCATTCTGCTGCCATGATTGCTCCGAGAGCAAAACCGCGTCTTCCTCTTGAGACATGAGTTAACTCGATCCGGTCATACTCTGAATCGAAAATAACAGAATGGGTTCCGAATTCTTTCCCGATTCTAATTGAGTTGACCTGGAGTTCGTCTTCGCCGATCTTTCCCTGGGGGATGCCCGTTCTGATTTTCTTCTTTGATGGGAAATTCTGAAGTACCGCGTTGCCGATCGTAATTGCAGTCCCGCTTGGTGCATCCGCCTTCTGGTTATGATGCGACTCTAATACTGCACAGTCGAAATCTCGATATCGACCGAACAGGTTTGAGACTCTCTCCACGGCAGATATGAACAGGTTCACGCCGATAGAGAAGTTTGAACCGATAACGGCAGCTATCCCGGAGTCTTCGACAATCTTTCTTGCACGTTCAATTTCGCTGTACCAGCCGGTGGTTCCGATTACGATAGGTTTCTTCAAACCGGATGCAAACGATAGATGCTCGATGACAGCCGAAGGGACTGAGAAATCGATGAGGACATCCGCACTCAGGAAATTTTTCTGTTCGTCTGCGAGTTTCCGATCAATGTCTGCTATCGCGGCCACAGAGTGCGAACGAGATTTGGCGACCGCTTCAATTTCTCTTCCCATTTTTCCGTAGCCCAGCAAACCGAGCTTCATGGTCAGACACCTGTCGTGTTCTAGTTGACAAATCTTTCTTGGATGAGGGCGCCCCGGTAGTTCCGGCACGAGTCTTTTTGCCGGAATTGACTAAATAGCGCTCCACCCGGTTTTCATTCCGACGTAATCACTTAGGATACTCTCGGAAATCGGATGACAGTCTGCACTCTCTTCGAATGCAGCCCAACCGGAAAAATCCGAGCCGACTTCCCGGTTTCGGCGGAGAACCCTTTCTGCGAGTTTCGTAGGCGGCTCATGCCTCGACACGCTTACTTTTGATGTCGAACTGTCCGTTCGGCATGCCGGCTTTCCATTGGTAAATTGACAGCCGGCTTCTCCGCGCCTCTACTTAACGACAGATTGAATTTATATTTTGTTGCGCTGGGAAACAAATCGGATTCATTTTGCTCGTTGCTATGTTATCTCATCAGCATATAGTGGAACACCAACAATTCCTTTTCTGTTGTCAATTGAAGATTATGAAAAGAGAAAAATCAGATCGGCTCCACCGATTTCCAGTTGGACTGAGGATAGCGATGGCATGTGTCCTATGTCTCGGACTTGCGGCGTGCATCATTCTTCTCATAAAACTCTTAGCTTAATGTCATGCGATGGATGCTGGCATAATTGCATGGCAGTAGGCGGGGGTGGAGACGCACGTGCAAGCACGAGATGAACCTGTTCACTCGTCCGATAGTCCCTGCATTCGACCGTTGCGTTATGTTAATTACTACTAAGGCGTTATCTTTATTGCAAATTTTTTCAGGAGATAAGCACGATGAAGCGAATTTGCAGCTCTTTTTTCCTCCTCTTTATGGTAACGGGCCTGGCATCGGCTCAGGAGCCGGGAACAATCGGCAAACGGACTCTTCTGGCAAACGGCTGGTGGCTTTCACCCGCAGGGAAGTCGATCACCCTCAGTACGCTCCCGTTGAATGCGGCTTTGTCGCCAAGCCAGAGATATGTCGCCGTCACAAACGATGGTATGCGCAAGCCATTGCTCATGCTGGTGGATTTGAAACTTCATAAAGTGGTACAGTCTATTGGTTTGAAGGATAGCTGGCTCGGTATCTCCTTCCACGGTAATATGCTTTACGTTTCCGGGGGCAACCAGAATTGTGTCTACACATTCAGGCTGGTGCGCGGTCACCTTGTGAATTCCGACACTATAGAGTTCGCTCCCCCACATCCCAAGGCCACCGCGTTTGCCGCAGGTCTCGATGTAAACGAGAAGTACGTGGCAACCGTCTTTAGAGGGGACAGCACGCTCAGGTATTTCGATCTGAAAACTCACGACTTCTCGGTAGTCAAACTGGACGGGATGCCGTATTCGTGCAGGTTTCTTAAGAACGGGGCTCTGCTCGTTTCAATCTGGAGCTCAAAGAAGGTCGAGGCGTTCGACGGCGAAAAATTGCTCTATCAGGTCGCAACCGGTGATCACCCGACAGAGATAGCAGTCTCCAAAGACAACACGACGGCTTTTGTGGCGAACGCGAACGACAATAGCGTCACTATAATAAACCTGAAGACTCACCGCGACATCGCGCAGATTTCTACTTCACTTTTTCCCGATTCACCTGAGGGGTCTACGCCTAATTCTGTGTGTCTGACAGATAATGGCAAATATGCAATTGCGGCGAACGCCGACAACAATTCACTTACAGTAATAAAGATTTCACACGACAAAGCCGTTCCCGTGGGCTTTATTCCAGTTGGCTGGTATCCGACAAAAGTGTTGGTGTTAAAGAATAATACAGTCCTGGTAATTAACGGAAAAGGAAATCGGTCTTTGGCGAATGCTCAGCATCAATACATAGGAAGGCTGTTCAAAGGAACACTGTCCTATTTCAATTTTCCCACAAAGGGACAGTTGGCAAAATACACAAAACAAGTTTATGCTGATACACCGTACCGGCCTTATGAAAAGAAAGGGGTTTCATCCAGGTCAAAAAGCCCTATTCCGGATAAGATCGGTGGCGTCTCCCCGATAAAATATGTCTTCTATTTCATTAAGGAGAACCGGACCTACGATCAGGTGTTCGGCGATATTAAGAAAGGCAATGGAGATTCAAGCTTAGTAATGTTTGGTGAGAAGATCACTCCAAACATTCACCGGCTTTCAAATTATTACGTGCTTCTCGATAATCTCTATGCAAATGCAGAAGTGAGCGCCGATGGGCATAACTGGTCGACTGCGGCTTACGCGACCGACTATGTGCAGAAGAGTTGGCCTAACGACTACGCCGGACGTGGCGCACCATACGACTTCGAAGGTGGACAGCCGACAGCAAGTCCGACTGCCGGGTACATATGGAATGACTGTGAAGAGCACGGCGTAACATTCAGGGATTATGGGGAATTCGTAGCGAGCAACCCAGATACCTCAGACCCGAATACGCCCCGTGAGAAAGCGCTCGACGGTCACACTGATTTGATGTATCGCGGTTGGGACCTGAATTATTCTGATTTGAGCAGATATGAAGCGTGGGACAAGGATTTTACCCGACTCGTGAATGAAGGGAAATTGCCGCATCTCAGTATATTCAGACTTCCTAACGATCATACTGCGGGTACCAGGAAAGGCGCGCTGACCCCGGAAGCTATGGTGGCACAGAACGATTATGCACTCGGACTTTTCGTAGACCGAATTTCCCACAGCCCCATATGGAGCAAGTGTGCGATTTTCGTTATTGAAGACGATGCACAGGACGGCGCCGACCATGTCGATGCTCATCGAACGGAAGGCTTGGTGATCAGCCCATACGTGAAAAGGAACTATGTTGACAACACGTTCTACACTACATCTTCAATGCTGCGCACGATGGAGCTAATACTCGGGTTGCCACCAATGAGCCAGTACGATGCGGCTGCAACTCCCATGTTCAATTCGTTTACGATGGATGCAGACACTGCGAGCTACACTGTAATTCCGCCAAAGATTAACATTGACGCTGTGAACCCGGAAGGTGCCTACGGCCAGTTGATTATGGATCACTGGGACTTCGCGCATGCAGACCGAGTCCCACCGAGAGAGTTCAATGAAATCCTTTGGCGTGCGATAAAGGGCACCGATATGCCAGCACCGAGGTATACCATACTGTCGGGCGAAGATGGCGAATAGCGTTGCTCGATTCCTGAGGCTTGGCTTTCCCGGTCCTGGAACTTAGATTGTACCATGATACCGAAGAAACTGGTTGACAAGCGGCTCGAAGGATTGGGATTCACGGCAGTCTATTTTTTCGGTTCACACGCGGAGGGAGTGCCGGACAGGGGAGCACGTTGATAGTGGAGTTGTATTCAAGAGAGAGCCGTAAACAAGCGAGATGGCAAAGCGCTGCGTTGACTCGTACGACATTTTCACCGATCATTTCCCGGCGCTATGAGGCCGGCATGTTTTTTCTGCAGGAAGCGGTTTTGGATCTTCGATTCTACGCGATTAGCCACGGCATCGTCTTGTACGAGTCCTCGTCAGACGAGCGGCTGACAGAAGGAGTGCGAAAAACCATGCTCTGCGACGATTTCAGGCCTTTGCGAGATGAATCTGACATGGCTGTTCTGTACAGGATATAAGCGGATTCCCCGTCACTAGACTCAATGAGCAAGCGATAGTACCGTGCAGTGACGGGATTGGTTCCGCTTAACCATTTTTAAATCTGAAAAATCTGAGTCGTTTGATCGAGCTCAGCTCGTCCGCGCTGGGGAATTTCAAGATCAGAAGAATCAGAATGAATGCGACAATCGCCGACGCCTTGAGAACCTGTGCATGAACGTCAGGTATGATATTCCGCCTGAAAACGTCCACTGTTACCACAACTCCCAATGCAAAACCTATCTTTGATAACCTGCCGAGCTCGTACTTTACAGGATAGTACCTGTGGGAAACAAGATATATTGCAATGGCCATTGCGGCGTACGCAAAGAACGTCGCCCACGCGGCTCCGAACATTCCATACTTTGGTATCAGAAGAAAATTTGCAGCGACATTTATTGCGGCGCCTATTCCAGTGATGTATGGAAGATGTGAGGTTTTCTTCTCTATGTATATTCCGGCCATGAAATTGACGTACAATCCGTTGAACAAGTAAGCAATAAGGATGATCGGGACTATCCCCAATCCGGACCAGTAAGCCGGGTTTATGATAAATCTGTGAAACACTCGCAGCTTCACAAGGTCGTCAATGTATAATGAGACGAGAAGAATCACGATCGCACTAAACAGCGTGAAGTAAGTAAGGATTCTGGAATACATCTGTTTGGCATTTGGCTCGGTAGCGTGCGTAAGGAAGAACGGTCGCCAGGCATAGTCGTACATCGAGACGATCAGCATCATAAAGATACCGAGGCGATAGTTTGCCTGATAGATGCCGACGGTGCTTTCGTTTGTGAGCGCTAGAAGGATCGGACGGTCGATCACCTGTACCATCATTGCACCCAGCCCGGCAGGTATGTAAGGCAGCCCGAATTTCAGCAAAGCTTTGTACAAATCTCTGTGAAAATGGAGATTCAGTCTTTCGAGAATGGTCGGAAGAAGAAGCAGCAAAGTGACGGAGGACGCGATCACTCCGCTCATGAAGATCCCAAGAACTCCGGTGTGGAACTTGAGAAGCAGGACTACATTTGCCACTACGTTTACGACGATGTTGGTGACTTTGATGGCGGCGAAAGTCTTTACTTTTCTCTGAAGCCGCAGCGATGCGAACGGGATCACCGCCAGAGAATCGAGCATCAGCATGAGGGATGAATACTTCAGCGCGGCTGCAAACTTCACGGGAACTTCGATAATCGGGGCGAGCCTCACGCTGTTGAAGAAAATTAATCCTGAAAAGATCAAGGAGGTGATTAGAACGGACATGAATGGAGTCGAAAAAATCTCTTTGTCGTCTCCGATTTCTTTGGTGGAAGCGTATTTGAAGAAGGCAGATTCCATTCCGTACATGTATATGATATTCATGAAAGCGATGTAGGAATAAATTGTAGCGACAACTCCGTAGTCGGAAGTGGAGAGCACGTTTGTGTAGAAGGGGACGAGAAGGAAATTCAGAAACCTGCCGATTATCGTGCTGAGGCCGTAGATGGCGGTATCCGCGCCGAGTGATTTGATCTTATCGAGCAAGGCCGGAAAATACCCTGGCTATTACCTCTATTGAGGCAAGGATTGGTGGATTAGCGGATTGATGGGCCATGGTGAAATCGAGCTGCTTTACAATGGCTCATAGTTCTTTTCGAAGAACAGTCGTTAGCGTTCCAGTCAACGGACTCAGTTCAGGGGCGACTTAAGTGCCTCTTCAAGATATTCATTCCAGCTCCTATCCTTCGTTCTTGATTGGAGTGCCTTGTCAAGCGCCAGCGACTTCTTCTCCGTTGAATAATGGAGTTCATCGAATCTTTCGAATGCCTCAGAACTCGATTGTCCTGTCTTGCTGATTCCGATCATTTTGGTCATCGCTTCACCTGAGGAGACCAACGCGATATAGAAAAATTCCAGATATTCTCTAAGAGATCTTCCACGCTGTTCAAGATTAAGACTTGCAATTTTGAACAATTGATTTGCATCTCCCCAGACGTTTAGCCTCACATAACCAAGATTGAGATCGTGCCGTTTTGTCCGGTCCATCTTACATGCCCTCCCGGTCTATTCACATTAATCCATCAATCCGCTAATCTTTTTCTGCCTTTCCGCCCTCTTCCGGATTATCTTCAATAAGCATAATGGGTATGTCGTTCTCAACCCGATAGACGTGTCCGCACTTCTTGCACGTGAGCGTGTTCTTGTCGGCACTATAGTCGAGATCGCCGCGGCATTCTGGCTTAGGGCAGCAAAGTATATCGAGCAGTTCCTTTTTCAGCATTGTGTCCTCTTTGGTTTAGAAGAATGATGCAGGAGATGTCTCCGAGCGCAATTCCCTGGAGAACCGGGATTTAATTCCTTCCTCCAGCATCAGGCCTCTGGTTTCCAAATTTATCACGACTTCCCGTCAAGGAGATTCAAAAACATCTGTGGAGCGCGGACGGGTCTTCCCGTTTTGGCGTCGATGAAACTATGCACGGTGTAGCCTTCGGTCATCTTCTCTTTGCCGCGAAAGATTTCATAGTCTATTCTGAGACGCGCTTTGGGAGGCTCCTTCACTGCAGCCACAACCTCAATTACATCGTCATACTTGACCTGGCGAATGTATTTCAGGTACGCCTCGGTGACAGGAAGATGAAATCCGGCAGCCTCAAAATCCCTGTACGACATTCCGAGTGAACGGATCAGTTCGGCACGTCCGACCTCGAAGTATTCGAGATAACGCTCATTACTGACTCCGCTCATTTGATCAGTCTCTGCATAACGTACCCTTATGCTGGTTGTCATTGAGTGCATAGAGTTTGCCTGCGGCCTACTTTTCCGAGAACGATCCCATCGCTCCGAACTTGCGGATACGGTTTTCGACCAGCTTATCCGGCTTCATTTTTTTCAGGGCTTCTATCTCTTCGATGATCATCGTCTTTAAAGTCTCGGCCGAAGTCTTCGGGTCCAGGTGAGCACCCCCCAAGGGTTCAGGAACTATCCTGTCAATGATTCCATGACTCAGCAGATCTTTCGCAGTCAGCTTAAGTGCCTCTGCCGCCTGCTCTTTGAAGTCCCAACTTCTCCAAAGGATCATCGAACATGATTCGGGGGCAATAACTGAATACCACGCGTTTTCCATCATGAGCACTCTGTCGCCGACCCCGAGACCTAACGCTCCTCCCGATGCACCTTCTCCTATTATCGCAACCACAATCGGTACCTCCAGCTTCGCCATCTCAAAGAGATTGCGGGCGATTGCTTCGGCCTGCCCACGTTCCTCGCCTTCGATGCCGGGGTAGGCACCGGGAGTATCGATCAAAGCTACAACAGGTTTCCTGAATTTTTCCGCGAGCTTCATGAGACGCAGAGCTTTCCGGTAGCCTTCAGGATTAGGCATTCCGAAATTTCTGTAGATGTTGGATTTCGTATCGCGTCCCTTCTGATGACCGATTACCATCACAGATGCATCGCCGATTTTCGCAAGACCTCCGACAACGGCATGATCGTCTCCGTAGTATCTGTCTCCGTGGAGCTCGATGAAATCGGACGTCATCAGGCTGATGTAATCAAGAGTGTACGGTCTTTCGGGATGTCGTGCCAATTGTACTCTCTGCCACCTGCTCAGGTTGGAGTAGATATTTGTTCTTAACTCGCTGACTTTGCTTTCAAGCTTCCTGACCTCATCTTCGATATCAAGGTGGTCGGAAAGTTTACGCATCTCCTCGATCTTCTGTTCAAGATCGACAATCGGTTTTTCAAATTCGAGCGTTTGCTTTGCCATTGTGCCTCACAAGGTAATTTCCGGTTATGTAGAAAGTCAAGAAGAGTCAGATTTACTTCCACACTCCACTCACTTTAGTTTGCGTATCGCCGAAGCAGAGCGACTTGACAACCATTTTGTCCTGAAATCTTGCTGCGATTGTAATTTCTTTCCTTGTCATCTCGAATATCTTTATCGTCTCATCTTCGGGATCAACTAACCGAAATTCCATTATGCTTATTCTTTCATACAAGTTGAACTTGATTCCACGATCTCGCGATCAGGCTGATTCAGAAAGTACCTCAATCATCACCTCAGCTATACCGTTATCTTGCCCACATTTATGATACCAGGCCCGCTTCATCGGTGTAGAGAGGAAATCCGTCTCCGCTAATGTCTCTTTGCTGAAGTTTCATTCGGCAATTCCATAACGGTGGAATACGTCCGGCGCACCACACATAGGCTTGCAGGTAAATTTCGTCTCTAAGGTCATTTTTTAGCTCCTAATCTTCACCCATACATTAGAGAATAAGCCCTGCAAAATCAAGCTGGTTTTCCCTATATTGAGAAACAACCCGGGAGGTCTTATGAAGACTATCTTTTTAATATTCTTGTTCACAGCCGATCTTTTTGCGCAGGACCTTCTAATAAATCCTCAGAATCAGAAGTATTTGTTCACGGCCGGGAGCGATGAAACTCAGGCATTTCTTTATAACCCTGCCTATCTCGGATTGCACGGTAGAGAAACGGATCTTGACGCCTACTACTTTTATCCTGCAAGTGCATTCCTGAACCAGGTGGGGGACAAGTTTCACGACTTTGGTGCATTTGTTCAGGGTGGGAAGTTCGGATTATCCTATCGAAATGCCGGCGGCTTCGGCGAAAACCTGAACCAGTATTCTGTCGGAATAGGCTTTGGCAGCGCAAGTTTTGCCGGAGGGGCATCGCTTTCACTTACAAATATTTCGGGCTTCGGAACGAGATGGTTCCCGTCCGTGGGTTTGGTCTGGCGTCCGGATCGATACCTGAGCCTGGGAGTTGCTTACCACAATTTTACTACCCGGCCTTTCGGCTTTCACCCGATAGAAGAGAGAGCGAATTTTGGAGTAAGCATCAGGCCATTCGGGACAGAATTCCTGACTCTGAGCGGTGACCTGATGACCCCTGCTCACACCGATGGATATAAGCTCGGTGCAGAGCTTGAAGTGATACCAGGACTTAAGTTATACGGCATCTATGATCGGTCAGGTTTCAACGAAGTCTCTAATGTTGCTCCTGCTAATGCTGATCCTGCCCAGTATGCTCTCGGTCCCATATATTACTGGCAACCGACGAGTCTCTCCCTTGGGATAAGTTTCGACTTCAGTCCTCACATACTTGTTGAAGGCCAAACCAGCTACCAGTCGCCGATTGCCGGAACCTCTTCGGGAAGGTATGCAGCGACGTACGGCAGAATCATGATAACGCCTCAATATATGAGTACCATAATGGAAGGCAAGGACGTTGCTCAAATCGTGATCAAAGGAAACATCCATGATGCTCCCGAGCCGTGGACTTTGTTTTTTAGACCGCAGAAGACTCTCCTGGATTATGTAAGTGAAATACGAAAATGTGGGGACAATCCATCGATCAAGGCTTTGATCTTGAAGATCTATCCTTTCTCAACCAACGAGGCATTCTTCGCGCTGTCGGGCGAAGCTCAGGAACTTGCCGATGCCGTGAAGTATGTCCGCGAGAAAGGGAAAAAAGTATATGCCTATCTTGCCGACGACACGGGAGTGGATGAGCTGTATCTTGCGAGTGCCGCGAACGAGGTCTATATGGCACCGGTTACTTTCATATCCGGCTACGGAATAAATTTCGACCTGATAAGGCTGAAGGGCCTTTTCGATAAATTGCATATAGGATGGAACGTCGAGACCGCAGGCAAATATAAATCAACTTTTCATACCGAATATACTGACTCTGCAACTCCCGATCAGGCGAAGCTCATCAAGGGCCTCGTTGAGAATGTCTATTCTCAAATGATAAAACAAATAGAAGTTAACAGGCATCTATCTGTCGACGAAAAAATGAAGAACGAAATTTCAGGTCTGATATCGGCGCGCCGAGCGGCAGATGTTCGACTGATCGATGGGGTGGAATATTTCAGCGAGTTCGAGAAAAAAGTCAACAAAGAAGTGCACGGTTATCCAAGCGAGATGAAGCCGATCGATCCTGGAAAAGTCGCAGAGTTTCCAACCTATTGGTGTGAGAAACCGGAAGTTGCGGTGATAGGCGTCTTCGGTTTGATCACGACCGGTGAAAGCTCGGCTCCTGCTCCTTTCCCTATTCCGTTCCTGGGCGGTGATCGTACTACGGGTTCTGAGACGGTAGTTGATCAAATCCGAAAAGCAGGAGATAATGGCAACATCAAGGCGATCGTTCTCAGAGTCAACAGTGGAGGTGGGTCGGCGCTTGCGTCCGACCAGATATATAACGCGATCAAGGATGCCGAGCGGAAAAAGCCCGTCGTTGCGTCGTTCGGCAACGTCGCTGCGAGCGGGGGATACTACGTCGCAGCCGGCACGCAAAGGATATTTGCAGAACCCGCTACACTTACCGGGAGCATCGGTGTGCTGATCGAATTCCCGGTCCTGACTGATTTCCTCCAAAAGGATTTGGGAGCCAATCTCGAGAATTATCAAGAGGGAAAGAACTCCGACCTCCTCTCGCCATTTCACCGCTGGACTCCCGAGGACTTGAAGTATATAGACAGATTTCTCGACGAGACCTACACTGATTTCGAGAGAAAAGTCGCTGAAGGAAGAAGGCTCACGATGAACAGAGTAGAGGAACTTGCGCAGGGAAAAGTGTACACTGGGGATCAGGCAAAAGGCGACAGTCTTATCGATGGATTCGGTGGAATTGAGACTGCGATCAAATACGCTGCCGACCTGGCCCATATTAAGGGAGACTACAGAATAAAAGTGTTCACTGTACCGGGAGCCGGTCTGGGATCCATCTTTAATATTGCTGCGTGGTTGACCGAGGTTTCGTCCCGGATGATGAGGTATTGAAATACGTAATAGATTTCCAGGGCGATTGGCTCATGGTTTATTTCATCGTCTGTTTCTAAATTGAATACGAAATGTAAGATGACATTCGTTGAGCGGAACACTTTTGGCGGAATAATGGCGACCATTCTTGAAACACATGTCGGTCTGCGCATTCTCGTCAATAATAGAGTAATAAAGTCCGAAATTGCTGAGAACTGTAAATCACAGAATAAGATCGAACAGCACTAGAAGAGACTGTCGGAGGTCCTCGTGCAGATTGAAGAACGGGAACGGAAGAGGGCTGAAGGTCGAGAAAGTATAATCAAAAACATGACAGATCTCATTGTGGCTAATGGCGAAATCAGCGGACAGAATATCAGGGAGATTAACTTGTCTTGAGAACAGACGTATCACACCAGTGGTCGCTGCTTAGGTTGTGCCTGTAATCTCATTAAATCAATCAACATCGGAGACATAAATATCATGAAAAAAAGACTATTCACACCAGGACCCACGCCGATCCCAGAGAGCGTGATGCTGGCCATGGCGGAGCCAATAATTCATCACAGAAATCCGGAATTTGTAGAAGTACTTAAAAGTGTAAACGAGAATCTAAGATACCTCTTCCAGACGAAAAACCCCGTCCTCACATTGACTAGTTCGGGAACAGGAGCGATGGAAGCTTCGGTCGCTAATCTCTTGTCTCCAGGGGACAAAGCGATATTCGTGAACCTCGGAAAATTCGGCGAGCGGTGGGGCGAAATAATGAAAGCGTACGGCGTCGAACCAGTGGAAATCAAAGTAGAGTGGGGCACCGCTCCTTCAACACAAATCGTGCTCGATACGCTTAAGAGGAACCCGGGAGTGAAGGCGGTTTTTCTGACGCAAAGCGAAACTTCGACGGGGGTTTTCACGAACATCAAAGAAATCGCCGCAGCAGTACATAAGGAATACGACATAGCAGTTGTCGTAGACGGAATAACCTCTGTCGGTTGTCACGAGATGCGGTTTGACGAATGGGGGCTGGACGTAGTTGTCACGGGCTCGCAGAAAGGTTTGATGATTCCGCCGGGCCTTGCTTTTGTAGCAGTCAGCGACCGCGCGAAGAAAATGATCGAGACTTCTAAGCTCCCGAAATTCTACTTCAGTTTGAAGAAGGCGCTGAAGTCTTACGCCAACGATGATACACCGTTCACGCCTGCAATCACTCTCGCGATAGGTTTGGAGAAGGCTCTTCGGATGATCCGCGAGGAAACTGTTGAACATATCTGGTTCCATCATAAGGTCCTATCGGAGGCCGTCCGCAACGGCAGCAAGGCAATCGGCTTGAAGCTCTTTGGCTCGCCGGCGTCACATGCGGTCACCGCCGTAAACGTACCGGAAGGTGTTGAGTACTCCAAGTTCAATAAGCTGCTCAAACAAAAATACGGAATCACTACTGCAGGAGGACAGGAGCACCTCAAGGGAAAAATCTTCAGGGTCTCACACTTAGGGTATTACGACGAAGTTGATATTGTGGGCGTTGTTGCTGCTCTTGAATGGACGCTTCACGATTTGGACTTCAAGTTCGAACCCGGTTCGGGTGTGACTGCAGTTCAGAAAACGTTTGCTGAATACACCAAAGAGACCGCCGATGCGCCAAGGTTGGAGGCGGTGAAATGATCAATCGCAATCGCCCTTATTTGTTTGCTGTCAGACTCCGAAAGGAAGTTGATGCTCTATGAAAGTCCTGATCACCGATCAAATTGAACAAGTGTGCACCGATGTTCTCGGGAAAGAAGGCATACAGGTGGATGCAAAACCGGGATTGCCTCCCGATGAGATTAAGAAAATCATCGGAGGTTACGATGCTTTGATAGTACGCAGCGGAACGAAGGTCACGGCGGATATCATAGCCGAGGCGAACCAGATGAAAGTTATCGGACGGGCTGGTGCGGGTGTCGATAACATTGATGTTGGCGCGGCCACTCGTAAAGGTATAGTAGTGATGAATACCCCGGGGGGGAACACAGTCTCGACTGCCGAACATACCATGGCACTCATGATGTCCCTTGCAAGAAACATTCCTCAGTCGTTTCAGTCGCTTCAGAACGGTAAGTGGGACCGCAAGAAGTATACGGGAACAGAGCTCTTCGGAAAAACTCTGGGTGTTATTGGGCTGGGAAAAGTCGGAAGGGAAGTTGCTTTCAGGGCTGAAGCTTTCGGGATGAGCGTGATCGGTTACGACCCGCTATTGTCTTCGGACGCAGCCTCGAAACTCGGCCTCGAAATGGTCGCGTTGGATGAAGTGTTTAGAAGGTCCGATTTCATAACAGTTCACACTCCACTGACCGAGGAAACTAAGGGTATACTTGGCGAGCACGCATTTTCGATGTGCAAGCAGGGATTGCGAGTCGTGAACTGCGCAAGAGGTGGTATCATTGATGAGCAAGCGTTGCTAAAAGCTCTTGAAAGCGGAAAAGTGGCGGGGGCAGCGTTCGATGTCTTCGAAAAGGAGCCTCCCACAGATAATCCACTCTTGAAGCATCCGAAAGTCATAGCAACACCGCATCTTGGTGCGTCCACAGAAGAGGCTCAGGAAAAAGTCGCCAAGCAGATTAGCGAACAACTGGTCAATTTCTTCAACGGAAGAGGTATCGCTGGCGCTGTGAACATTATCGACTATCAGACCGCAGTCAGCGACGAACTTCGTGCCTATCTTGTCCTGGCCGAGAAGATCGGATCTTTACATGCCCAGCTCCTTTCCGGCAAAGTAAAATCCATCACCGCCTCCTACAGGGGGGCACTCCTGCAAAACTCGTCCGCACTTCTGAGCACTGCCGTTCTCAAGGGCATGCTTGACAAGCTTATGTACGCGCCCGTCAACTTTGTAAATGCACCGGTAATTGCGAAAGAGATGGGAATCGCAATTAGCGAAAAGAAAGAACAAGAGGGAGAGCACTATCCTCACCTTCTTGCAATCGAAGTCCAGACAGATCGAGAAGAACGTGCAGTTTCCGGAACTGTGTTTGGTGAAAAAGAGATGAGGATTGTCGGTATCGATCGTTTTCATTTCGAGATCGTTCCCGAAGGTCGGCTGCTGTTCTATTCAAACATCGACCGCCCCGGGATGCTAGCCGCGGTTGGTGGGTTTCTCGCGGCTGCCAAAATCAATATTGCCGGTGTGTCGCTTGGCAGGTCTGCTCCCGGTGATAAAGCTATAACTATCATGAGCGTCGACAACGATATCACCGAGCCTGTGCTGAAAGAAATCTCAAAGGTTGAAGGTGTGTTCGAAGTGAAATCCATAAAGCTTTGACGTTTGTAAGCTGTTCTGAAACAGCGTAGGTGCCAAAGCAGCCTTTCTTAGGAACGTAGATTCTCCAGTCTATCGCCTCTCCCGGTCGGTTGTGGATCGCTGACCGGGAGCACGGCGCTCCTCTCAGGAAACCTCCATTTGATCGTCGCACGTCTTTTTTACTCCTCACTTCCATCGAAGCGCTACTGCTCACCGGAGATCGATGCCCGTTAAAAATTCGCCGGCGAGTCGGGAGAGCCTCAAAGTTTCTTCGCCATTCGCTTGACAAAGTAGATAACGCAGATTATATTTCAACGAATTTTCCATCTAAGTCGTGCTAAGCAAGAACCTCAAGATTTTTTTCTAATGCTTTCGTCGCATAGGTATGTTGCGACGAATGCTTCTTTGGCTTTGAAAGGTCTTCATATGTGTGAGGACCGTTTGTGTTTCAGAACTCGAAGAAGGAAGCGGTTTGCCGGTTGTATCGGGCTCTCGATGGTTGGAGTGGTGTTTCGGCAGGCGTTACTGTAATATCACTACACGAGATTTAGTCCTCGCCATCTCCCTTCTTTTTTTCGAATCAAAAGAACAAATCCGACAAAGCGTGATTAGGAGGCTCTTTGTTAATTGTTTCGGGTTCTAATCTTTCCTATCCAAAAATCTTTATCCAAAAGATACTCGGCGCATCGGTCAGGATCTCGAAGGCAAGACGAATGACGAACGTCGGGAAAAACTTCACACTCAAGGAGGTAATATGAAACACACCGCTAAAATCGGGCTGACCGGTATTTTGTTGGTTGGTCTGGTCGTCAGCATTTCTGGGTGTTTGAATGTTAACCAAACAGATGTACCGCCTACCGACTTCAGGTCCAACGTGGTTTTTGTAGACTTGGCAAATACCGGTACAGGCATGGCGGTTAGCTACGACTCGACATCCGTCGGAACCCTCATCTATGGTGGGCACTCAAGTCTCGTATCGATTCCTTCCGGATCACGGTTGATGCACTTCAATTACGGGACGACGAGCGACAATCTTCGACGCGGATTCGCTTCATCTACTCAGTACACCTACTTCAGTGTCTTTGAACCCGCCAATGGAGATGCACAAAGATTTTATCTGCTGGCCGGACAGGGATACACATTCTCCGTTGTCGGTGTGAAGGACTCAGCCTTAGTACGGTTCTTCAATCTGTCGAGCGACACGGTGTCGGATTTCTCCGGCGGCATGGATTTCATTCTGGGTGCAGCATCGCTCGGCTTGAGCGCGTCTAGCATTGCATTCTGGCATGGAACGGCATACATGCAAATTCCAGCGGGCAATTCGAGCTTTGAAGTATTTGCCACGAACACGCACTCGGGTGGCGCTCCGCTGATTTCCTCAACTCCTATCACCGGGCTACAGTCTGAAGGCCGGTATGCAGTTGTCGTCTACGGAAATCACAGCAGTATCAAATCGCTAGTTTTACAAGAACACTAAAGGAGGACAGCGATGTTAAAAAGATTTGCTATAAGTTTGCTCCTTGCGGTCTCGATCCCCGCTTTGACTTATGCCCAGTTCGGCAAGGTGTCTGGGAAAGTGACTGACAGCGAGACTAAGGAGCCTCTCGTCGGAGCAACTGTGCTCCTTGAAGGTACCACACTGGGGGCGTCGACCGACGTCAATGGCAATTACTTCATCCTAAATGTGCCTGCCGCTACATACACGGTCAAGGCAACATATATTGGGTATCATCCGTTGACCATAGCCGATATCGAAGTCAGGGCAGGGTTGACGAGAGACCTGCCGATTCGGTTGCAGAGCACTTCTGTGCAGGCGCCCACCGTCGAAATCGTGGCACAGCGGCCCTTGATTGAAAAGACCGCAACAAACGCCATACATATCGTGGGTGCGCAGGAGATGCAGAGCCTTCCGGTTAGAGGTGTGCAAGCCTATTTCACGCTGTTGCCTGGTGTTGTTCTGCAGAACAATACTGTGTTCATCAGAGGAAGCCGTCCTGACGAAGTCGGGTACCAGATTGAAGGTGCCGACACGAAGAACGTGCTCGGTACGCGTTCTGCTACCAACTCCGGGTACACTGGAAATTATATCAACACAATTCCTGATGCACTCCAGGAAGTCAGCGTACAGGCAGGAGGCTATACCGCTGAGTTCGGAAACGCCAATAGCGGTATGGTGGAACAGACTTTCAAGACAGGCGGATCGAAGTGGAACGTAACCCTTCAGGGTGAAACCGATGAGTTTGGTAACTATCCCGGCAAGAGGTTCCTTGACACTTATTCTTACGGTTATTCCGATTATGTCGTAACCCTCGGCGGGCCAGTTTTCTCGGATCATATAAAACTCTTCCTCGCCGGCGAGAACAATTTCTTGAGGGATACCTACGGCGGCGGTCCGCTTTTCTGGAGCGGGGCGGATTTTGGATATATGTATGATACCGGTGTAAGAGGCGGGACAAAAGGCGATTCGGCTTTGGTAAAGTGGGGCAACGGTAACCTACCGGTAGGATCAAATAATCGGTACACTCTTAATGGATCTCTCCTGCTCGATTATACACCTCTTCAAGTAAGACTGACAGGTGCCTTCACTTCAAGTTCGCAAATGAATAACTCGACTATCCTGCAGATTCTTAATTTGGGAGAGACACCGCTGTTTCAGACCGACAATACATTACTTAGCGGGAAAGTCAGCTATTTTCTCTCGACGAACACCTTCTTCGAGCTGAATCTGAACTATCTTGACTACCGCGATATGACAACCGATCCCAACTACGGGCAGAATATTCTGCAATACGGTGACAGTCTGGCTGCCTCGACTCATGGTTGGACGTATACGTCACTCTATGGCGGACCTGACCCTTACGATTTCGCAGGTTTTCCGTTCTCGCGACCCGGGACCAATCTAACTGGATTTGGCAAAAACCATAACGGCTACTTGGGTGGTTCTGTAAACCTTACATCACAAATTGGGAACCACGAGTTGAAAATCGGAGGCTCGTATGAGTATTGGACCATCCGACACTACGGTGGAGTTGGCGCAGGGACCTATGGTGTCATGGCCACTCAACCTGATTCCGCGAGAGTTGCATCAAGCCTGGCAAATATTCTCCGTTCAAATGCGGTGAATAATTATGGCTATGACGAGTTCGGCAATGTCTACAATGGTGGTGGACCCTCTGCTGCGAAACATCCATACTTTGCCGCAGGGTACATCGAAGACAGAATCGAGTTCGGTGACCTTGTGATCAATGCCGGCTTAAGACTGGATAATATCTTCATGGACAGTTGGGATTTTCCATATTTGACTGATCCAGGATTCAATACACGGCAGTCTACCATTTATCCCTATTCGAAAGAAGACTCTACCGGATACAAAGTCGGACGAACTTTCACATACTTGGAGCCACGTTTGGGATTGTCATTCCCAGTCACGGATCAGACTGTGTTCCATTTGGAGTATGGTAAGTTCGTGCAGGCGCCTCAACTGAGCATGGTGTATACCGGTCCTGCACAGCTGGCACAGATGTTTCAGGCAAACTACTACTTTGTTGGTGGCGGACTGGCGCTGAACATAGGTCCGGTACGTACGACCCAATATGAAATCGGAATGTCGCAACAATTCACGGAATTCGCAGCATTTGATGTGACAGGTTTCTACAAGAACGTGGCTGGACAATTGGTCGACAAGAGAATCATCACTTCCTCCGGTTCCACGGCAAATCCCTATGATATGTTTTCGAACGGTGACTTTGAAAACGTCCTCGGATTGGAGCTTACGTTACGGTTGCGCAGAATTGAACGACTAGCTGCCCAGATCAATTATACTTTGCAGGACGCACGCGGCACGAATTCTTTCGCCTCTGGAGCGCAGGCACTTCAAAATGCGGTGGGTATCCCCGTAACGATGGTGACGCCTTTGGACTACAATCAGGCCAATCGCGGATCGATCTGGATTGATTATCGCTTCGGGAAAAATGACGGAGGTCCTATCCTGCAACAGTTAGGTCTGAACGTATTGCTCACTTTCAATTCCGGCCATCCATTTACTCTCGCCACAGCGGGAGCAGGCCAAACCGACACATGGGAAGGGGCAATCCTGATGAACCAGGATGCAAGGACGAGGCAGCCTTTGCAGCCCATCAACAGCTCTACTACTCCATGGGTCTACCAGCTTGACGCTCGATTGGATAAGAACTTCGATCTCCCGGGCGGCATAGGACTAGATGTTTACGTCTACGTGCAGAACCTCCTCAACACCAAGAATGTAATCAATGTTTACTATCGGACCGGCAACGGGTTTGCTGATGGATACTTGACGGATCCTTCATTGAGCGCTATAACAATAGCGAACTCGGGTCCCATGTTTGTGCCGTTGTACGACGTCGTGAATCTTCAGGATAATCAGAACCAGAGGAGCGACAACGGGTTCGATAACTTCGGTGTGCCCCGCCAGATAAGACTTGGTGCGAGACTGGAGTTTTGAGGAATGAATACGACGAAAAATCACAAAATTCATGTTTCGAATAAATTGGGAGATTGCTGACATGAAATATCATGGCAGATTGTTGATACTGTTTGCGGCTCTCTTTATAGTTGCATCAGGTGCCCTCGCGAAAGAGGGCCCCAACTCGAAGAAGGGGGCAAAGCCGAAAAAGGTTGCCGGAACGCCGGCAAGTCAAATAATCAACGGCAACAACATCACGGGGTGGATGCAGGACGACGCGCTGTTCCCCCCACTGGTAGCCAATTCGTGGATCGGCGAGTACCCGCGAGGGTCCGGGGTCGGCGTCATATTTCAGGAGGGGATGGTATTCGGAGGGCTTGTCAATGATGGAAGTCTCCCGGTACTTAGGATGGAAGGCTCCGCCTATTCGACGGGTATGCAATCAGGAAAGATCATACAGAACGCCCAGGGAGTGACGACCGGAACTGAATCGCCCGATGCCCCTGATGTGAGAATATGGCGGGTCAGGGCGGATATTTATCCGGGGCAATCGGATAACACGATACCCGATCTCACTGCAGACGCTGCTTCGTGGAACATGGAGGAGACAAAAGATGTGACGACGGCCCAGATCAACGATCTGGTGCAACAGTATCACACCGATTGGACCGAGTGGCCGGCCAGCAAAGGAGCACCATGGTACGTCGATAGCATAGGTGTTCTGCTTTACAACGATGCGAGCCATAGTTTTGACCCGACGAATCCACATGATATCCCCGGTGTTCCCGGTGCCACGCAGACTATCTGGTTTGTTTCCAATGATGTTTGGACTCAGTCTACAGCAGTTCTGGGATCCGTGCCCACCGGCATAGAAGAGCAGATGACGGTGTGGGTCTACGCTAGTTCCACACCGCTGAACGATATGTACTTCAAGCAAGTGAAGCTCATCTACAAGGGAACTGCGACAAGCAATCCTAATTCTGAAATAGACAGCGCCTATGTTGTGCAGTGGAGAGATCCGGACAACGGTGATTCCGGTGACGATTATTCGGGCTGTGACTCTACACTGGCTCTCGGTTTTTGCTATAATGGCGTACCAATCGACGCGAAGTATGCCCAGGTCGGACTAGCGCCCCCGGCGTCAGGCGCTGTTTATCTACAGGGACCTGCCCACTACACCGGCAACCCTCAGGACAGTGCCGTGATCGATTTCCAATGGAGACACGGCTACCAATACTGGTACGAAACCAACGGGCAGTATTCACCAATGACGGGTTTCGACTACTTTGCAGCCGGGTCATCCATTAGCGATCCAGACTGGGGTTTGACAAACGGCGCATATCAGTTTTTCAATCTGTGCAGGGGAGATTTGCCACGACCGCAGTATCCCGCCGGTACAAAATTCTATACGTCTTCCGGTTATGCATCTAGTCACGGAATCGTCACCGACTACATGCTAAGCGGAGATCCCGTGACCCATACAGGCTGGGTAGATGGATACGACGTTGCACCGAGTGACAGAAGAGACCTGACTGTTTCCGGTCCCTTTACATGGAAGCTCCATGATACAGTCGAAGTAGTAACTGCCATGGTCGGAGGTCTTGGTCCGAATTATATCTCCAGCGTGTCGGTATTGAAGTATAATACCACTTATGCTCATTTCGCTTTCGATAATCTTTTCAAAATACCGGCGCCGCCTCAGGCTCCGCAAGTTGCCGTTGCTGCATTGAACGACACTATCGTTCTCAACTGGGGACAAAATGCCCAGAGCGTCAAGAAGATAGAATCTACTTCCGGCGGCGGTTTTGAGTTTGAGGGTTATAACGTTTATCAACTCCCGTCCCCGAGTGCGGCTCTCTCCGACGGCGTGCGTATCGCGACGTACGATCTGGCTAACAACATTTTGACGGTTTTGAGTCCAGGTATTGATCCGACAACCGGAGTTGTTGTTTCAAAGCCGGTGGAATTCGGGACTGATTCGGGCATAGAGCACTTTCTCACTATCACGCAAGACAAGATACGGACTAAGCCGCTTGTGAACGGACAGTCCTATTATTACGCAGTCACTGCTTATTCCGTCTATCACACAATCGCAGGTGCCAACGCACCGCCATTCAACGCTCTGGAAAGCGCACCGGTGGTTCTGACGATCGTTCCGCATTCGCCGAACCCCGGAGTCATAGTCCCAGCTCAAGTCGGAGCATTTTCCAACGTTAAACACGACGGAGTAGCCGACGCATCTGTCGCGGTGACCGTTGTTGATCCGACTACCGTGACTGGCGATCAATACCAGGTGATGTTCCACAACGAGACATTCTCCCTTGGCTCCAACGGAGTCTGGACCGATGTGACTGCTGCGAGCAAAGCCAAGAGGAAATCCGTTGAGACCCTGGTCGGTTCTTCCGTTGCCTCAACAGCAAGCTGGAGCGAGGAAGCGGGCTCAATAGACGTTCATACGACGGTTGATGTGGTATCAGCTAACTACGACTACTGTGATGGAGTCAAATTGCAGTTCCCTGCCGGAATCATAATCGACAAGATCGACGAGCCGATCAGCGGCAACACAGGAGACCCGATTCCTTACTTCTT
Source organism: Bacteroidota bacterium (assembly GCA_021789975.1). GTDB lineage: Bacteria > Bacteroidota > Ignavibacteria > Kryptoniales > JAKASW01 > JAKASW01. The sequence goes on from JAJYIT010000006.1 coordinate 62,058, forward strand.
CGATAAGTCATCGAATACCGTTTGGTTTGGCGATACTACCATCCTGTTCTCTTCCGACACTACCTTGCGAACGCAGAACGGTGTATTTGCGGGCGGCGAAGATATCGTAATCAGAGTTCATCCCGCTACGCTGCCGATGGTCATTAATTACACAATGTACGATGACAATTGGGGCGATATGAATGGTTACCCCGGAGGTCTTATCGATGTATCCGGAGTCGACACCCTGGCGGGTCCCGTGGCCAACAAGGTTATCGTCCAGAAGCAGTGGGATGTAAAGAATCTCACGAATAAGACGACTGCGCTGAAGAATCAGACAATCTATGGCGGGCAGGACTTATATGCTCAGTCGTCATATTTTTCTGCAAACGGAGTCGACGGTCCCGGAGGTTCAACAGGAAGTCAGGTTCCAAATGTTGGTGTTGGCGCGAACGTGGTTTTCGATGGAATCCAGGTAGCAGTTAACGGCAGCTTCGATGCCCCGACCACGATGGCAACTCTTAAGTTGAATGGCAAGTCAGTTAAGAACTCCGGCAGTGCAGCACACCCCGACTTCGCCACGGGCGGCTATGATATCGCAGATTTCACTTCCTTCTCGGGATTTAGCGATGGTACTGCCGCATCTTCTTTCCCGTCATACGGCCTTAGCGGTGGCGTGCCATTAACCGATATCACCGACCTGCAGCAGGGCTATGAGCTGAGGTGGACCGGTGTGCTTGCCGACACAACCATAAACGGGAAGACGGTTGTGATAACAAAGTCGGGCGGCTCGATTGCTACCCTGATAGGCGCAAGCAACTATTCTATCGCAAATCATCCGCTGAATCCAAATCCGGGCAGCAAGACTCCTTTTGTGATTAGGATTCCATTCGAGGTCTGGAACGTAGACAAGGGAGAACAGGTGAACCTTCTTGTTTGGGATCGGAACACCAAAGCTCTCGATCCGACGACGGCGAGCACCTTCCCTGTGTGGCGTCAGAACGATAGAATGTACGCCTGGGTGGTAAACACCAAGTACAACCCGGCTGTATTGGACACCAAGGGTTCAGCAGTAGCTGACAGTTCAACGTGGAGCATAGTGTTCTTCGCATCTCAGTTCACAACCGGAGACATCGTAGATATATCCTATGCCAAGCCACTCCAGATTGGGAAGGACACATTTACTTTCACGGTACCTGCCCCCACATATTCTGCGACAGCGGCACAGGAGGACGTCAGCAAGGTGAATATATTTCCCAATCCGTACTATGGCTATCAGCCTCGTGAGACGAATTCACTCAACAAGATTGTCACGATCAGCCATCTCCCGACGAAGGCCACTATCAGGGTCTACAACCTTGCGGGTTTGCTTGTCAAAACGATCTACAAGGATGACAACTCCCAATTTGCGACTTGGGATTTGAGAAACCAGGACAGTCTCCCCGTCGCAAGCGGCATTTACATAATTTACGTCGATATGGGGAACCTCGGCACAAAGATTCTGAAGTTTGCAATGGTCCAGCAGCAGCAGGTGCTGCCAGTATATTGATGGTTGTCGATGTTTCCGCGACCCGACAATGTCGGGTCGCGGAGGCTGATTAACTAACAAAGGAGTAGAATATGAAAAGAGGTTTACTTTCGATAGGTTTGGTGATGCTGACATTCGCAGCCTCAACTGTGTTTGCTCAGAACCGGGCTGGAACCTCCGCGGCGCCTGAACTCTTGATACCGGTTGGTGCGAAGTATCAGGCAACTGCCGGTTCAGCCAATGCGTTTGTGACTGGAGTGAATGCCATTTACTGGAATCCGGCAGGACTTGATATGCAGAAGTCGGTTGGTGGTGCGCTGTTTTCTTACAGGCAGTACATCGCAGGCATCGGCATAAGCTACCTGGTGGTAGGAGGAAGATTCGGCGGCTTCGGATCACTCGCTGTTTCGTTTCGCTCGTTCAATCTCGGTACAATAGATGTGACCACCGAGAACCAACCTGATGGTAACGGTCAGCAGATCAGCCCGACATATTTTATCGGCGGGATTACCTATTCCAAGAGGCTGACTGACCGAATCAGCGTCGGTGCCACAGTGAATTACATCAATGAAGGGTTCGGCGACGTAAGCGGCACTGCACTGGGCATCGATGTCGGCGTCCAATACGAGAACCTGATTGGAATCCAAGGCCTCGGGCTTGGCGTCAGTGTAAAGAATATCGGTTCCGAGATGAAGTATGACGGCTCCGGACTATGGGTCCAGGCTGATGTTCCGTCCGCTGACATCGGATTGTCCTACTACAAGTTGGAAGCTGCGTCATTCCAATTGCCGTCCGTAATCGAAGTTGGCCTAGGTTACAAGAGGACTCTTGATGAGAACAACTCTCTTTCGATTATGGGGAATTTCCAGAACAACAATTATGGAATCGATGAATACAGAGCCGGAGCGGAGTACAACTTCATGAATACAGTGGCGATCCGCGGTGGTTATCTGTTCAGCCAGACAGTCGGTGCATTCAGCAGCAGCGCGGGCAACGTATCGCTCTTTGAAGGTTGGAGTTTCGGTGCGGGAGTCGATCTGAGCAAGATGACCGGGCTTGGCATGTCTTTCGACTACGCATATGTTCCTGCAAGATACTTTGGTGCAAACAATATGTTTGACATTAGCGTTACATTCTGATTTAGGCGTGGGAATCTGGGTACCGCCGGGCGAGTGTCGTGCTAGCCCGGCGGCTTTTTTTTGATTCGAGGAGAATTGACCAATTCACGGAAAAGTCTCGCGTGATGTATCTCCGGATGAAGTGCCTCCCATGAGGCTGTTCCATCTTATACCTATCCGTCGTAAGAAAGTGGTCATCCTCGATAACAATCGGGGATTCTCCAGTTACGATGTTTGACAAGGATTTTCAGCAGAGCGTGAGTCTCGGGTGCTCCAAGTTGAGCCGGGTTAATCTCAATTAAAAAATTGATGAACCTCGTGAGAATCAAATGGTTAGCGGGATACGAAGTAGGGTCTATCAATTGTGGATGCCTGCTTTTCGGTCAGACTTCCGACGCGCGACGATGCTGGTCTACCTCGGTACTGCAATGATATTGCAGGCGTGCAACTCTCCCTTTCGACCCGATCAGTCCTACTCGCCCAAGCTCGTCGTTTACGGGATAGCATTCAGGGGGGATACGACTTTGACCGTACGGGTAGAGACTGACAGCAATGTACCGATCTCAGACTCTTCCTCGGAGACTAAGATCAACGGGCTCAGTGGAACATTGTTCAGTTCGACCGGGGGCAATGTAGAAAATCTCGCCGACCAGTATTTAAACAATCTGAACTTCCTAGTCGGACACGTTACGATGAGCGGCCGTTCACGTCTTATGTTGGTTGTTTCTGCTAAAGATTACCCCGACTGCACGGCACGCCTGACAGTTCTCGATAGCGGGATTATTTATCCAGCCTACTACACGATCTCCATTTTGCGTCAACCGGGCGACGCAGACAAGGACCCCTCCTTCATGATCTACCCATCATCCATGGCGTCAGCGATGCGGCTGGATATGAAGCTGATCTACAATGGGACGGATCAATTTGGAAGGTCTGTCTCAGGTACGATACCGCTGAACCCGTCTTTTCAACGAGACAGCACTTCCTACTTCCTGAGAATTGATGGTGTTACCACTGAAGTTGGATTCAGACTTTCGGATTATGCTATCGCATATTCACAGGCACTCAGCAAGTTGGTTTCCGGCAAAGTGGTAGCTGTCGTGAGACTTCTCCAGATTGACGCGACTCTCTACAACTACTACAGCATCTCAAACGGATTCAACGATCCCATGACCATGCGGACCGAAAAGCCGCTTTTCTCGAATGTGAACGGCGGACTTGGATTTTTCGCGAGCGCATCATACGATTCTGTAACGATACCGGTGTACCCGTGAGACCATCATGGACCCCGTTGAGCGACTTAGTTGTGCCAGTCATTGTATCCAAACCTGAGACAATCGAGTTAACCTATCGCTATGTTTTCAATGAGAGCAAATGCACAAGATCGAACAACCATGGCATTGACTAACTATCGCTTAGTCATATTGGGATTATTCGCCTGCGTTGCTTTATCAGCGGGCCAGGAGCGGACGTACACAATTAAAGGCTCGGTGGTCGACTCGTTGAGCGGTGAGAGACTTCCTTACGCGACTCTGAGAATTGAGGGTAGCTCGATAGGCACGTACACTAATGACCAGGGATATTTCGTGCTCCCGGGTGTGCCCGTCCAATTACGGCGGATAATTGTCAGCGATATTGGATACAAAGAAAGGATCTACGAACTAAAGCGGAATACTCCGATCGTGGAGGCACTCTTTCAGATCCTTCCCGAGCCGACCACATTTTCACCTGTCGAGGTTACTGGCCAGTACAAGGGGCAGATGAAACCTGTAGCTCCAAGCACCACGGTATTCTATCCAAGCGACATCGCGCGTGCAAACGGTCTTTTTAATAATGATATAGTTCAAGCGGTGACTCAACTTCCGGGTATTGTCACCGTCGGCGGGATGTCTAACCAGTACTACGTGCGGGGTGGAGCAGCGGATCAGAATCTCGTGACGATTGATGGTATTAGAGTCTATAACCTTTTTCATGCTTTCGGTCTTTTTAGTTTGATCGACCCCCTAATCGTAAAGGTCGCCGACTTCAGCAGCGGCGGCTTCCAGGCACAGTACGGTGGACGGTTGTCCTCGGTCTTGGATGTCGAGACGAGGGATGGAGATATGCACAGCTACAACGCAGCAGGAAGTTTCGACCTTCTTTCTACGGACATCATGCTAAGTGGTCCTGTGCCGCTCGGAATCCTGGGGAACTCATCGAGCTTCGTCGGGTTCTTTCGCACATCTTTGTACAGGAACGCGCTGGGAAGGTACTTCGGAAAAAATATGCCATTCCAATTCTTTGACGGGTTCGGAAAGCTTACATCTGATTTTACATCCACCGGACATATTTCTATTGAATACTTTTCGACGGGTGATCAAATCACCAGCAGCAACCCGGCTGATCCCAATTACTCATGGCGCGACATAGGTTTCGCTCTGTCGGGCAACTACCTGTTCAGCAACCAGTACAGCCTGCGTTTTTCGGTCTCCACTTCTCAATACCGGGCTGAACAAATCCCGCAATCTTCAAACTATCTTTACTATGAATCCGATAAGATTATTGACCCCGCGTTTTTCGGCGAGCTGACCTATTATCCAAGTCCCGGATCACAGCTGGACTTCGGATTATTGTTCACCTTCCCATCCTACAACTTTACTTTCACTAATGCGTTCAATATTCCTTTAATCATCAATGATCAGGAAGTTGAACCGAACATGTGGATGAAATACAAATGGGAGTTGATAAAGGATCTAGATGCCGAGCTTGGAATGCGGTTCGACCTCTCCCGCGCCTTTGCGCTCCTGTCAGGAGCGGGGAAGGGATATGTGGGGGATCCGCGTGCAACTTTGACTTACAATTTTTCTCCGGATGCATCTCTGTATTTGACAGCTGGAGAATATCATCAGCGTATCATCAGTCTCAACAACGAAGATGATATTTACACACCCTTCGAGCTGATAGTCCCAATACCCGAAAGTAGTTCGAATCTCAGCGATGAGGAGGCGTACCATTATATACTCGGCGGGAGATTTGCGCCACTCAACGTTTTCGGTATGAGGGCCGAAGTCTACTACAAGGATTTCGCCAAACTGGTCACCGCCAACCGAAACAAGATCGACAAGAACGATCCTGATTTTATAATGGGCAGCGGAGTTTCGTATGGACTGGAAGTCACCGGTGAATATGATGTTGGCACCATGTACCTCTCCGGCGGATACTCTTATGCGAAGGTAACGGAGAACTCTGCCGGCTTTGAATTCTTTCCAAGGTACGATAGAAGACACCAGGTAAATATATCCTCAGGTTGGATGCCGCCTCCCGGTTTCTGGCTTAGGGCACATTGGGAATTTGGCTCCGGGTTGCCATATACCGCACTCAACGGTTTCTATCCTCAACTTGTAATCGATCCGACTAACCTTTCCGGATATCCGGCAGGGCTGACGACGAGCCAGTTGGTCTTCGGACAAAAAAACTCCGCAAGAATGCCCGCTTACGAAAGGCTCGATTTGAGCGCCTCGTACCGAATGTCAATACTTGGAATGGATTGTTCGTCCGAGCTGATGTTGATAAACGTATTCGATAGAAAAAATGTCTTCTATATAGACAACGTCAGCGGAGATGTTGAGTACTCGCTTCCTTTCATAGTGAATCTATCCCTGAAGTGGAACTTGAAGTAAGTCTGACGCCCCTTCCTCCATAATCTGGGTACACGACGGGGGAAGGTTAGTCTACCCCTTCGCAGAACCCCCACTCCCGGTAAAAAGAATTGCCATATCTCTTGGATTGTACTTGACAAAGCAAACATGGCAGATTATATTTCAACGAAATTTATGCTGGCGCTTGAGCTTGTGAAGAACTTTGAACTGGCTTTTTCGGATTTTTCCGAGCATATATACGGTAATCTCTCCACTTTGTTTTTGACCCAACATCGTGATGTGAAGGCCTAGCGCCATTTCTCTCTTTATTTAGAGGAGGACCTTTTATTGTTGCTTAGTTACCACGGATTCAATGAGACAATGCGGGAACGGCGTTTCGATCAGGTGGACATCGTTCACCTGCAGTAACCTGGAGTACTGAAGTATGAAAGGTGCTGGAGAAGGACATTTGCTAAACGCCGGAGTCGTTGTGTCATCTGCCGGAATGCTTCCCGACTGCTCTCACGCTCGCAATTGTCCGACCATTCCCAATTGACAGTCCTTTAGCGTAATTCTCATGGAGATGCGGAAGAACGATATTGCACTTCTGAACCAACAGCCATTGCGCGACAGGTTCATTTGCCTTGAATGTGGCGATGAAGGCCACCAGATTGCCCACCCCGTTAGTGTGAGTCTTCTGCATCAGGACTGTCTCAGTAGTTTCACTCCCGCCGCCGTCCATCCTTCTCCATTTCCACTTGCTGATGTTTACCGCGTTAGTGATCTCTCGATGAAAGAATGTGATTTTCAATTTAACATACGAACAAGTACGGAGGTCGATTGCTAATTGTTTCAGTTTACAACTCAGGCTTGGATTCCATTTCTCAGCTACTTTGAGAGGTATTTTGAGAATTGATATTGTATTTATCCGCCGATGTCGTCCCGTTCCTGGAAAGTTTTTTCCCAGAGGGGGACGTTCTCTCAATTTCTCGAAGGTTGTTTCAAGAAGGACATTATGTGGTAGAGCGATCATGCAGTATGCTTACTTTTTTGGCAACCTCGCAAACTTCACACTCAAGGAGGTAATATGAAACACACCGTTGGAGTCGGATTGATCGGATTTATTATGATCGGTCTGACCGTCAGCTTATCCGGGTGTTTAAACGTTGACTCAGCGGACGTACCGCCCACAAACTACTTATCGAAAGTCATTTATGTGGACCTTGCAAACACAGGTACATCAATGGCGGTCAGTTACGATGACATTTCCGTAGCGTCGCTGAATTACGGAGGACATTCGACTCTTGATACGATACCCTCAGGCTCGCGAAGGATGAAATTCAGCTACGGCGCAGCGACCGACACCCTGCGGCAAGGGTTTGCGTCGATGTACCAGTACACTTATTTCAGTATCTTTGACCCGGCAAACGGGGACGCGGGCAGAACCTACCTGCTTGCAGGCGTGGGGTATACGCGCGGCTCGCAAGGAGTCAAAGACACTGCATTGGTCAGGTTCTTCAATCTCTCATCCGATACCGTATCTGATTTCTCAGGCGGAATGGATTTCACTCTTGGTGCTGCATCACTCGGACTCGGCGCAACCGGTGTAGCATATGAGAATTATACCGGATACATGAAAGTCCCCGCGGGAAATTCGAGTTATGAAGTGTTTGCTACCAACGCAGACACCACCGGTGGAACGCCTCTGATACCGACTACGAGTTTGAACGGTTTGCAGTCTGACGGTGAATATTCGGTCGTCGTGTATGGCAATCACGCAAGTATCAAGTCGTTAGTTTTACAAGAACATTAAAGGAGGACAACGATGTTAAAGAAATTTGCTATTTGTTTGCTCCTCGCGGCAGCGATTCCCGGTTTGACGTACGCCCAGTACGGAAAAATCTCCGGGAAGGTCACCGACAGCCAGACTAATGAGCCTCTGGTCGGAGCCACTGTCTTTGTTGAAGGCACGACTTTTGGGGCCTCAACTGACATAAATGGAAATTACTTCATACTCAATGTTCCAGCCGGAACCTACAATCTTAAGACTACCTACATTGGGTATCATTCCTTGACAATCGCTCAGGTCAGGGTTCTTGCAGGCCTGACAAGAGATCTGAACATAAAACTTACGAGCACGTCCGTCCAGGCTCCCGCGGTTGAGATCATAGCCAAGCGGCCCTTGATCGAGAAAACAGCTACCCATGCCGTGGAAATCACTACTGCATCGGAAATCAGGGAGCTCCCTGTTCGCGGCGTGCAGTCTTACTTTAGTCTCCAGCCCGGTGTTGTTGTGCAAAACGGCGCAGTGTATATGAGAGGAAGCAGAGCCAATGAGGTGGGCTACCAATTGGAAGGCGCGACCACTACTAACATTGTCGGCAGTGGCAATTTAGTGAACACCATACCGGAAGCCCTTCAGGAAGTAAGCGTGCAAGAAGGAGGTTACGGCCCTGAGTATGGCGGGTCTAACAGCGGTTTCATACAGCAAACTTTCAAAACCGGCGGTTCCAGATGGAACATCACTGCCCAGGCCGAAACCGACAATTTCGGAAATTATCCCGGGAAGAAATTTGCCGACACCTATTCGTATGGGTATTCTGATTATGTAGTTACTCTAGGAGGTCCGGTATTTTCTGATCATGTGAAGCTCTTCCTGGCAGGCGAGAACAACTACTTTGCCGATAACTGGGCCGGAGGTCCTCTCTTCTGGTCTGGCGCGAATTTCGGATATCTGAAGGATGGCGGTGCTTTTGGAGGTCAAGCCGGCGATTCCGCGCATGTCGCTTGGCCGTCAGGAAACCTTCCCAGAGGAATGAACAACCGCTACACCCTGAACGGTACATTGCTGCTCGATTACATGCCCCTCCAGATAAGGTTGGCGGGAGCATTCAGCTCTAATGAGCAATCGAACAACTCGACCTTATTTGATATTTATGATCTCTCGGAAACGGGTCTGTTCCAATCACAGAATGCTCTTTTGAATGCAAAAATCAGCTACTTCTTGTCTGCAAACACATTTTTCGAGTTGAACCTCGATTATCTCGATTACAGAGATATGACAACAGATCCTAACTACGGGACAAACGTCCTTGCTTACGGCGACAGCCTCGCCGCAGCCGCTCATGGCTGGACCTATCGCTCGTTGACAACCGGCCCGGCAGCTTACGACTTCGCCAGTTTCCCGTTTGATCGTCCCGGAACTAATCTCACCGGATTCGGAAAGGATCACAACGGTTATCTGGGTGGTTCAGTGAACTTGACTTCTCAGATTGGGAACCACGAAATCAGAATCGGTGGATCGTATCAGTACTGGACTGTTCGCTCTTACGGAAATGTCGGCGCAGGTACGTTCTACGCCTTCGAAAGCAACCCTGATTCTGCGAGAATAGCCGGTGCAGCGGCTGACATTCTCAATTCAAATTATGTAAACAACTACGGTTATGACCCCTTCGGAAATGTTTACAACGGCAGTGGTCCATACGGAGCAAAGCATCCCTATTTTGCTGCTGGCTACATCCAGGACAGAATCGAGTTCAACGATCTGGTCGTCAATCTCGGTTTGCGACTAGACGACATCTTCATGGACAGTTGGGATTTCCCAGATTTGTCCAATCCGGGGTTCAGCCCTTATAATTATTCGGTGTATCCATATTCTACGACGGATTCACTTGGCTACACGACCAGCCGTGTTCTTACATACCTCGAGCCCCGACTCGGGTTCTCGTTCCCTGTGACGGACAGGACTGTCTTTCACCTTGAATACGGAAAGTTTGTGCAAGCGCCTCAGTTGAATGATGTGTATGCGGGTCCTGCAGCGGCAACAGAAGTCTTCCAAGCTTTCTACTACTTCACAGGTGGCGGATTCGGTTACAACCTTGGTCCGATCAGGACAACGCAATATGAGGTCGGTTTGTCTCAACAGTTCACCGATTTCGCAGCATTTGACGCCACTGCCTTCTACAAGAACGTTCAAGGTCAGTTGACAGACGTTATCATACAGCATTCACCCTCTGCTCTGGCTGGAAATTACGAGATGTTCCAGAACGGTGACTTCACAACCGTTATGGGTCTTGAATTCAGCTTGCATGTTCGTAGAATTCAGAGACTCGCGGCAGACATCAACTACACCCTTCAGGATGCCCGCGGTACAAACTCGTTCGCAACCGGTTCACTGGCATTGGAGACTGCAGCCGGGATCCCGGTTACTATGATCACGCCTCTCGATTATGCCCAGGGCAACAGAGGTTCGGTGATGCTTGACTATCGTTTCGGAAAGAACGACGGTGGGCCGATTCTACAGCAGTTGGGTTTGAATCTTCTCTTCACATTCAACTCTGGTCATCCTTATACGTTGGCCGCAGGTGGTGCAGGTCAGACTGCCGCATGGATGGGAGCAATCCTGTACAATAGCGACGGTCGTGGCCGATACCCGGTGGAACCGATAAACAGTTCCACAACCCCATGGGTCTACGAGCTGGATGCGAGGCTTGATAAGAACTTCGATTTGCCTGGCGGAACAGCTCTTGATATCTATATTTATGCCCAGAATCTGCTTAACACACAAAACGTTATCAACGTTTATTACCGAACAGGGAATGCATACTCAGATGGTTTCCTTTCGACGCCTTCGCTGAGTAACACCATTGTTGCGGCTAACGGTTCACAGTTCGTTCCGCTTTACGATGTTGTTAACGGCCTGGATGAACAAAACCAGCGGACTCAGAACGGGTTCGACAACTTCGGAATGCCTCGCCAGATAAGGATAGGCGCGAGATTGGAGTTCTGATAGATGAACCAAATGAATGATCACAAAATTCAGGCCTTTAAAATTCAGGAGATTGCTGAAATGAAATCTCACGGCAAGTATTACAAAAATGTCGGTGTGGTGGTTTTTGTTGCCTCCTTTCTGGCATTTGCATCGATAGCGTTTGCGAGGCCAAAGCCCGGGTCCAAGAAGGGACAGGGAGTCCACCAGGTACAGGGCACGCCGAGCACGACTATCCTTGACGGCAACAACGTAACCAGCTTTTACTCCAGTAACGGGCAGAACCCGCCTAACGTGTCTGGAACATGGTCAGGCGAGTTTCCGCGCGGATCCGGAGTCGGCGACGAATACCAGGAAGGTATTATTGTGTGCGGTCAGGTGAATGACGGCTCGCTTCCGGTTGTCAGAGCTGAAGGAAACTCCTACTACAGCAGTATGGCGCCCGGCAAGATAATACAGAATGCTTCCGGGATCACCACTGGGACGACTGATCCAAATTCTCCGGATGTTAGGATTTGGAGAGTCAGGCCCGACATTAGCCCGACTACACCCTCGAACGCGATTCCAGATTTGACAATCGATGTCTCGAGTTTTGAGCAAATCCCGACAAGTCAAGTGACTCCGTCGGAAATTCAGTCCACCGTTGAGCAATATCAAACCGACTGGAAGGAGTGGCCTGCGGATCAGGGTGCTCCATGGTACGTCGATTCTATTGGCGTTCTTCAATACAATAGTGCAACCCAGACTTTTGATCCGAGCAACCCTCATGATATCCCCGGCGTTCCGGGAGCCAGCCAGACTATTTGGTTCGTTTGTAACGACATAAACGCTGGCTCAAAGTCTCTACTTGGATCTCCACCGACCGGCATAGAAGAGCAAACCACTCTTTGGGACTACGCGAGTTCAACACCTTTGAACGATATCTTCTTTCAACAAGCAAAGTTGATTTACGAAGGAACTGCGACAAGCAACCCGAATTCTGTTATTGACAGTTGCTACATCACTCAGTGGAGAGATCCGGACGTGGGTGACTATAGTGTTGAACTTTCCGGATCCGATTCGACTCTCGGTATTGGATTCGGTTGGAGCGCCCCTTATAACTCCAGATATGCGGCTGTTGGGCTCGCACCGGCCGCGACTGCCATCGACTTCCTGCAGGGTCCTGCCAGGTATACCGGGAACCCCAATGATAGTGCGGTAATAGACTTTCAGTGGCGACATGGATACAGGTACTGGTGGCTTGATAGCCCGGAGCCATATGCTCCGAGGCCGTATGTGCCCGGCACCGATCCGCCGAGCGCTTTAACCGCATATGCTTACTTCGCAGCCGGGTCGGCTCAGCTTAATGACCCTAATTGGGGTGGTAGTGACGGTGCGGGTGAGTATTACAACCTGTGTAAGGATTATCTCCCATACTCTCCTGTATGGCCTTCAACCGGAACTCCTATATATACCGCATCCGGTTACGCCTCGTCGCATGGCATCGTGACAGACTACGTTCTACCCGGTGATCCGGTGACCAGCACGGGTTGGATCGATGGAATCGATCTGCCTCCGAGCGACAGAAGAGACCTTGAGATCTCAGGTCCTTTCACATGGAATTTACACGATACGATTGAGGTTGTGACGGCTGAAGTAGACGGTCTCGGCGTCAGCAACACATCAAGTGTCGCGGTGATGAAGTACAACGTGCAATATGCCCAGTATGCGTTTCAAAACCTGTTCAAGATTCCATCTGCTCCGCCTTCCCCGCTCGTAACTGCTACGGCGCTTAACGACACTGTAGTGCTCGATTGGGGGGATAATTTGCCGCGTGTGAAAGCGGATGAGACTACATCCGGTGGAGGTTTTTCGTTTGAAGGTTACAATGTATACCAGCTTCCGTCTGCGGGTGCCGGTATTAAAGATGGTACCAGAATTGCGACCTATGATCTTAAGGACGGAATTACAACAGTATTAAGTACTGAAATTGATCCTACAACCGGTATACCGATCCAGGTGCCCGTTGAATTTGGGACCGATTCAGGAATAAAGAGGTATGTTGACATAACCCAGGATGCAATTCGTAGCGCACCATTGGTTGATGGTCAGGCGTATTATTTCGCTGTGACAGCTTATTCAGTTTATCACAATGCCCCTGGCCTGAAGGCCCCGCCATTCAGCGCACTGGAAAGTGCCCCTGTAGTCTTGACGGTCATACCACACACGGCTAATCCCGGTCTGAGCTATGGAGCGTCATTAGGTGATACTTTGAATACTGTTAAGCACACTGCTGGCAACAGTGATGGTGTCGTCGAACCTCTCGTGGTAGACCCGACTGCGCTTACCGGACATACTTACAAGGTAACTTTCAATAATTCTCCCAGCGGCACGCTGGTGTGGAACCTGTACGATGTCACGGCCAACCAGGAAATCGTCGCAGGGGATTCGGACTACTCAGGTGATAATCTTTATCCAATAGTGGGCGGCGTCATGGTAAAGGTTCAGGGTCCTCCGCCGCAGATCAAGTCGGCTCCGGGAAGTGAAGCTAATGGCTTCGTCGAGACAGTATATGGTGGGACGCCTTTGACGGCGTCGCAGTACGATGCGGCTGGTGCACCGTTCCACGGAAATAAGGTCTGGCACAGTCTAAACTCAAACAAGACTTACTATGTGAGTGCAGGCGGTGGCGATGGCGATTTGGACCGTTTGCTGAGAAACAATGATCCACAGGCCGCAGCCGGTAATAATTTTAAGATCGAATGGGTAGACCCATCTGGGCCGAACTACGGAATGTGGGCGTTCGACAACGGTCAGATAGCAAAGGTGCCGTTCGCGCTGTGGAAATATGATATAACAACAGGCGACAGCATGAGGCTTATACCCGTTCTATATTCCGGTAACGGCACTGATCCCGGTATCTTTGGTTACAAGACCAAAGATCCATACTTTGGATATCCTGCCTCAGACTGGATTTATTGGTATTCCGACACAACTCAGGCTGATGCTTACAATGGCCAAACAGGTTACGCCGGATTTGCAGCAGCCTGCGCCGCAGGTGATACGACAGCGGCCGATAATTTCGGCATGACAGAATACTTCGGCAGGATGACGTTCTGCGACTACGCAGGAACGGGAAAGTTTCCGCCCACTGGCACTGTCGACATGATTTACATGACGACGCCATTGAGCACGGCGGACGTATACACATTTACAACGCCTGCTCCAACCCAGAGCACTGCTCAGGCGGAAGCGGACGTTCAAAAAGTCAACGTCTTCCCGAATCCATATTACGGCTGGCAATACCGCGAGACCAACGCTCTGAATAAACAGGTTACTTTCAACCACCTACCGCAAGTAGCCACAATTCGGATCTACAATCTCGCAGGAGTATTGGTCAAGACTATTTACAAGAATGACAACACTCAGTTCGCCACATGGAATCTTAGGAACGAAAGTGATCTACCCGTTGCAAGCGGAATCTATATTGTATACGTAGACATGGGTAAACTTGGATCGAAGATCCTGAAGTTCGCGATGGTACAACAGCAACAGGTGTTGCCGAATTATTGACGGTTGTGTTGATGTCCCGACGACGCTAAGCTGTCGTCGGGACGGATTAACAAACAAAGGAGTTGAATATGAAAAGAGGTTTACTTGTAATAGGCTTGATGCTGGTCGGATTTGGAGCGACATCCGCGTTCGCCCAAAGCCGTGCCGGAACCTCCGCGGCGCCTGAACTATTGATACCGGTAGGAGCCAAATACGAGGCGACCGCAGGATCAGCCAATGCTTTCGTAACTGGTGTCGACGCCATCTACTGGAATCCGGCAGGCCTGGATATGGAAAAGTCCGTCGGCGGTGCATTATTCTCGTACCGACAGTACATCGCGGGCATAGGGATAAGCTACCTTGCTGTCGGCGGTCGTTTCGGCGGACTCGGATCTCTGGCGTTGTCGATCCGTTCGTTTAATATAGGAACCATCGACGTGACGACAGAAGACCAACCCGATGGAACTGGGCAGCAGATCAGCCCGACATTCTTTACTGGTGGAATCACTTACTCGAAGCGACTGACCGATAGAATCAGTGTAGGAGCTACTGTCAATTTGATCGACGAGGGTTTCGGCAACGTGAATGCCTCCGCTGTAGGATTCGACATTGGCGTACAGTATGAAAACCTTATCGGAATAAACGGTTTGGGACTCGGAGTAGCAGTGAAGAACGTCGGAACCGAGATGCAATATGGTGGTTCCGGTTTATACGTACAGGCGACCATACCGAGTGCCGGAATCGGATTGTCATACTACAAGGTCGAAGCGGCATCGTTCCAGCTCCCTTCTGTGATCGATATCGGCCTTGGATATAAGAAGTCGCTCGACCACAACAATTCCCTCGAGGTTATGGGAACGTTCGAGAACAACAACTTTGGAATCGACGAGTACAGAGCAGGTGCGCAGTATGATTTCATGAAAACTCTCGCGATCCGAGCAGGCTACCTGTTCAGTCAGACCGGGGGAGCTTTCGGCAGCAGCGCTGGTACAGTCTCCCTCTTCGAAGGCTGGAGCTTTGGTGCCGGATTTGATCTCTCGAAGCTTACTGGACTTGGATTGTCCTTCGACTATGCCTTTGTTCCTGCAAGGTATTTCGGCGCAAACAATTTGTTTGACATCCACGTCGCTTTCTGATCTGTTCCTGATTTTCAAATGCCGCCGGGGCGTGCAACCTTGTTCGCCCGGCGGCTTTTTGCTAATTGCTTCATATAGGTAGAGTGGTAGTGTGAAACTCTTACTCGTGATACTGGCGGCCGCTGGCATTCTGGCAGGCTGCAAGTCTCCAACAGAGGCCCTTCAGCCACGCGTCACGGGGCAGTGGGCAGGATGGGGGATCTCTTCGGTTCCAGATACCATTACCGACCAACAGGATTCCATTGTTGCGATAATGAAGGGGGCCGACTCTTGTAGTTTGACCCTAAGGGAAGACAATTCGGGGGACATAACCGGTACTGCTATAGTAGAATTTTTTATCATGGACGTGTGGTATGGTCAGGATACGACGTATCATAGATTTTCCTATGCCTCCACGACAATAACGGG
Organism: Bacteroidota bacterium; assembly: GCA_021789975.1. Lineage (GTDB taxonomy): Bacteria > Bacteroidota > Ignavibacteria > Kryptoniales > JAKASW01 > JAKASW01. Next base: position 78,143 of record JAJYIT010000006.1, read on the forward strand.
CACTGATATATACCCGTCGGTCAATATGAAAACGTCCGTGCCTTATGAAAGTATCGTAATTCCATTGAACTATGCAGGGAAGTTTTCGAGCGAAGACCTCATCAAGGGCAATTTGTCCGACAATTATGGCAATCTTGTTTCGATGGATCTTGTAAGGACAAAATAGGTGCTCAACCAGTTATCATGTGCGATGGCTTCCGGATGTTCATCGCAACATGGATTTCGGGTGTTGTCCCATTTCTCTGAAGATAATGGAAGGGAGTCAGGACTCCGCATCATGCGGTGCGCGAAGGATTGATTTGAAATACTCATGTCTTCGACTGTCAGCCATCTTATTGTCTGTTGGTTTCCTCGCTGTGGAGTCGTGCAATTCAAATTTCCAGCCACTGCAAGTCTATTCACCCCAGCTTGTCGTCTACGGGATAGCATTCAGCGGTGACTCGTCTATAGTAATTCGAGTCGATGCAAACAGCAGATCTCAGACGGGCGGCTCGTCTTCATCCGGATATTTGACCGGACTCAGTGGCACAATTGTCGACAAGTCGAATGGGGAAACTGTTACACTCTCTCCTGAATATGTCGGCAATGAGAATCTGCTTTCGGGGAGAATCAATTTATTGTCGGGATCGCTGCTTGACCTAAAGCTCAACGCTGCCGGATACGACCCATGTTCAGCGAGTCTAACCGTGCTTGATAGTGGAATCATTTATCCGGCTTATTTCACAACCTCCGTCATGCAAAGCCCTGGTGCTCCGGGTCAACCCTCACCTCAGTTCACGATTTATCCATCCAGCAACACCATGGCCATCCGGCTTTCGATGACCTTGATCTATAATGGTACGGGTCCAGATGGAAATCCGGTGTCAGGAGAAGTAAGCGTGAAGCCTTCGTATCAACAAGACACTACTTCGTATCTCCTGCGCATAGGCGGAGTGACGACGACCGTCCAGTTCAATCTCTCCGATTACTTGAGTGCCTATTCTAGTGCGGTAGGCAAAATGACATCCGGTACTGTTGTAGCGGTTGTGAAGCTATTGCAGCTCGACGCGACCCTTTATGATTTTTACAGCATTTCCAACGGATTCAACGATCCACTTACGATGCGCACGGAAAAACCGGTATTTACCAACATCACTGGAGGCTTGGGGTTCTTCGGAAGTGCAGCAGAGGACTCATTGCTGATTCAGGTGTATCCTTGAAATCCAAGTACCCGTCCATCTTGGACTCCACGCTTTCTAGTCATGAGTCGCGAAAGTCACGGAGGGGAAACAGATGGGGGTGGATTTATCTTGCCTTCATCGGACTGATGCTCTCGGTTCACGTCTCTTTTGCCCAGCAATCCACCTACACCATCAGCGGTACAGTTGTCGATTCGGCGACCGGTGAAAGGCTGCCTTATGCGACAGTCGTTGTTCAGAAGACCTCTTTAGGGACTTATACAAATGCGCAGGGGTACTTTGTCCTCCCGAAAGTTCCCAGCAAAAACAGGACGATAGTAGCGAGCGCAGTCGGGTATCGGCAACGTGTCTACCTTGTCGGATTCGGTCACGCCTTCGTAAACGTCACTTTAGACCTTGCGGAAGAGCCGACTACTTTGGCTCCGGTTCAAGTAAATGGAGAATTCAGGGGAGAGATGCAGCCTGTAGGACCTAGCACCACGGTCCTTTACGGGAGAGAAGTTAAGCAAGCACCTGGCCTTTTTGCGAATGACCTGGTACAGGCCGTGACACAATTGCCGGGCATAGTAACCATCGGAGGACTGTCCAGTCAGTACTATGTAAGAGGCGGTTCATCAGACCAGAACCTTGTGACGATTGATGGAATAAGATTTTACAACCTGTTTCATGCTTTCGGACTTTTTAGCTTCATCGATCCTCTCATTGTTAAAGTCGCCGACATAAGCACGGGAGGCTTCCAGGCCCAGTATGGAGGAAGACTCTCATCCGTTCTAAGTGTAGAAACGAAAGACGGCGATATGCGAAATTATCAGGCTGCCGGTAGCTTCGACTTGCTCTCTTCCGACGCCATGATTAGCGGCCCCGTCCCTTTGACTATTCTCGGAAACAGGACGAGCTTCATAGGATTCTTCAGGACTTCTCTCTACAAGAACTCGCTCAGCAGGTACCTGAATCAAAATCTACCGTTCCAGTTCTCCGATGGTTTTGCGAAGATTACTTCCGACTTCACCTCAACAGGTCATATATCTTTGGAATATCTAACTACGGGCGATCAGATTTCAAGCGAGAACTCGGTCGATCCAAACTATAGATGGAGAGATTCGGGATATTCGTTGTCCGGCAACTACCTGTTCAGCAATCAATACAGCTTTCGATTTTCGGTGTCGAGCTCCGTGTACAACGCAGAACAGATTCCAAGAACATCGGGTTATCTGTACTATGAGTCGGATCAAATTCTGGATCCCTCATTCTTCGGCGACTTGACATATTACAGCAGCCCGACCTCCAGGATCGATTTTGGACTACTATTCAATTTTCCCTCCTACAATTTTGCGTTCACAAATGCCTATGGAAACCCTCTGAACATAAGTGATCAAGAGACAGAGCCAAATTTCTGGATGAAATATAAGTGGGAGTTGTTCCAAAATCTTGAAGTAGAACTTGGTCTCAGATTCGATTTGTCAAGGACATTTGAGTATGCTACAGGTTCCGGGCAGGGCTACCTTGCAGATCCGCGCGCCACTTTCACCTACCGTCTTGACCAGAACGCATCGATCTATTTTGCAACTGGCGAATACCATCAGCGGGTGATAAGCCTGAACAACGAAGACGACATCTACACTCCGTTTGAGATGATTGTTCCAATATCGGAAGCCAATTCGAATCTGGGCGATGAAGAAGCATATCACTTCATCCTCGGTACCCAATTTCGCAACTCCGATGTCTGGAGATCGAAGATCGAGGCATACTACAAAGACTTCGTCAGCCTTGTGACTGTGAATCGAAACAAAGTTGATGCGAGTGACCCAGACTTTGTCATGGGGACGGGAAAGTCATATGGTATTGAAATCGATACCAAATATGATATTGGCTATTTTTACTTCACGGCCAACTACGCATACGGAAAAGTCACCAATACATCCGGTGGGTTTACGTATGCACCTAGGTATGATAGAAGGCACCAGGCAAATCTTTCCACTGGTTGGCAGCCATACGGCGGGCTATGGGTCCGGGCTCACTGGGAGTATGGCTCGGGGTTGCCCTACACACCACTTGCCGGTTTCTACCCACAGTTGCTTCTCGACCCGAATAATATTCACGGTTACACAAATGGACCGACTGCGAGCCAGATTGTATTCGGTCAGAAGAACAGTGCGCGTCTGCCTGCCTATGAAAGGCTGGATTTTAGCGCCTCCTACGAGACTGTATTGCTGGGATTGAACTGGACTTCCGAGCTAATGTTGATTAACATTTACAATCGCAAGAATGTATTCTATATTAACAACGTGAGCGGTGATGTTGAGTATTCGCTTCCGTTTATAGTTAATTTTTCTTTGAGCTGGAGGTTTCCGTGATGAAAACAAATTTCATTAAAACCTGCGCAACAGCATTTGCACTTCTGGTCGGTATGTCCGGGGCCGCGGTCGCACAATCCAAACTACTGCGGGCAATTGACTATGCTCAATTCAAATACGACTCTGTCTCGACAGAGGTCGAGATATACGCTGCAATTTCCCCCTCCAGTCTATTATTCCAAAAGGTCAACAACAAAAGCGGAGCGGGGGATTCTACTGAACTTGTCTCCAATGCAAAGTTGGAATTCCGGCTTGAGAATCTTGCTACCGGTTCGGTCTCCCAGGTTTCGAGTGAGATTCCGGTTCGAATGCCGGACACGAGCACGATTGCTCAAGACTCTCGGATTGTTTCTATTACCAAGATCCTGGCTGATACGGGCCGCTACCGGTTAACGGCCCTTGCTCTTGAAGGCAAGTCAAGCACACCGGTAGATAGCTTCCAGACATTTCTTGAAGTCACGCCATATCCTAGATCCGAACTGAGCGTTTCCAGTATTGAATTGTGCAGCGCCATATCTCAGGCCGCTTCCAAGGATGATCCGTACTATAAAAATACACTGCATGTCGTTCCGAATCCCGAAGACACTTACGGGACAGGAATACCGTCGGTATCATATTACGCTGAAATATACGGACTGGGATCGAGAAACGATTCTACCGAGTATAACATATCATGGAGCATCGTAGATACCTACGGAAGGACAGTGAAGAGACGTTCAACGCTGAAGTCCGGCATTTCTCAGGAGGTTGTTGAAATCGGATCGACCAACATCTCCAATCTTCCGTCAGGCCGGTACGCGCTCGATCTTTCTGTAGCGGACTCGACTACGAAGAAAATGGTTTCGACCACGAAATATTTCTTTATCTACAATCCGTATGTGAAGCAGCCGGAAGTGGCAGCCGGCTCGGACGTGAACGTCCTGTCATCCCCGTTCTACCAGATGGGCTTGAAGCAGTTGGATGATGTATTCTATGCTGCCAACTATCTGGAGTCACCTCAGCAGACAACTGAGTACAAGAAAATCAAGACAATCGAGGGTAAAAGGCGTTTCCTCGCCGACTTTTGGGCGGCGGAAAATAGGAAGGCCGGACCGAACGGATTCAACTCGTGGCGGAGTTTCGACGAGCGTTTCAAGTACGCTGACATAAAGTTCAAGACCGCTTTCAAGAGAGGCTGGCTGACTGATCGCGGCCGTGTGTACATAGATTATGGAAGACCGGATGAAATTGACAGGCACCCAAGCTCGTCCAGCAGCAAACCGTACGAGGTGTGGACTTACAATTCGATCCAGGGTGGCGTAATTTTTGTCTTCGTGGATCTCACTGGTTTTAATGATTACGAGTTGATACACTCTACTATGCAGGGCGAAGTCAGCGATCCCGACTGGCAGAGGTATGTCCAATTGCAGCAGCAGTAAGCTTACTTGGCGGTTGATTCTTGAACAAAGGTCATGCACTCGTTTGTCGGAAGGCGGGTCTTGCAGGCAACACGTGTGTGAGGAGTAGCTCCTTTAGTTTATGCTGTGTTTGTCTCCAGATTGACTTGCCACTTACCTTATCCGTAATTTTCCATCGGAGCAATGAATGAAGAAAATCTTTGTCCTGGTTATTGTTGAAGTAATGGCTTTTGTTGTCCCATCATATGCACAGCAGAATTTTTCTATTCCGGTGGACAACTGGACTTACAGTGTAATCCAGCAGCTCCAGAACCGCGGCTACCTGCTTGATCTTAGCCCCGGCTTAAAGCCATATACCAGGATGCAGGTCGCCAGAGCTCTCGAGAATTTTAGATCAAAGGTAGACGTCTCGAAGCTGCCTCCAGCTTCCATGTGGTTAGTTGAAAAACTGGACCGCGAGTTTTCCTACGAACTCCGTCTTCTCCGGGCAGAGAAGCAGACTCCAGACACATCGATCGTAAATGCGAGATTCGCCGAAGAAGCGTTTCTCAACCTTGCAAAAGGCGATTACAAAACCCTTAAGCAGGCGAACAAAACGGAATTCCGGCCAACGCTTCGCACTGAATTCGGTTTCGATATTGGCAATCACCTCTCATTTTATACCGACGCTACTGTCGATCAGACCCTGAGAGACGATACACTTTACACGGGCTCGACAAAGTTCGGTCTCGATGTCCTGGCACAACAAGCTTACATAAGGTATTCCAGCAAGTACGTTGATTTGACATTCGGACGCGACTATCTGTCCTGGGGATACGGCTATGACGGGGAACCTTTCATATCAACCATACCGGGGGGGCTCGATATGCTTTCGCTTTTCGTGAAGACTCATCTGGTGAAGTTTAATTGGTTTGTCGCGCAACTCGATCCCCTGCCGGAATTCACCCCTGATACAAACAACTATCTTCCTTTCGGACCGGGTCCGACTTCCGGCCAACCTGATCCAACTGCAAACCGATATCTTACTGGTTCGCGAATCGAATTCAACCTTGATAACAAGGTCTTCCTTGCAGCTTACCAGGCTGCTCTCTTCGGCGGCCCTAATGCTTCGATCAATTTCCTGAATACGAACCCGGTGCGTGTGAATTATGAGACCACAATCAACAACCACCTCGGGGTCCAAACCACAAACAACTTTCTCGGCGCGGATGTGAGTGTCTTCTGGCCGAAGGATTTTAATTTGTATGGTGGACTGCTTATAGACGATTGGCAGGTGGACCACAAGGTAAAGGGCGATCTAAAGCCTAATCTCTACGCTATCCAGACCGGCATTCGCGCTTCAGACCTCCTCCAGTCACTTGGCGTCACCGGTACCGATGCGAGCCTTCAGTACATGATGGCCGGTAATAGAGTCTATAACCAGTATTCCTGGGTCAGCTTCCAAAAACTACTGCTGAGAAATTATCCCGTTGCAAATCCTTTTGGAGATGATTACTGGAACATAGATCTACGTCTTTCACAATGGCTCTCCTACGACTGGAAGATCGGTTTTGAGATAATGCACCTGGAACATGGGAGCTCAAACATATACGGACTTTATACGATGCCATGGTTCATCAATCCGGCAATCACCGACAGTATGGTGGCAGCAGGATACCGGTACAAAGAGCCTTTTCCTTTCGGGGTTATTCAGGAAACAAACATGTTTGAGGCGAATATTTTGTACCAGCCGGCTTCAAATTTCTACGGCCAGGCGATGATAAGCTATTCACAGAATCGAAACTACGGCTTTGTATCCGGCGTCAACAAAGGAATCTTCTCTTTTCTTTTCACGATATACTATAATTTCACGGCGAACCTTCCGTTCAATTGACGGTTCGCGATAGCCGGGAGGGGGAATGGAAAATAAGATCGAAAGCCTGAAGAAGCTGGCCGAGGAGGCAAAACTCGGCGGTGGACAGAAGCGCACGGATGATCAGCACAGGAAAGGGAAGCTGACGGCCCGTGAGCGGTTAGATATTCTTCTTGACGAAGGGAGTCTCGTCGAGTTAGACATGTTTGTGAAGCACCGGTCTCAGGATTTTGGCTTAGATAAGCAGCGCATTCCCGGCGACGGGGTTGTCACGGGATATGGAAGAATAGATGGCCGATTGGTCTTCGTCTTCAGTCAGGATTTTACAGTCTTCGGCGGTTCGCTATCCGAAGCACATGCGGAAAAGATATGCAAGGTTATGGACATGGCACTGAAGATGGGAGCGCCGCTTATCGGGATCAACGATTCTGGCGGTGCCAGGATCCAGGAGGGAGTCGTGTCGCTCGGGGGATACGCAGATATCTTTCTGCGGAACACCCTTGCCAGCGGGGTAGTGCCGCAGATCTCCGCGGTGATGGGCCCGTCGGCGGGAGGCGCAGTATATTCCCCCGCCATAACTGATTTCATATTTATGGTCAAGAACACTGCGTACATGTTTGTCACGGGCCCTAACGTCGTCAAGACAGTGACGCATGAAGAAGTCTCCTCTGAAGAACTTGGTGGGGCGCTTACTCACGCTACGAAGAGCGGTGTCGCTCACTTCGCCTCAGAGAACGAAGCGGAATGTCTACTGGGTATACGTCGATTGATATCTTTCATACCTCAAAACTATCGGGAAGATCCGCCGAAGAGCAAACCCGATGATAGTCCGGACAGACTCGATGTAGAGCTTGACAGCATCATACCGGAAAGTCCAAATAAGCCTTATGACATGAAGGATGTCATAAAACACATTGTGGATAAAGCAAGCTTCTTCGAGGTCCATGAACTTTTTGCCCAGAATATGATAGTGGGCTTCGCAAGACTCGACGGGAGATCGGTCGGGATAATTGCAAACCAGCCTGCTGTCCTTGCCGGTGTTCTCGACAACGATGCATCGATTAAGGCAGCCAGGTTCGTCCGCTTCTGCGATGCGTTCAACATACCACTGCTCGTTCTCGAAGATGTCCCGGGTTTCCTTCCAGGGACCGATCAGGAGTGGCGCGGCATAATTAAGAACGGTGCAAAGCTCCTGTTTGCCTTTAGCGAGGCGACTGTTCCAAAGATCACCGTGATAACTAGAAAGGCCTATGGGGGTGCATACGACGTAATGAACTCGAAGCACATACGCGGAGATATGAACTTCGCATGGCCCTCGGCAGAAATTGCTGTGATGGGACCAAAAGGAGCCGTCGAGATCATATTCAAGAAGGAGATTGAAAAGGCGTCTAGTCCGGAAGAAGTTGAAGCGAAACTCGTTGCGGACTATACCGAGAAATTCGCCAATCCCTACATCGCTGCAGAACGTGGTTACATCGACGAGGTCATCGTGCCGAGCTCAACACGCTCCAAACTAATTGGGGCTTTCCAAATGCTTGAAACGAAGGTCGATACAAACCCAAAAAAGAAGCACGGAAATATCCCGCTGTAGGGAACCTGCAAGAAGTTAGAGCCATTAAACAAGAAAACGAGATGGAAAAAATGGTCCTCTACTTTATCCATCCGTTTTCCCTGTACCACGTTATCGTGTTCTCTATTCCCGCTTCGATTGAAAGCTTCGACTGATAACCGAGATCCTTGACTGCTTTTTCCGCACTGCAGATCCAGTTTTTCTGTACCATGTCACGCGCTTTCTCGATGTTGATCAGCGCGGCCTTTCCTTGAATGCGAGCAAGAGCCTCGCTTACTGTAGCAATCGTATAAATCATCGAGTGAGGGATGCGCACCTTGATAGCCCATTTCTTGAGGGCTCGCTTTGTGATTGCCGCCAGTGCATCCCAGTCATACGCTCTCTCATTTGCAATGAAATAAATCTGGCCGAGAGCCTTCGGACTCTCCGCGGCGAGTATGATCCCATCGACAAGATCATACACATGGACCATGCTCAGCATCTTCTTCCCGAACCCGGACATGGCAAGCAGGTGCTTATTTGCTGAATTGAAGAACTCAAAAATATCCTTGTCTCTCGGCCCGTAGACGGCAGGCGGTCGGATGATTGTCAGGGGAATTCGCTCCTTTGCCGCGAGACATTCTCTTTCCGCAGCGAGCTTGCTCTTGCCGTACGTCGTTATCGGATGGCATGGAGTGCTCTCATCCACCGGGATAGCGTCTTTCCCCGGACCTGTAGCCGTCTGGCTGCTGATAAGCACAAACCTTCTGAGATTCTGGTTCGCAGCGAGAGCAGCATTCAGAAGGCTGATTGTCGGCTTCACATTGCCCGAATAGTACCCCCCTTTAGTTTTAGATTTTGTGACACCACCGACATGAAAAATGTAATCTACGCCTGCAACAGCTGCTTCGATAGATTCTTGATTTGAGTAATCTCCGGTTATGAATTCAACGGGATCATCCTTTCCTGTCTTCAATTTAGTCTCACGCCTGATCAGGCATCGGACTTGATACTTCTGACGGAGTAAGGCATCGACGAGGTTACTTCCGACAAAGCCAGTTGAACCGGTCACAAGTGCTTTCATTGCTTCGCAGTCCCTTCCTATGAGTTGGTTCGCGACACGTTTCTATTAGAAATTTAACTTTTAGAAGCGGCTTATTCCACAATTGAACCTGCACCCCCATTCAATTATATTCTCTCTACAACTTTTCGTAAACGGTTATGGAGAAGTAGATGTCAGGCCAAGCAGATAGTTCCGTTACCAAAGCAAGAATCGAATCATTATCGAACTTCAACGACCAAATAGTCACCATCCAGGGATGGGTCTATAACAAAAGGTCAAGTGGAAAAATCCAATTTATCCTTGTAAGAGACGGGTCCGGAATAGCCCAATGCGTCATTGCGAAAAATGCGGTGGCGCCGGAAGTGTTTTCTATTTGCGATTCGCTGACACAGGAAAGTTCAGTTACGGTCACGGGAAAAGTCCATAAGGACGATCGTGCACCAGGCGGGTACGAGATCCAGGCGGAAGATTTATCAGCCGTTCAAGTGGCGAAAGACTATCCTATAACACCGAAAGAACATGGTGTTGAATTCCTAATGGATCACAGACACCTTTGGCTTCGGTCTTCTCATCAACATGCAATTATTCGGATAAGGCACCAGATAATAAAGGCAGTTCGGGAGTTTTTCGACAACAAGGGATTCATTCTTGTCGATTCCCCAATACTTACGCCTGCTTCCGTGGAGGGAACAAGCACCCTTTTCGAAACCGAGTATTTCGACCTTGGAAAAGCATACCTTACACAAAGTGGCCAGCTCTACGCTGAAGCATCAGCAATGGCATTTGGAAAAGTGTACTGCTTTGGGCCTACGTTCCGCGCGGAGAAGTCAAAAACAAGGAGACATCTGACAGAATTCTGGATGGTGGAGCCGGAGGTAGCCTGGGCGGATCTGAACGATGATATGGATCTGGCGGAGGAGTTCATCGAGCACATTGTTCAAACAGTTCTAATGAAAAGTGAACCGGAACTGAAGGTGCTTGAGAGGGATCTGACGAAATTGCAGCCCGTAAAGCGTCCATTTCCCCGATTGCATTATGATGAAGCTGTCGAAATCCTCAAGAAGAATGGCGTGGACTTTCAGTATGGCAACGATCTCGGTGGTGCTGACGAGACGATCATTTCCCAACAATACGACCGGCCGGTTATGGTGCACCACTATCCGGCCGCGTGCAAAGCTTTTTATATGAAACGAGATCCGCTAAGACCTGAATTGACGCTCTCAGTTGATGTCCTTGCATCTGAAGGTTACGGAGAGATAATCGGTGGGAGCCAGCGTGAGGACGATTATGATACGCTCATAAAGCGGCTTGAAGAAAATAATCTTCCTCGCCAGCCGTTCGAATGGTATCTGGATTTGCGGAGATATGGAAGTGTCCCTCATTCTGGATTCGGATTAGGCATTGAGCGGACGGTAGCGTGGGTTTGCGGGCTGGAACATGTCAGGGAGACTATACCCTTTGCCAGGATGATTTATAGAAACACCCCCTAAGAAAACGGGAGCATAGCGGTAGAAAATATTTCGCTGGACCCTGACCGGCGTTAGCGAAGCCAGGGGGCCTATTCCTTCTAATACCAGCAGGAGATTGTATGCTTCAAGTAGAGCATTTACGGAAGACCTACTCAGCCACGGTAGCCCTTGATGACGTGACATTTGAGGTAAGGCCGGGCGAGATCTTCGGCCTAATTGGACCGAACGGTGCGGGGAAGACCACTACAATAAGAATCTCTCTCGACATCATTGAGCCTGACTCAGGGACTGTTCGTTTCAACAGAGAGAAGCTGACTCCTGAGAAGAAGAATGTCCTGGCATATTTGCCGGAGGAGCGCGGGCTTTATCGCAAGAGCAAAGTCATCGATGTCCTCGTATATTTCGGGACGCTGAGAGGGGTACAACCGGTAGAGGCCAGAAAACGCGCCGAAGGATGGCTGAAGAAGTTCGAACTGTCGGCGTATGGAAACAGAAAGGTGGACGAACTTTCAAAAGGCATGCAGCAGAAAGTTCAATTCATATCTTGCCTTCTTCATGACCCGGAACTTCTGATACTCGACGAGCCATTCTCAGGACTTGACCCGGTAAATCAGATCCTGATGAAAGATATGATTAGAGAACTGAAGCAGTCTGGTAAGACGATAGTATTCTCCACACACCAGATGGAACAAGCCGAGAAGCTATGTGACAAGATTTGCTTGATCAACAAAGGTAAGGTTGTCCTTTACGGAAGCCTTTCCGAGATTAAGAAGAGTCATGGCAGCAACGCAATTCATCTGGAATTTGAAGGCGAATCTTGGCGGCTTCGCGAGCTTTCCGATGTCGCAACGATGGATTTATATGAGAATTACGCAGAGATAAAGATGAAGGATGGGATCGATGGTCAGATCCTTTTGAAAAGAGCGATAGATCTGGTGACGGTGAAAAAATTCTCAATTGAGGAGGCATCTTTGAATTCCATTTTTATCGAGGCAGTGTCACAGAGGGATCAACCCGGAGGAGAGAAAAATGTCAATTAAGAAAGTACTTGCCGTCGCCCGCTGGGAGTTCATAGAGAAGGTTAGAACGAAAGCATTTATTATCTCGCTCATCCTTATGCCGGCGTTTATGGCGCTGATGATGGTGGTCCCGTCGTTGATCGCTTCGAAGCCCGATACAACAACGATAAAGATTGGAATAATTGATAAAACCGGCAGAATCACCTCCGCATTGAGTTCAGATCTTATCGACAAGTTCAAGCTTCCGAATGGGAAGCCAAACTACGAGATCGTTCCCGTGACTGGTGGACATCGTGAAGATGCCAACAACATGGTGCTCGATGGTCAAATATCGTCATATGTTGTGATCGACACTAATATCCTGACCGCGAGGAAATTCGAGTATGTGTCACAGAACGTTTCTAACATAAAGGAGATTGAAAGGCTGCAGTCATCGGTAAAAGATATAGTCGAGACCGAAGAGCTTTCCAGGAGCGGTGTGAACCCTGAGATAGTGAAAGCAGCTTCGAAACCGGTTGATCTTGAGACGGTCAAGCTTTCGAAGACCGGCAGCGTCGAAAAAGCAGGAGTAGGCTCGGGGCTTATCCTCGGGTACGTTTTCACCATAGTCCTGGTGATATTTGTTTTGACTTCCGGCCAGTTGCTGGTAAGAAGTGTCCTTGAGGAGAAATCGAACCGAATCGTGGAAGTGCTCCTTTCGTCTCTGACCGCTGAGGAAATGATGACTGGCAAGATAGTGGGCCTTTCCCTTCTTGGCATGACGCAATTAGCAGTGTGGGCTGCAGTTGGATTGTCATTCGCAGGTCAGGCTGCCGCGTACCTGACAATTCCAAGTAACGTTTGGTGGGTTGGTGTCTTCTTCTTTCTCGGGTTTCTATTCTATGCTTCGGTATTTGTCATGGCTGGTTCACCGGCGACGACAGAACAAGAAGCTCAACAGGCAACCTTTTATGTAATGATGGTTCTCTACCTCCCGATCGTGATAGCCTTCGCGGTTGCACAAAATCCGACGGCGGGGTACCTGAAGGTGCTGTCTCTGATCCCTTTTTTCACGCCGTCGATGATGGCGTTCAGAATTCCTGTCCAATCACCGGACTTGTGGGAATTGGTCGCAGGTGCCACCATCCTGCTGGTGTCAACCTATTTCTGCATGATCGCTGCCGGAAGAATATTCAGAATTGGAATACTAGTCTACGGAAAACGCCCGACCTTCAAAGAGCTTGCGCGGTGGGCTTTGAAGAAGGGTTAAGCAAAGCACGGAAATCCGGCCGCTTCCGCGCCATTTTCCCGAACAACTTGTGTTTTTGCGGGGCGGTTTAGCAATTCAACCGCTGCTCTCTAATTTGCCAGGGTGTCCCCGGAATTGGTGGCGGAAGCCTTCCAGCACCCGGTCCCTGATCACATTGCTTGTTTCACGCCAACGGGCTAAATTTATAGCCCTATGGTTGTAAGTAGGCGTTCACGGAACGCCGGGGAAAGGAGATATTTGAGGAAAATAATCATCGCAATCGACGGACCTGCAGGATCTGGTAAGAGTACGACTGCCAGGTTGGTAGCCGAGAGTCTGGGTTACACTTACCTGGATACGGGTGCGATGTACAGAGCAATCACGCTAGCGATGCTCAACCTGGGGATTGATCCTTCCGACGAAAACGGTGCTGTTCGCGCTGCCCGCGAATGCCGACTCTCGCTTGAGAATGCGAACGGAAACTCCAGAGTGATTCTCAATGAAGTTGATGTCACCGATTCCATAAGATCTGAAGAAGTCACGAAGTATGTTAGCCTCGTTAGTTCGTACAAAGGCGTTAGGGAAATTATGGTTGAGAAGCAGCGCGAGATCGGTGCCCATAAAGGATGCGTTGTCGATGGCCGGGACATCGGTACAGTTGTGTTTCCCGATGCTGATCTGAAAATTTACATGGTTGCAGATATTATGGAGCGGGCGAGGCGACGTCAGGAGGAACTCTCTATCCGCGGTGAGGATGTATCAACTGCACAGGTTGTCGATGAGCTGAACGAACGGGATACGAAAGATTCGACTCGTGTCGCAAGCCCCCTTAAAAAAGCTCCTGATGCGATTGAGATCGACACGACAAATATGTCTATTGAAGAGCAAGTTGCAAAGGTGTTGAGTTTTGCCGACGAGATTATGGTTACAAACGGAATGGTGAATTAGAAGTGCGGCGGAGGAACGATAAAAGTGAAAGTTAATATAGATAAGAGCAGTGGATTCTGTTGGGGTGTGGTCAGAGCCGTGGACATCGCGGAAGTTGAGCTGCAAAAGTCCGGGAAGCTGTATTCGCTGGGCGATATAATTCACAACCCAATGGAAATGGATCGACTGGCAGACAGGGGTCTGCAGACGATCTCGCATGAAGACCTCCCGAGAGTAACCGGTGCAAAGGTGCTGATACGCGCACACGGTGAGCCGCCCGCCACTTTTGAGAACGCAAAGAAATACAACCTGGAGATTATAGATGCAACGTGTCCTGTTGTCACCAAACTTCAGGAGCGGATAAAGAAGTTTTATGACGATGGCTATCAGGTTGTAATATTTGGAAAAAAGGATCATGCGGAAGTCATCGGCCTTCGCGGGGTCTGCAACGGTGAGGCAGTAGTCGTAAAGTCGGTGGAAGAAGCTCTGGATGGAGTCGATTTCTCCCGTAAGACAGTCCTCTTCTCACAGACGACCATGGACAAGCCGACCTTCTACGCGATCAAGGAAGCCCTTTCATCTAAGGTGAAAGACCTTGTCGTAGGTACGATGGAAGAACTTGCGAAGACGTTTCTCGCGAAAGACACTATCTGCGGGCAGGTGTCCGGTCGAGACAAGAAGCTGAGGGAATTTGCATCGCAAAACGATCTGATGATTTTCGTAGCTGGAAGGAATAGCTCCAACGGCAAAGTGCTGTTTGAGATCTGCAAAGAGGCCAATAAGAATTCACAATTCATAGAGAACGAAACTGAAATCGACATCCGCTGGCTTGAGCGTGTTGAGAATGTCGGGATAACAGGTGCGACGTCCACACCGCAGTGGTTGATGGAGAAAGTAAAAGATAAAATAATGGAAATTTGCTCGTCGGATTCGAAATTTGAATTTCGAAATCCTCCGCCGCGAGTCGACTACCCATCTACGGTCTTAACTGATCCAGGACACGTAGGGACTCATCGAGCGGATGTGTCACAAGCGCAGACATCCGAAAAAGAAAAAAGCCGCCCCAGTGCCGCCTTTGCGGCATCCCGCGATCATGGAGCAATCGATGAGCGGGGATAACTCATGTCCAACAAAAAATTGCCTCTCCCGGGCGTCATTGCGGCTGATGCCGGGTGGAAGGTTAACAAATCAAGTTCGCTGACAGCTGGTTTGTTAGCGATTGTTTAAGGAGAAATTAATGGCCGAAGAGGAAAAGGTCGCTGAAACTATGGTAATGCCGGAAGCCCCTGCTGTTCAGGGCCAGGGCGAAACGGTGTCTAAGAAAGCAACGATGACTAAGGTGAAACTCCTGGCGGGTGAAGACTCCCAGTATTCGGAAGCCGAGCTCAAGGAGATGGTCGAATTATATGATAAGAGCCTCAAACAGTTCGATGCGGGAGAAATTGTAAAGGGAAGGATCATCGGTTTTACTGAAAACGATGTTATAGTCGACATCGGGTTCAAGTCTTCCGGCCTGGTCCCGAAAATCGAATTCCCAAATCTCAATGAACTCAAACCGGGAGATGAGGTAGAGGTATTTCTTGACAGCGTGGAAGATCAGGACGGTCAGGTCGTCTTATCAAGGCGTCGAGCGGATTTCATTCGCATCTGGGATAAGATTGTCAACGCCCATGAGAACCAAAGCGTCCTCCAGGGAACAGTCCTTCGACGCGTGAAGGGAGGGTTGATGGTTAACTTGATGGGTCTGGAATCGTTTCTGCCCGGCTCACAAGTCGATGTCAAACCCGTGAGGGATTTTGATTCCTTCGTAGGGAAAACCATGGATTTCAGAGTCGTGAAAATTAACGAGGCTGCCGAAAACGTCGTCGTCAGCCATAAGGCACTTCTTGAGGCAGAGCTCGAAGAACAGCGCAAACGCATACTATCGACTCTGGAAAAAGGCCTTATCCTCGAAGGTACAGTCAAAGCGATTACTGAGTTCGGAGTCTTTGTTGACTTGGGAGGAGTCGACGGACTTATCCATATCACAGACCTTTCGTGGGGCAGGGTGAATCATCCGTCGGAAATTGTGAAACTTGATCAAAAGATACAGGTCGTCGTTACCGATTTCGACGAGGAAAAGAAGAGGATTTCCCTATCCATGAAGGCATTACAACCGGAGCCTTGGAAGACGATCGAAGACAAGTACCAGGTCGGTCAGAAAGTCAACGGCAAAGTTGTCTCTCTTACTGAGTACGGTGCGTTTGTCGAAATCGAGAAAGGCATCGAAGGTCTGATACATATATCTGAAATGAGCTGGACGGAGCATATCAAGCATCCATCACAGAAAGTATCAATGGGACAAACCATCGATGCAGTTATTTTGAGTCTCGACAAAGAAAACAAGAAGCTTTCTTTGGGACTAAAGCAGCTTGAGCCAGATCCCTGGGAACAGCTTATCGAGAAGTATCCCGTCGATACACACCACAAGGGTATTGTGCGTAACCTGACGAACTTCGGAGTGTTTGTGGAACTCGAGTCAGGCGTCGATGGATTGATCCATATTTCCGATCTTTCGTGGACCAAGAAGATCCGTCACCCTGGAGAACTTGTAAAGCGAGGCGATGAGATCGATGTAGTGGTCTTGGCTGTCGACAAGGAACAGAGAAGGATATCCCTCGGCCACAAGCAGGCACTTGAGAATCCTTGGGACAAGTTCGCTGAGCAGTTCAAAGAAGGCTCGGAGGTACAAGGAAAGATCATCAGGCACATTGAAAAGGGAGCCATCGTAGAGCTCCCCGGCGAGGTCGACGGCTTCGTGCCTCACTCGCATATGGCACCTGCGGGCCTGAAGAACTACGTTGCCCACTTCCCGGTCGGTGAGACACTTGACCTTAAGGTTATCGAGTTCGATAAGGACGGGAAACGGATTGTCCTTAGCATCACCGAATACTTCAAGGAAAAGGATCAGGCGCTTTATCAGGAATTCCTGACAAACCACAAGATTAACCCGGATGAGAAACGTGATCGCAGGCCTCGAACTACAGACAAGAAGCCGAGAGAATACACCGATAAAACTCACGGAAAGGAAGCTCCCAAGAAAGCGGAGCCCGATCAAGAAGTGATGCCTCCTGTCGAGACCACGTCTGAAAATCAGGAAGCTGCCCAGGTTGAGGAGCCTAAGCCCGGCGATTCAACGGACGCCCCTGAAGCAATAGTGTAATACTTTCGTTTGGTACTCAAAGATTAAAGCCCCTGCGAAGGAAAAACTCCGACGCAGGGCTTTTCTTTATTCTACCGGCAAGAGAAAACGGCACAGCATGATCATCCAGATTTAAAGATGACGCTCGATATGCCGGCACCGAGATGATAAGTGTGAGGGCAAGATGATTCAGGGTGAGGTAATATGAGCAAGACGTTTTTCAATTGGAGCGGCGGGAAAGACTCTGCACTCGCTTTACACAGACTGAGGGAAATCGGTAGGCCACAGATATCATGTTTGCTTACCACCGTAAACGAAAAGTTCAATAGAATTTCGATGCATGGGGTTAGAAGGGAGTTGCTCGGACAACAGGCCGCTGCCATTGGAATCCCGCTCGTGGAAGTGCTTCTTCCAGAAATGCCGGACATGGACACTTACGAGAGAATAATGGGTGATAAATTATTTGAGTTAAAGGTCAACGGCTTTGGCACTTCCGTATTCGGAGATATTTTTCTGGAGGACCTCAAAAAGTACAGAGAAGAAAAACTGTCAAAGTTGGGTTTGAAGTGTTTGTTTCCCCTTTGGAATGCCCGGACAGATAAGCTCGTCGAAGAGTTCATTGAGCTTGGATTCAAAGCGATCACCGTTTGTGTGAACGATAAATACCTTGGTAGAGAGTTCGTCGGCAGAATAATCGACAAATCGTTTCTTAGCGATCTTCCTCGAGGTGTAGACCCGTGCGGTGAGAACGGTGAGTTCCATTCCTTTGTTTACGATGGCCCGATCTTCAGCATGCCCGTCAAAATCGACAAGGGTGAAATCATTTACAGAAAATATGGAAGAAAAGAGCCGCTAGGGGATAAGCATAAAGTGGAGAAAGACGGTATAGAGGATCCATTTGAGAATGGCTTTTGGTATTGTGACCTCTTGACTGTGGGCTAAGGGTCAAAACACCCGTCGATCAGAAATACGTCTCCAGCTTCAAGTAATATGCTTGTGGATAGTACCAGTATTCAGTAAATGTCTTTCCATATGTGTAGAGAGTACCGACCGAGAACGAAGTATTGTCGCTGGCTGAATAACTGATTGTCCCGGCGAGGTAGCCGCTGCCGTCGTTGAAATTGGAAATGGACGATGCCATCACCGTCGTGAGGGCAGTAAGCTGGTACGTTGCACTTAAGGCAAGATAGTCTTCCGCGAGATTCAGTATTCGTCCTTCATAAAGCCCGGTCAAGTTATAGTCGAACCGGTTGAGAGTTCCTTCTCCGTTGTGATAATACTCGAACAAGCCGTATAACCTGCTGGTAAATTGGTAGTCCATTCCAAGTATCCAGTTTACATAGTAGCCGCCGGATTTCGATGGGTCCTGCGACACAAGTCCTTCACCTCTTATCCCTGCCGTCCATACATTCCCGGCAAAGTCGCCTCCGGTTATGACTCTTCTGTCCAGCAATCCTGCAAGCACCGCGAGGTCATACCCGATGATGTTGGTTCTGAATCTCGCGGCGTAGTTTGAGGTGAAGAAATGATACTCGGCGTTATAAACAAGCTGCAAGTCCGTCAGTTGCCCGAGATAAAATGTCATCGACGCGGCATCAGCACCGTCTTTTTCAATCTTACCGAAATCGGCTGGATTGATTGGATTAAAGATGTCGGTTGGGTTCCACACGCGACCTGTTCCCCAGCTTATTCGCTGCCTTCCCAACACAAGTTTGCCGCTTGCCCCATTGGGGAACGAGAATTCCTGGTCGAGGTACAGTCGGTCGATATAATCGGAAATTGAGCCATGGTCACCTGATAAGGGATGCCAGTGCAAGCTGACGACCTGTCGAAGTGGAGTGGTGGAAGCAAGACCGATCGTTGCGCTCCCTGAGTAATAGAGTCCGTCGATTTCGTATTCGAGACCGATCTTGGTGTTGTCGCCGAGATGAAGAGTCGGGCGAAGTCGCAACCTGGTCAGACTCGCGAATTCAGAATTCGACATATCTGCGAGCCGTGCAAACGAAGGCTGGATACTTTCGTAGACCGGCATCTCCATGACATAGCCGGAGAAGTCGAGGGAAGTCTGTGCGTTCCCTTTGGGGGCAAAGAATATTAAACACAGAGACACCGAGACAACGGAGTGAATTGAATGATGAAGGGAGGTCACTCTGTGTCTCCGTGTTCCAATTATTGATTTGTCTTGTCGGTCACAATATGCCCGTCCTTCAAGATCAGCAGTCTGTGTGCACGCTCGATAACTTGCGGGTCATGGGATGAGAACACGAATGTTATTCCTCCTTCATGGTTCAGCTTCTCCATGAGTTTGAGAAGCTTGATGGCGGTCCCGGAATCGAGATTGGCAGTTGGTTCGTCAGCGAGAACAAGCCTGGGATCATTTGAAATCGCTCTCGCAACAGCAACCCGTTGCTGCTGTCCTCCGCTCATTTCGTTGGGACGCTTGTGCGCGAGCTCGGCAATCCCAAGCTGTTCCAGCAGGGCCATCCCCCTACGCTTTCGTTCACGGGCATCGATTCCGCGGAGCATCATGGTGAACTCGACATTTTCAAGAGCGGTCAACACCGGATTGAGATTATACGCTTGAAACACGAAGCCGATTTTCTTCAAACGGATCCCGGCAAGTTCGCGGCGAGTTTTCGATGCAACATTTTCACCGTCGAGAATAATCTTGCCATCGCTGGGTTTGTCGAGTGTACCGATGATATTAAGTAGGGTCGTTTTGCCTGAACCGGAAGGGCCGGCAATTACGGAGAAATCGCCCGGCGAAACGGCAAGACTTATTCCTCGAAGTGCGTTAACCGGCACACCGTTGTCATGGTACACTTTTGTTACGTCTTCAACGCGGATTATCTCTGTTCTGGCTACTTGTGAATCCATGTTCCGATGACTCCTAAATTCCTTGCATCCATTATTAGATCGATCTTATCGCATCAACCGGATGAAGCCGAATGGCTTTCATCGCCGGGTAAACTGATCCAATCACTGTCACAAAGGGTATTATGACAGCGGCCTTGATGACATCAGAACCCAATAGGATAGGGAAGATCTTCGAGCCCGATCCCCATGATCTGAGACTCGCGGCGAACATAGATAAGTCCCATCCGAATCGTGAAAGATCGAGGCAAGTGAAGTAAGCAATTACGAGGCCAACTATGGTCCCCGCTATCCCAAGAAGAAAAGCCTCGACAAGAATCATCCTGAAGATCTTCCCATTTGACATTCCGACAGCCATCGCTACTCCGAACTCGTGCGTTCGTTCCAAGACTGCCATAAGCATGACATCGATTATTCCGAAGATCAGTGCAATTGCTATAATTCCATATACGACGTAGAACATCTGGTCGTAAAAACCCAGCTGCATGACGAAAAGGGGAAGCATTTGCTCATAGCTCATGATTTCGTATCGGTTGGAAGGACCGCTGACTGCCTGAAGTTCTTTCCGGAGGCTGTCTAACACAACCGGCATCATGGTCCGGCGAACCGGATCGATCACAAATTCGGAAACCATGTTGCGGACATTCAGCATTTGCCTTAGTGTTTGAATCGAAGCGTAAACGTGAGTTTGATCGAACCCTGAATTGGATGTCTCATAGATACCGCATACCCGGCAGCCTTCAGATCCGATATTGCCGTCTGGCTGTGAAGCCATGATCACCACCTTATCCCCGAGCCCGGCTTTCAGTTTTTCGGCAATAGCGGTGCTGATAATTATCTGGTTCGTCCCGTCGCCTAGATACTCTCCCTTGACGATGTATTGGGATATTGTTGTGATTTTCTTTTCTTCATTCGGTATAATTCCTACTATCGAAACCCCTGCGGAATTGTAGGCGCTGCAAATTAGTCCGTATGTCCGAAGACGCTCCGAATACCGAAGCATAGTCGAATCACCTTCAAGCATTTCTTTTATTAGTCCTGGCGATTCTATCGAGTTATCGATGCCGGGATCGGCCTGGTAGCCTGGCTTATGAATTTGTATGTAGCCTACATCAGTCCCGATCTGGTTCGTAAGCATCTGTTCCATGAACCCGCGGACAAAAGCGCGGGCCAAGATCAGCGCAAAAACGCCGACCACGATCGAAGCAGTCAATATCAGAGACCGTCGTTTATTCCTGAGTATGTTACGCCAAGCTATCTTGCTAATCATTTTAGGGTCCCGGTATTGTCCCCTACATGAAGCTCTAAATACGAAATTCTAAACTCTAAACAAACTCTAAATCCAAAACACAAATGTTCAGAAGTTCGATGATGAGCAGGGGCATTTTCGATATCTTTTGGAATTTTGAACAATTGAATTTGTTTAGGATTTAGAGTTTAGGGTTTTGAATTTCATTTTAAGTGTACCTTATTCCTTTGAGTGGTTCGAGCCTGAGCACCCGCCAGAGTGGATAGAACATCGAGACAAATGAAATAATAAGAATTGCCGCCGAAGTCAGTACGGAAGTGCCGGTGGATACAGCGGACGTAATTACCGGGACATTGAATCCGTACTGCTCGTAGATTTGCGCCAGATTCCCTCCGATGACTATCGGATGCGCAAAGATATAGTAGCTGATTCCCACTCCCAACAGATTGCCGCAGAAAATTCCGATGATGATCATGAAGAATATTTCGAGGGCGGCTGTTGCCGCCAGTGTTTCGTGTTGCATACCTAGCGACAGAACGATGCCGTATTCCCTGAATCTCTCGGTAACGGACATGAGAACTGCATTGAGAATACCAAATCCGACTACCACCAGGAGAATTATCATGAAGACGAAGTCTCCACTCTGTTTAAACTCCAGCGTCTGTTCCATTTGAGGTATGAGGGTCTGCCATGGTACAGCGACGAGACCGGTTGGTTTTAACACTGCGTTGAGCTGGGCTGTAACTTCGGGCACATCGTCCATATTGCTAACGGATATCGCAACCGCATTAACCCGGTCGTCCATCGAAAGAAAAGGCTGCAGGTCTGTTATTTCCATGAAGGCGCCCATCCGGTCGAACTCGTCGGAGCCCGTTCTAAACGTGCCGACAATCCGTGCATACATGTTGTTCAACACGCCGTCAAATCCTTGGCAGAGGACTACGACGGAATCGCCGATCCCTGCCCTCAAGTTCCGAAGGAGTGTGTATTCGAGAACAATTTCGGGGACCTTGCCTCGATGGTCGTCCCCCGATGATAGAAAATGGCCGGCCGATATTTTGTTTTGAAAATCAGTTATCGCCCTTTCCTGGTCAGGCGAGATTCCCATTATCATGACGCCCACCGAATGATCTTTGTAACTGACGAGTCCATCCGCCTGGATTCGCGGTGAGCTGCCGCTGACAAGTGGGTTCTCGTCTATTAGTTTCCTTAGTTTGCGGGAAAACACGAAGCTCTTCTGCAAAGTTGGATTGTCCACATATCCTGGTTTTTGGATCTGGATGAGACCGGTTGAGAGCCGGGCGGCATCATTTATTGCCTCCGAGATTGTCCCATTGTCGACATTCATCTTTATCATTGTTAGGGAAGCAGCGAACGTAATTGCCGCGATGACGAGGAAGGATCGTCTCCGGTTCCTCCAGAGACTTCGCCAGGCTATTTCAATGAGTAGATACAAGTGCCTTTCCTATCCACATTAGCGACAAATCAGAGTTATTCATAGTCACTTGTTGTCACTGATGGTCACTCAGTTTTTACTCGACCAATGACAAATGACCCCGAATGACTACCGAGTGACAATACATGACCTCCCATTATTTTTCCAATTCCCTCAATGAGAAGATGCTGTTCGGAATCCTTGTGTCAAATGATGCTTTCTCCATTACTATCTCGGTAGAATGAGTTTTGTCGGCGTTGTACATCGTCCAGTCTGTCGGAATTACGCGCCCGCCCATTTCTCTGAATTCGCTCATTATCATCGTGCGCATCAACTTCCCCTTTTCATCGAAGTATTCTACCTGCGCCGGCAGGTTGTCTATTGTTCTCACCCAGTAGAGGAGTTTCCCCCATACGACAGGAGCGTTCGGCTTCGGAATTAGCTGCAGCTCCCAGCATTCAATGTTGTCCAATCTATCGGTACCGACTATAGTGATGTTATAATCCTTTACGAGTGTTTCTTCGCGTACCATGTCATCATAAGTGAAATCGGACCCGTTCCATGATTGCAGCATCATGGATGGCGGAATTCGAATAGTCGTCTCGGTGTTCCTCAAATACATCCAGACGTCGTTCCCGAGTTTGAGTGTGCGGTTGCCTGCTTCGCGGGCAGGAGAAAGGATATTCACGAGCGCTTTCGAATCGCCGATTGACCAGCTTTCCATTTTCATACTTCGTGTATAATCGGGAGTCGTGATTGTCATTTCCACTATGGAATGGCTGGACGATTTACCTTTTATCGCGTCTTCCGCTTTCCGAACAATTTGTTTTGGGTCCTGTGAATATGCACTGCTCGTGATCGCGCCGATAATCAAAACAAGGATTGACAAAACGCGTTTCATATTTCAATTCCTTCGCACATCATTTTTGAGCTTTGATTCCTTCCAGAATCAGTTTGACGCCACCCCGAAGCTGCTTTTCGAAATCTATTTCTATTCCGAGTGACCAGAAAAGCGCCGCACCTTCGATAATCTGGTATATCGCAAGAGTAACCTGGTATGGATCGACCCGTTTGAATTCTTTATTCTTAACTCCATCCTTGATTATCGATTGCAGAAGCGTTACACCCGAGAAAAAATCGCGCTTCACCATCTTCTTGATTTTTTGATCTCTGAAAGCAATGGCGTACAGTTCCTGAATTACCGGTCTGAAACGCTGGATCTTCTTCATAGCCTCCTCTATGTAATCGACAAACCTGTCAATTCGTTCTCGTGCGGTGCCGCTCGAGAGCAATTGCTCTATCCTTTTAATCTCGTTTGGGTCGAAAAATTCATTGAGCAACTCCGCGATTATCTCGTCCTTGCTCTTATAGTACCAGTAAATGGCACCCTTGCTCATGCCGGACTCATGGACGATGTCGTTCATGCTCGTTCCCTTCAGTCCGGTTCGGGCAAATGCAGTAATCGCGGCTTTCATGATTTGCTCTTTGCGTCTGGCAATATTTTCTACGCTTACTTTCCTGGGCATATTTATAAACCGACCGGTCGGTTTATAAATAAGATAGGCGTTTCCTTTGGATGAGTCAAGCGCACAGAAACTCACTTCAAAAGATCTCTCCGACTATCTGCAGGGGAAATGGTGAATTGTTGGCTGTGAGCTGAATATCGGTAAGTCTTTGCGGGAGTATTAATTATCGAAGTTGGCGATTACAATACTCGCGGCGTTTCCGCCGAAGCCCGCTGCATTAATCATCACTTTCCTGATCGACCGCCTCTTGTTCGATATGCTGACCGGATAAGGAAACTCCATGTAGTCGTCATTTGCAATAATCATGAGACCATATTCGAGACTCAAGGCAGCAGAAGCACCGAAGGTGTGTCCGATCAACCACTTGTTCGACAGCAAAATGGGGAGGTGCTCACCGAATGCGGACCGCACAGCGTTCAACTCACTTCGGTCACCCTTTATTGTACCAGGCGCGTGCATGATAACAGCGTCTACACTGCTTCCGGCTGGCAGACCCTCCAGTGCCATCGCCATCGACTTCTTTAGCGCTGTTCCATCTTCGGTCATATCCGTTGCGTTCGACGCCTGGTCGATCCCATAGCCAAAAGATTCCACGATACCGAGGATCCGCTGCGACTCGTTTCCGGCAGGCGCTTCCGGAACTGGTTCAAGCGTAAAGAGCGCGGCGCCTTCTCCGAGGACGAAAGTGTTGTGCTGGGGTGATTTGGATGAGAGGGGACGACAGGGATAATCGGATCCTGAATCTCTTGAATAAATTCTGAGTGCTTTCATCTGTGCCACTGTGAATCCGGTGAGCGGTGCTTCTGCTGCGCCGACGATAAACCTGTCGGAAAGTCCTCCCCGAATCCAGGCGATTCCATTCATGATGGCGTGCAGCGCAGTGCTGCAAGTGACGGAATGACTTATCTCGGGACCTTCTGTTCCTATATCGTGTGCTACGAAGCTTGAAATATTTCCGAGGGTAGTTGTCGGTGAAGTAAGAGGTGAAATCCTTCGAGAGGGATCCTGCAAGTACGATGCGTGCTGTCTTTCAAGGACCCCCGTTGCGCCGCGTGATGACCCGATGTTGACTCCGGTTCGTTCGGCATTGTCAGACAATTTCCATCCGGCCTGGGCAACGGCCTGGCGAGCACAGTGCGCAGCCATCAGAACTGTCCTGTCAAGGTGACCGCCGATCGGTTCTTCAAGGGAGATAGCTTTCAGGATGTCTTCCGAATCTTCGGCCAGACTCGCAACCGGTACGGTTGTACCATCAAACTCCCTGGGTTTGATGAGCGACTCCATTTGCCGGTAAGACTGCCACACCTGTTTGCCGGTGTGGCCTAGCGGCGAAATCGACCCGACCCCCGTGATCGCTATGAACAATTTCGGATTGCGCAATCCGGATTGTGCATCTTGAGTCACAAACTATCCAGCATTGAAATGAGAGTTGTGTACACTTTGTCTAATTCGTGATCGGTAATACAGTACGGCGGGATTAGATACATGACGTTTCCAAGCGGTCTGACAATTATTCGATGGTTGATACAGAAGTCGTTCATTCGGTCTCTCAAAGAATTGAGATAGCCGGTGTCTTCATCTCCTATCGCATCAAACGCAACAATAGTCCCAATTTGTCGGACATTCTCTGCCCGAGGATGTTTAATCAGTCTTGAGGCAAATTGCTTATGTCTAAGAATAATTCTCGCGATGTTTTTCCATGTATCATCCTCTTCCATCAAATCGAGGCTCGCCAGAGCGGCCGCACACGCCACCGGGTTGCCCGTGTAGGAATGACCGTGAAAAAAACTTTTCCGTTTGTCGTCCGACAGGAAGCCATTGTAGATATACTCTGTGCATGAGGTTGCGCCTAATGCCATGGTTCCTCCTGTCAAGCCCTTCGACATGCAGATGATGTCCGGTTTGTTCTCTAAGAAATCGGAGGCGAAGAATCTTCCGGTTCGTCCGAAACCCGTAAATACTTCGTCGGCAATCGTCGGGATTTCCTGTTTGCTGCATGTGGCCAACATCTTGTCGAGCGGCTCCGCATCGTACACTATCATCCCACCTGCGCCTTGAAGAAGAGGTTCGAAAATGAAGGCTGCAACGTCCTGTGTGCTAAGGGCGCGGCTCAACCCGGAAATAGAAGCCTCTTCGTTCCCTTTGGTGGGCGTGGGGATTCGGATGACTTCAAAAAGTAAATCCCGGAATGGTTCGGTGAATAAATCTCTGACGCTTACTGACATTGCCCCGAAAGTATCGCCATGGTACGAATTGCTGAGAGCGATGATCTTTCGCTTCTTTATTCCACGATTATACCAATACTGCAGAGCCATCTTGATTCCAACTTCGACTGCGGTAGAACCGTTATCTGAATAAAAGACCTTCGATTGATTTGATGGGAGGACTTTCACGAGTCTTTCTGCAAGCTCAACAGCAGGCTCATGTGTGAAGCCGGCAAAAATCACGTGCTCTAACTTGTGAAGTTGGTCGGCAACCTTTTGTGCAATGTACGGATGCGCATGACCATGGATATTCACCCACCATGATGAAATTGCATCGATGTACTCGTTTCCACTCTCGTCGTATAATCTTGCGCCTTCGCCGCGAACTATGGGGATCGGAGAGCGTGCTGTCTTCATCTGGGTATATGGATGCCAGATAACCCGCCTGTCCCGGTCGATAAGCTTCATCTTCGGAATTCCCTTCTGAGCGCCTGTGCGTATCGAGCAACCATCTGACGGTCGATAATCCTTTCCTCATAAATGAAGCCGATGGGTCTTATCCCTGAGAATCGTGTTATGAAATCTGTTGAAGATTGAACGGGCCCTCCGTTGAAGATAATTCCATTGATTGGCAACCCGCGCCTTTTCAGAGCCTCCACGGTTAGCAGTGTATGATTGATAGATCCCAGATAATTTCGTGATACGATGATGGCTTCGGCGCCAAGGGCGGCTATCATGTCTATCATCAACGCGGAGTCATTGACCGGCGACATAATTCCGCCAGCGCCCTCGATAATAAGGTCGCGTCCCAGCGTAAATGGGATTGATTTACTTATTGCGTCAAGTTCAATCGTGATTCCATCGACAGCCGCAGCCGCATGAGGAGACATCGGTTGCGTAAGCCTGTAAAGTTCCGGGTGAAGGAACGATTTGGAGTTCGAAACCAACCGCCTCACATTCTCAGTGTCCGAGTTGTCGAGATCTCCTGCCTGGATGGGTTTCCAGTAATCTGCGTCGAGTGCTTCCGCAAGGATTGCTGATACGACGGTTTTGCCGACACCCGTCCCTATCCCCGTGACGAAAATCCTTCTCATGTTAGCGCAGTATTAAGAGTGTGGATCAGGTTTCCGATCTCCTCTTCAGTGTTGAACGCGTGGATGCAAATCCTGATCCTCTCCGATCCCGCCGGTACTGTCGGGTGCATGATGGGACGGACATCAAATCCTCCACTGCGTATATCGTTTGCCACTTTCTTGACGTTTCTATTCCCGGGTTTAAGAAGAGATCGAATGGCGCTATCACTCCCGATGAAATTACTCTTCAAAGGTTCGTCCAGTTGGCTATTGAAAATCGATATCAGATGTCGGAGTCGGCGGCAGGGCGTGTAATCGGAAATCAAGAGTTTGTATGCGTAATGAATCGCTGCGAGGCTGTGAAAAGGGAGAGCGGTTGTATAAATGAATGGTCGCGCAAAATTCACGAGATATGAACGAAGAGTCTCTGATCCCAGAATAACCGCTCCATGTGCGCCGAGCGCTTTGCCGAAAGTGTGGACACGTGCGAATACGGCATCCTGAACGTCAAGCTCGACAACTCTCCCTTCGCCGTTCTCTCCGAAGACTCCAGTAGCATGGGCCTCGTCGACCACAAGGTTTGCTCCATGACTGCTGCAAAGCTGCGCTATTTCCCTTAGAGGCGCGGAGTCGCCGTCCATCGAATACACTGATTCAACGGCAACATAAACATTTCCAGTTGCCTGATTCAATCTTCGTTCAAGATCGTCGAGGTCATTGTGTCTGAATGTGAAAGAGCGGGCATATGAAAGGCGAATGCCGTCTCTGATAGAGGCGTGTACAAGTTGATCGTACAGAACTGTGTCCGTTCTTTGAGGGATTGATGAGAAGATTCCCAGATTAGCATCGTACCCTGAATTGAAGATGAGGCCGGCCTCCGCATGGTGAAACTCCGCAACTTTATTTTCCAGCTCTTCGCAGTATTTCGAATTACCTGAAATCAGCCGTGAACCGGTCGATCCTATCTGCATATCCGGAAGCCGGTCGATCTCGGCTCTTATATTCTCCTTGAGCTCGTGGGATCGGGAAAATCCGAGGTAATCGTTAGAACAGAAATCAATTAGTCCTGAAGGGGTCGTCAGAGCGCGGATCGAGCCATCCGATTTTCTTTCATCGAGCGCGCGAACAAGTTGGTTGATTGCTTCAGACGGCATTTTCTTCTTTGAATGGCTTGCGCGGCCTAAGTCCTAGTGCTGAAAAGAGCTCTTTGTCTTTGTCGATAGTCTGGTTTGGTGTGGTTAGCAACTTGTCTCCTGCGAAAATTGAATTTGCGCCGGCAAGGAAGCAAAGTGCCTGCGCTTCCAGACTCAGTTGCATCCTTCCCGCGGAGAGTCTAACCATCGACTCCGGCATGAGTATCCTGGCGGTCGCTATCATCCTGACAAAGTCCCATGGACTTACCGGAGAACGGTTTTGAAGAGGCGTCCCTTCAACCGCAACAAGCCCGTTTATTGGAACGGATTCCGGGTGAGGATCGAGGTTCGCAAGAGTCATCAGCATTTCCATCCTGTCCTCTTCCGATTCTCCCATCCCGATAATTCCACCACTGCAGACAGTAATCTCCGCACGGCGAGTGTTCTTTATCGTATCGATGCGATCCCGGTAGGTCCTCGTTGTGATGATACTTTTGTAGTAGCCCGACGATGTATCGAGATTGTGGTTGTAAGCATACAAACCGGCATTCTTGAGTTTCCTCGCCTGATCTTCTGTAACCATTCCGAGAGTCGCGCACACTTCCAGACCGAGATCGTTCACTTCCCGGATCATTTCGAGAACTCTGTCGAAGTCCTTGTTGTCTCTCACTTCTCGCCAGGCCGCTCCCATGCAGAACCTAGTCGCACCGGATGCCTTGGCATCACTTGCTCTTTTGACGACTTCGTCCACCTGGAGCAGCGGTCGCGCCTCCACTCCGGTATCGTATTCGACGGATTGCGGACAGTACGCGCAATCCTCGGGACAGCCGCCGGTCTTTATCGAAAGAAGGGAGCAAACTTGAACTTCGCCAGGGTCGAAGTATGTCCTGTGAATGGTCGAAGCTTGGTACACCAGATCAAGAAGAGGCAGTCGGTAGATGGTAAAGACTTCCTCTTTTTTCCAGTCGCACCTAATCTCGCATCTGATGGTTTGATTTGAATCCACCTAAGATCTCTCCGAATTGGTGATAGGCAAGCAGGAATCTCATTGAAAATATAACGACAAGCGTGGGATAGTGAAAGGGAACGGAGTACAATTGTAACTGAGCGGTTACCTCTCGAATGGCGGAGAACTTGACTGTAGGGCACATCGAGTTAGATTTCTTCTGCTATCAGCCGAATGTCAGGGACGGCAACGACAGATATAGTGCCCCATAAAGTCCTCAATCATGACTTAGGACCGAGATTCGAATGAGCTCACCATATGCAAGCGATGCTGGTCTAATACCGATGAAAGTATCGATTCGCTGAGGTAATTCAGACTTGTTTGTTTCTGCAGTGACCCCCGGTAAGAGAATGTTTGGGATGACAAATGTCTCCGTAGGAAGGGGGGCACGAGAGATTTGAACCTGCTTTCGATCGAGTTCAGGAGTCTGATGCGTGCATTCAAGAAGATTCCCATTGAGAATTGAAATTGCATATACACTCAATCAGTAATACGGATAATCTTGCAGAAGGCACTGGCGCAGTGCTGAAGACACTTGCCCTGGGGACAAACGGGTGGAAAGGACGATGGAGAGATCGGTCCACCATTACAGCATCCTGGACAAGCTCGGCAATCCTCGCATATTGGCAGTATGGTGCGGACCCGACCTTGCCGATGCTCGGTCGAGTGCACATGTACGCCGAATGTCAATTCCATTAGCACGGAACTCTCAATGATCGGGGACACCATATTACATTACAGAATCATCGAGAAGCTCGGCGAAGGCGGTATGGGGGTTGTTTACAAAGCCGAGGATATCTCCCTCAAGCGGATAGTTGCGCTGAAGTTTCTTCCGCGCGGACTCAGCAGCGATATCGAGTCCAGAAGTCGCTTTGTCCAGGAGGCGCAGGCCGCCTCTGCTCTTCAGGACAACAACATCTGCACGATCCATGATATCAGTAAGACTGACGATGAAGAGATGTTCATCGTGATGGACTGCTACGGGGGCGAATCCCTGAAGGAGAGAATATCTCGCGGACCGTTGAAGAACGACGATGCATTAGAGGTTGCCGTCCAGGTTGCCAAAGGACTATCTAAAGCCCACGAGAAAGGCATAATTCACCGGGATATCAAGCCGGGAAATATTTTCATAACAAACGATGGTGTGGTCAAGATACTCGACTTTGGCCTGGCAAAGGCATCAGGAAGGACACAGCTGACACAGGTCGGCTCGACTGTCGGTACATGCAACTACATGTCTCCCGAACAGGCAAGAGGGGACGAGGTCGATGGAAGAACAGATATCTGGTCGTTGGGAATCGTACTGTACGAGATGCTAACCGGTGTACCCCCATTCAAATCCGATTACGATCAGGATGTCACCTACTCGATAGAGAACCGGGAGCCGGACTTGGCAAGAATTCCTGCGGAGCTGCTTCCGATTTTGCAGAAGGCCCTTGCAAAGTCGCCCGCTGATCGATATCAAAAGATCGAAGAGATGTTGTCGGACATCGACCGCGCACGAAACAGAGTTGTCGGCGGAAAAGGTTTTTACCCCAGCGGGCACAGGGTTCGCCGGATGAAATTGCGCACGAAGCTTTCCTTCACTGCCAGCCTTGTCGCTCTACTGGCGTTCGCCGCCGTCTATTATTTCAGAGTTGTCGTCAAACTGGATACTCCGAACGCTGCCGCGACCAATAGTATGAAAATGATCGTGGTCCTTCCGTTTGAAAACCTCGGTTCTCCTGACGACGATTATTTCGCCGAAGGGATGAGAGATGAAATTTCAAACAGGCTTTCCGCACTGGGTTCAATGGGAGTAATCTCGAGGGGCAGCGCGGAGAAATGTGCGCACACGAAGAAGACCGCGAGGGAAATCGGGAGGGAGCTGGGCGTCGATTATATACTCGAAGGAACCATTCAGTGGGCAAGAGGAAAAAGCAAAGAGAGTCGCGTAAGAATCTTTCCACAACCGGTACGGGTGTCGGATGACATAAATATCTGGTCGGACTCATACGACCGGGTGATAAACGACGTATTCCAGGTGCAGGGCGAGATAGCTCAGAACGTTGTCAGCAAACTTGGGATCAAATTAGTGCCGGGTGAACAGGTTGCCGGACCACCGCCCACTAACAACCTGGACGCGTATGACTATTATCTTAAGGCTCTGAAATTTCATTACGGCCCGTCCACAGGATCTAACATAAAGACCGCTGTGAAGCTGTACCAGCAAGCGATTGCCCTGGATTCGAACTTCGCCGCCGCGCACGCTCAGCTTTCAATTGCGTACAACGGATTGTTTTTCTGGTGGTGGGACAGGGACAGCTTGAATCTCAAGAAAGCTGCCCGGCATTTAAGCAAGGCAGAGCGGATTGATCCGAACATTGCGGAAGTACACCTGGCGAAGTTCTATTACTACGCCAGGTTCACGAGCGACACGGAAAAAATATTTCAGGAATTGAAAAACACACTTGAGATCCAACCCAACAACGCCGAGGCGAACATAGAGATCGCCTATTACTACCGAGACAGGGGACAGGTTGAACTTGCACGGAAGAGTGAATCCAAAGCCGTTCAGTTAGATCCGTTGAATGCCCGTTATCCATCGATGCTCGGTGGACAATGCAATTCCAGAAGAGAATACAAGGACGCGGAACAATACTTCAAACGAGCGATTGAGCTGAGTCCCGCCACTAGTGGTTACTATGTGGCTCTCGCTCAGAACTATGTGGACCTAAATGGCTCCACAAGACTCGCGTGGGAAGCCGTTAAGAACATAAAAGATGACGAGTACGAGGAGGACAATAGCAATATCTTTGTCTATTTGAGTGTGTTGGACCGGGACTTTGATAAAGCCATGTCGATATTGAAGTCATCTCGGAGAGAATACAGGAACGTGGCGCAAGCTTATATGTCCAGTTTGCAGATGATCGCGCTCATATACAGATACCAGGGGAATTACGGACTTGCGAGGAAATATTTCGATTCTTCAAAGGTGAAGATAGAAAAACTGATCGCCACTTCTCCAAAGGATTTTCGTCTCCCATTGTCACTGAGTATCAGTTATGCCGGCATTGGTGAGAAAGAGAGGGCTCTCGGTCAACTTGAAAAAGGGATAAAGCTGCTCGACTGGTATGAAGACAAAGCGTGGATCGACCATAATCGGAAAATATATCTGGCTCAAATATCTATCCTGGTCGGTGATCATGAAACCGCTTTGAAACAGATTGAGGCCTTGGTTTCAACGAAAGTGGCATTTTTCTCCGTCAACAGGATGAAGCTTGATCCATTGTATGACCCGCTCCGGAATCTGCCGGAGTACAAGAAGATAATAAAGGAGAATTCGGGTTAGGAAATAGCTCAAAATCATAAAAAGGTAGCTGTCATGGGAAAAGGGAGCATGGTACTTCTTGTTTGCATTATTGCCGGGCTGCAAGATACGCTTGCGCAATCGACCACAGCCAACCTGGAAGGCTGGATACTCGACGCGAAGAATCAGCCGGTCATTGAAGCAATTGTGCAGGTAAGTTCACCGGACCTTCAGGGAGTGCGTGGGACAATAACCGACGAACATGGTTACTTCCGAATCCCGGCATTGCCAGTAGGAATCTACTCCGCCGGTATAAGTCACGTATCATATCAGCAAGTTACCATCAAGGGCATCCGCCTGCGGCTCGGACAAACGATCACGGTCGGAGGAATCCATATGATGGAACAGGCAATAACGACAAACGAGGTGGTGGTATCGGGAAGCAAGCCTGCTATGGACGTACGGTCCTCCGCTGATGATCAGGTGTTAACCGCCAGCGAGTTCCGCCAGCTTCCTATTGAGCGTAATTATTTTCACATCGCGGAATTGCTGCCCAATGCAAACGCCAGCTACAAGAGCGATGGTGGTACAAACTTCGCTGGAGCAACAGGGGAGGAAAACAGGTACTTCATTGACAGATCCGAAGTGACAGGAGTTGAGATGGGGGTCCTGAGATATGATTTGCCATATAATTTTGTTAGAGAGGTTGAAATTCGAACCGGCGGGTACCAGGCTGAATATCAGAGTGCTTTAGGTGGAGTCGTAAACACGATCACCTATTCCGGAAGCAACGAATTTCACTCCTCGATATTTGGTTTTTTAACCAACAACGATTTCAGCAAGGCACCAAGACTATCTGCCGGTCAACCGCCAAAGGGGGATTACGGTAACTACGATATCGGCTTCGGACTGGGAGGCCCGATACTGAAAGACCGGCTTTGGTACTATGTCGCCTACGATCCGAGTGTTGTATTCGAAGATGTCTATGTGAATGGACCGGGGATGCAAAGCAGCTGATTGACATATCACAAGTTTGCCGGCAAACTCACCTGGGATGTCGATGAAAGGAACCTGTTGGCGTTGTCAGTGTTCGGTAATCCATATTCAGGCCGCCAGGTTGCACTTGGGAATATCGACCCTCAATTTAATGTGATGAATCCGGAAGCTGTCAACAGAAACGTGGCTTATTTAATTTCTGATGCCGCCGTCAGGGGAATCCATAACATCAGCGGCAACTTCATACTTGAGTCATCTCTTTCCATGAGCATTATGAAAGTCAAGATAACCCCGACCTCGGCACAAGGAGCTGAGCCGACCTTCTTGGATTACACAAACGGAACCGCTTCAGGAGGACTGGGATTTACGGAATTGAATCCGTATCGCGACCGGCCAGACCAGCAAGAACCGCAAATCGAAGGTCCACGAAGTTCTTACGAATGGTGCTTATGCAGCTATGGATATCAACAACATTTTCAATTACTACTCCAATGACGGCGATGGATCCTTCAATCCTTACAAAAGAAACACCGAGGGGTTTGAGTTTCCGATCGGGTCAAAGTACGGAACCTGTATGCTTGAAGACGGCCTTGTTTGGACGGCTTTCAAGAACAATTCGCTCTGCAGCGGCGGTTCCACCTACACTCATGGCTTGCAGGCCGGGAAGATTCTTGTGAATGGTACATCATCGCATCCGCCAGTGGCAGATGACCCGGGTAACACCGCGAATAGGATCTATCGCGTTCGCCCGGACATGAGGCCAACATCCGATTCCGGTAAGGTTGCTTCAGAAACGAAGGTCCTGAACCGTGCCGAAATGCCTTACTTTAACAGAAGCGGAATAAGCTCCAGAATGACCGTCAGCGAACTCTTGAACCAGTATTGGAGTGACTGGAACGAGTGGCCGGCGAATGAAGGCGCACCATTTACCGACGCGAGCGGAGTGGTCCATCCTAACGGAGGGAGTGGCTACAATCCTAGTACCTGTACTCCGGGGTTTCCGGGTACGGATCAAACCCAATGGTGTGTCATGAATGACATGGACACGTCGAGAACTCTGGGCCTCTACGCCTCTGACCCGATAGGGATCGAGGTTCAGCGCACGATCTGGGCGTACAACTGTGGGGGTGGATTGGGAAACACGATTTTCATCAGCTACCGCTTTATCAATAAGAGTGGCGCGGAGTTGGACTCCATGTATGTCTCGCAATGGGCGGACCCCGATGTCGGCTATCCGGGAGATGACGCTGTCGGATGCGATACAACCTTGAACCTTGGGTACGCTTACAACGCTGTACCATATGACCAGTCCTACACGGGTGAATTAGATTCACCGCCGCCCGCAGTCGGCTTTGAACTCCTGCAGGGTCCTATCGTACCTGGAACGGCGAGCGATACTGCAACTTGGAATATGGGGAAGATCGCAGGAAAGAAAAATCTGCCGATGACATCGTATTTCTTTTCTTGCGGGGGGAGCTCCATATTCGCAGATCCGTATTTGTACACCCCCGATGGCACACTGCAATGGTACAATGTTATGAGAGGGTTGACGACAATCGATGGGTTACCACTAACTGCATCGGTTACCGGTGGAAGCAAATACTGCTACGCGGGTGATCCGGTCACAAACACAGGTCAGACATTCATAGGATCGGGGACAGTCGCTGTTCCGGGAGACATTTGCGTGTACATAAACTCCGGCCCTTTTACCATGATGCCAGGAGATACGCAGCAAGTCGTGCTCGCTGCAATTGCAGGTATTGGAAAAGACTACCTACAATCGATTTATGTTTTGAAGAAAAACAGTTACGATGCCGAAGTAGCTTTTCGTAATGCGCTCAATATGACAACTGTTCCTTCTCCGACCACCCCTGTCTCTTCAGCAAACAATGCCGGTGGCGCCATCTTAGTACAGTGGGGAAATGAGGCTGAGAGTTTTACTCAATCTAGATATTTGTTCGAAGGTTATAATGTGTACCAACTATCTTCGCCGATAGCTTCAAAGGAAGGCTCCAGACTAATCGCTACCTTTGACAAGATCGACGGGGTAACATCTTTAGACGGTTATGAGCTTGATCCTGCGACCGGCAAGGTGGTACTGGAGTAGCAGCAATACGGCACCGACTCTGGACTGCAGTATCAGCTTGCGATAAGGAAGGACTACATTGAGAATGCCCCCTTAGTCAAAGGCAGGAAATATTACTATGCGGTCACAGCTTATGCTGCAAGTGCTGATCCCAACGCAGGCATTAACAACACCGAAAGTCGTATCGTACCGGACACCGTGTCGTTCGGTTACGAGCTGCCCGGACCAAATTATGGAGATCGAATCTCTGCAACCCACATTGCGGGGACATCGGGCGGCAGCGTGAACGTCACAGTCATGGATCCTTCAAAGTTGACTGGCGATCAATATCGGTTGGTGTTTCATAGCGAAACTTACTCGCTTGGTTCAGATGGTGTATGGAATGATATTACAGCTACCGGCAAGAACAAGAGGCTCCTCAAGGTGCAAGATTTGACGGGCTCGTCTTTATCTTCCACTGCAACCTGGAGTGAGGAGATCAAAGGTTACATTGACGTCCACACCGCTGTACATCTGGACTCACCCAACTACGATTACTGTGATGGGGTAAAGTTGACTTTTCCATCCGGCGTCATCATAGACAAAGCTTACGAGCCGATTAGTAACAAAAACGGATCGACCATCCCTTACTATATCGATAATGCAACCAATTCTATTTTCTTTGGCAATACCTCAGCCCTTTCCCCTGATACCACCGAGAGGACAGGCAACGGTGTCTTTGCAGGTGGTGAAGAAATTGTGGTGACTGTCCACCCCGCAACTTTGCCGATGCTAATCAATTACACCATGTATGATGACAATTTTGGAGCGACGTATGTCGACCCCGGTCATGGATTTCCAACCGGAAAACTAGTCGATATATCCGGAGTTGTTACATTGTCGGGGGCCATCGCAAATAGGGTCGTGGTTCAGAAACAGTGGGATGTTGAAGATGTGACAAAAGGAAGTGTTGCTCTTAGTGATCAGACCGTAGTAGCTGGCCAGGATATCTATGCGCCAAATTATTATTTTGAGACTAACGGAATGCGCGGACCCGGCGGATCTTCCGGTAGCATGTTTGCAGACGTTGGCCCGACCGGAGATCAGGTATTCGACGGGATTAAAGTGGACGTCGACGGTACTTACAAAACTCCGACTACGATAGGCAAGATAGTCTACTTGAAGGAAGGGAGCGGGTCCGGTTACAAAATCACAGACTTCACCGTGTTCGGATTTGCGGATGGCACTGCGGCCTCTTCTATGCCGTTATACGGGCTTAGCGGTGGTGTACCTCCGACTGTCATAGCAGATCTGCAACAGGGTTATTAGCTAAAGTGGACCGGTGTACTTGCTGACACTACCATAAACGGGAAGACGGTTGTTATCACAAAGTCTGGCGGTTCGATTGCTACACTTTTTGGTGCAAGCAACTACTCTATCGCAGACCATCCGTTGAATCCCAATCCCGGGAGTAAGACTCCTTTCGCGATAAGAATACCTTTCGAGATCTGGAACATTGACAAAGGAGAGCAGGTAAACCTGCTTATCTACGATCAAAACACCGCTGCCATTAATCCGATGACGGCAAGCATCTTTCCAGTGTGGCGTACCAGCGACAGGATGTATGCCTGGGTGGTAAATACGAAATACACGCCAACTGTTTTGGACACCAAATGTACGGCCGTAGTTGACAGGTTAACCTGGAGCATAGTGTTCATGAAATCAATCTTTACGACCGGGGATGAAATAGAAATACTTTATAACAAGCCGATACAACTGGGGGTTGATGTGTATACCTTCACTGTTCCACAGGGAGTCAACGGCATATCGAACCAGAACAAGAAAGTGGTGAAGGAATTTTCTTTATCACAGAACTTCCCCAATCCATTTAACCCGAGGACGACGATCAATTTCCAGTTACCGAAGAGCGGCCACGTTACGTTGCGGATTTATGACATTCTCGGCAGGGAAGTTGTAACTCTCATCGATGGAGAAAGACCTGCGCGTACGTATCAGGCAATCTTCGATGGTTCTCGCTTTGCGAGCGGAGTCTACTTCTATTGAGTTGATGCTGTTGGTGATAACGGGCAGAGATTCAGTTCCGTAAAGAAGCTGGTACTCGTGAAATAACCCCGCGCTTGAGAATGGAGATCGTAGCCTATTGTGCAACCCTGCGAAGGTTCTGGTTGAAGGTTTCTTGCCTTCGCTGCAACCTTCGCAGGTTTCTTTTCCATTATTTCCCCTCTGCAGCTTCGGGTTCCAGTCCCCCGAGACTCTTCGGAGATTTCTCCTTGCCAAAGGCCCGCTTCAATTTCAGCTGCACATTTTCAAGGAGGACATACATAACTGGGACAAGAACCAGCGTAAGAAACATCGAGCTTAACAACCCACCGATGATTGCCCACGCCAAACCCGATTTAAATTCCGAGGCTGCATCATGGGACAAAGCGAGAGGTAACATGCCGAGTACCATTGCCGAAGTAGTCATAACTATCGGCCTGATCCTGCTTTCACCTGCTTCGATGAGCGCATCGAAAGTCGACAGGCCATCCTCCCGTTTCTTCTGATTTGTCCTGTCAACCAGCAGTATCGCGTTCTTTCCGACAAGGCCGATGAGCATTATTACACCAAGAATCGTGAAAATGTTCAACGAATTCATCGTCAGGGCAAGCGTTAGAAATGCACCGACCATTGCTACAGGGATTGAAAAAAGGATTACGAATGGATCGATATATGAATCGTAAAGTGCAACCAGAACGAGATAAACGAATATTATAGCTGCAATGATTGCAATTCCGAGACTGCTGAAAGCGTCTGACTGCTGCTTAAGATCCCCCCAATATGTTATGTCTACACCAGGTGGCAGATGTTTCTTGGCCATTGCATCTCTTATCTCCTGTCCGACGGTTCCCACCGGGCGTCCGATTACTTGGGAATACACCGTTACCGAACTGATGCGGTCGAAGCGTTGTAACACCGAAGGCCCTGAAGATTGGTACACGCTAGCAAACTGTTGCAGCTGGATCTTCTGTCCTTTGTTGTTGATAAACGTCATCCGCTTGAGGTCGGAAATCTTCGACCGATCGAACTTATCAAGAGATACGAGAATATCGTAGTCATCCTCACCCTGGGTAAATTTCGCATCGTCATTTCCCTGCATGGCCACCTGGAGGGTTGCACCGACGTCCGCAATCGAAAGTCCGAAGGCGGCAAGCTTCTGACGATCTATCGTTACACGCATTTCCGGATTTGCAAGACTGGTTGAAAGCCGAACGTCTGACGTTCCCGG
The DNA here is from genome assembly GCA_021789975.1 of Bacteroidota bacterium. GTDB lineage: Bacteria > Bacteroidota > Ignavibacteria > Kryptoniales > JAKASW01 > JAKASW01. Next base: position 117,499 of record JAJYIT010000006.1, read on the forward strand.
AATAGATTTTACTACATCTTCAAGAACCTGAGCAGAGTTGAGAACATCGGCACGGCTTGGTCCGCTGACGATCAGTTGTATCGGGCTTGAGTTCGCCGTCCCAAACAACCCGATTGGATTCACCCGCACTCGAACGCCTGGAATCTGCTCTGCAAACTCCTTTATCCTCTCGCCAACTCTCTCGGTGGAAAGCTTTCTTTGTCCTTCGGGCACGAGGTCCACGTCTAGTTCTGAATTGTGGTTTGATGAGAGTCCGATAAAACCTTCGTTCGAGACTCCCACTTCGACAAAATCCTTTTTGACCTCCGGAAGGGAGTTCACATAGTTTTCAACTTTCCTGGTCACAAGATTGGTTTGTTGGACGGTGTAATCCGGCGGCATATCCAGGATGACTGCAAATTTGCCCATGTCTGTCTGGGGAATGAATTCTGCGCCGATGAATCCGAGAGGTGCGAGTGCCAGTGAAGCGAAGAACAGGACCGCGGAAAGCGCGACCACTTTCCATCTATTGTGGAGGCTCCATTTTAGCAAGCTTATGTAATGGCTTATCAGAGAGCGAAAATAGTTCTCAAAGCCTGAAGTGAACCGGCCAATCAGCGTACCTTCAGTCATTTTCTCAAGTCTGCTGATTCTAGAAGCGAGAAGGGGGGTGACGGTGAATGAGACAAATAGACTCATCAGCGTGGAAATGACCACCACCAAGGCGAATTCGCGCACGATATTGCCGACCAGACCGCCGGTGAGCGCAAGCGGCACGTATATTACCACGTCAACCATGGTTATCGACAGTGCGGCAAACCCGATTTCGTTTCTGCCTTTCACTGCTGCCGTATTCGGCCCCTCTCCTCTTTCAAGATGATGATGTATGTTCTCAATTACCACTATTGAGTCATCGACGAGTATACCCACGACTAACGACAAGCCCAGCAGGGTCATCAAGTTTAGGCTGAAACCTAATGCATACATCACGATGAAAGTTGAAAAAATTGAAGCGGGAATTGCGAGCATTACGATGAATGAATTCCGGATACTGTGAAGAAATAACAGCATGACGATTGCCACCAGGACCACGGCAAGCAGAAGATCGAACTTAACACCGTTCGCTGCTTCCATTGTAAACCTGGAACCATCATCCGCAATGTTGAACTTGATATTCTCGGTCTTGTACTCGTTCTGAATCTTCGTGAGCTCTTGCCGGACCAGCTTACTTACGTTCACCTCGTTTGCATCGGTTTGTTTCTGCACCAGTATGCCTATTGAAGTGACGCCGTTGATTCGGGTGATGGTCTTGTACTCCTTGTGTCCATCCTCCACTTCGGCGACATCCGACAGGCGTACTTCGCCGCCGTCAGGGGATCGCTTAAGGATCAAGTTTCGAATCGTGTTTATCGAGGTGAATTTGCCAGCGACTCGTACGACAAGCTGGCTGCGATTGCTCTGTATCTTGCCCGTGGGAAAATCAACATTGGATGTTTTGATTGCGTTCAAAACTTGAAGGACAGATATTCCGTAGGCGTTCAGCTTCGCCTCCTGAAGGTTCACTCTGATTTCCCGCTGAATGCCTCCGACTAATGTTACTAACCCGACGCCGGGCACTTCAGACAGTTGCGGCCGAATTCGATCCACCACAAACTGGTACAACTCTCTGGAGGGAAGGTTACTTGTAACCCCGAGCCTCAGAACCGGAATCGCCTGGAGATCGATTTTCGATACTGACGGCGTCTTGACGCCAACCGGGAAAGTTCCGAGAATTTGGTTAATCTCTTGTTGCGCCTGCTGGATTTCCGTACTTATGTCCGCGTCTTGATCAAATTGCACGATAACGAATGAGACACCTTCGCTGGAAGTGGAGGATATGCTGTTGATCTTGTCGAGTGACGACAGGGCATCCTCCATAGGCTTCGTGACTGAAGTCTCCACTTCATCGGGCGATGCACCGGGATAAACTGTGGTCACCGTGAGCACAGGGGGAGTAATTTTTGGTATGAGCTCGTAGTTCATGTTGAGCAGGCTGTAGACTCCGAGTAGTGCCAGAGCTCCGAAGACAACCACTACGAGTGTTGGCCGTTTTATCGCTAATTCTGTGATAGTCATTGTAATTGGTCCTTGTCAGCTTTCCTTTCCGCTCACATCGCGGGCGTAGATCAGTTTATGACGTTTACCTTGTAACCGTCTTCGAGGTTATCCTGTCCGCTTGTCACGATTGTCTCCCCGACCTGAAGACCACCCAGAACTTCGAGATAATGATTATAAGTGGCTCCGACCACGATTTTTTTCAGCCTGGCGATCCCGTGCTCCACAACGTAAACCTGCGGAGTTTCTATACTTCCGACAAGCGCCTCTCTGGGTATCGCCATGGATTCGGTGGTAAGATGCTCCGTAAAATGAACATCGGCGAACATTCCCGATCTCAAAGGGTGCGACGTACTGTTGAGAAAATCAATTTCCACCGGGTACGTGTGGTCCGCATCGCCCTTTGAGCTTATCCACTTGATGAATCCGTAGAAGTCCATCCCCGGATAAACGTCGGTTGTGATATGGACTCTCTCACCGGGCTTGAGGGCGATAACGCGCCGCTCCCCGACGTTTACTGTGACCTTGAGGTGGGCTATGTCGACTACTTCTGCCACTACCATGCCTGGCGCCACGTACGTCCCCATGTTTACTGTGCGCGAGGTAACGATTCCTGAAATGGGGCTCGTGATACTCGTGTTGTCAAATTGTCGCTTTGCATCGACAAACTGATTGTTTGCAGATTGGGAGGCGAGCTCTGCGGCCTCAAGCTGTGAACTCGTTGCGGAGTTTTCTTTGTATAGCTGCTTGAAACGGTCGTAATCCTTTGTAGCTTTATCTAGGTTTACCTTCGCCAGTTGGAATGCAGCTGCCTGGAGTTTGTCGTCAAGCTGTATGAGAACTGCGCCAGCCGTTTCGTAGTCGCCAACGCTGGTAAGTACTTTTGTGACTTTCCCTGATGACTCAGAAACCACCTTGACGTCATTACTGCCGTTGATAGTTCCCACCAGATCGAGATCATCTTTAATACTCTGTGTCCCGACAACCGCGGTATTTACCGCGTACGATGTCGGATTAAGATTCTTCGTCTCAGCTTTTATCTGAGATCTATTGTGGAGAAGCACCGCCACTATCAGAGCGAAAACTAGTATAACTACTGAATAGACCTTTAGTCTTTTCATTTTTCACCTTGGTATTTCATTTCTTAATTGAATTGTTTCCTGTTCCTGTAACAACCGAGCAGCACAGGGAAAGAATCGAATAGAGAAATTGCTCGTAATCATTTTGCGAATTACCTGCCTTGTGGTCTTGTTGGCCGGGAGGACATTCTCGGGAGGAATAGCTGTCTATGGTAATTGGTCTCTTGCGGTTAGCTTCGCCCCGGCGCTTAGACTCAGATCTTTGGGGAGAGCGTTTCATTATGTCCATTTACCACTGGTGCGTTGGATGGTTCTTCTGAAATGGAAAGGTATCTCTTTCTTCCTTCTTCGGTAAGTATCCCTTCGAATATTATTTTCGATATTGCTTCAAATGCCTGACCACCTGTACAAGGGAGCTCGGACAACGTTTCCTGGTTGACTATCGATTCGGCCGCATGCATGTAAACAAGGAGCAGTATATCCTTGTCGACATCGCTCCTGAAAACGCCTGTTTCGAAACCCGCCTCAATTATTGCTCTAACCTTCTCAAATATTTTCCCTTTCTTGAAGTCGTGCAACTCTCTCCACAACTCTGGTTCCACTCTCTGTATATCGGGAAGCTTGTTGATTTCAGAAGCTCGTTCGCTCGCGAAGTCGAGTATACTTCTGACCTTGCCGAGAAAACTCAAATCGTTGCGACCCCAGATCCCGTCTATGTGCTCCATAAACTGGACTTGTCTATCGGTCATCAGCTCGCGCATGAGCTCTCTTTTGTTGGGGAAGAAGTGATAGAGCGTTTTCTTGCTTACGCCGAGGTCGGCGGCAATCTCCTCCATAGTCACCTTTGAATAACCATGTTGCTGGAACAGCTCCTCCGCTTTCGTGAGGATCCTTTCTTTCCTTTCCTTGTCTTCAATCGACATTCTGAATTCCTTCTCTACGAGCGAAACGATTTTTGTTTATATCGTTTCCGAAATGGGCTTAAAAAAGGCAGCCTTTTGCTGCTTGCGCTACAGTGGAAACGATAGTCGTTTACAACGTTTCCAAGTTAGCAATGATTCAGGCTTTTGTCAAGAGACAGACTAGTCTCATATCATCCCCAAGCCCTTAATATGCAAGAACTGTCAAGACCTAATTGCTCTGATGAGCTTTCTCGTGCGTTTATCCTCATAGTGATCGTGTACGACAAGCATGGCGTGAATCACGGCAGGAACCCAAAGCAGGAAACACAAGAAGAAATTGATGAGTGCCTGTATCGGTTTGCCGCTAAAGAGCACGGCAACAGGGGGAAGAAAAAAGGCAAGTAAATATAGCATGTGCTGGTCTCCGCCTTGAACTGACTGAACGAAACTAAATCTGAAACTCAATACGGTGCAACGCCGAAAGAAGTTACGTGAGGCGGCTCAAGCTAATTACGCGCAATGCAGATGAGAGTGGAATCCCCAGTTAGGGTCAGGGGTTCGTTTCGGTTCGCACATTGAAGCGAAACGAACGTAGGACCTCTTCCAAATATCGATCCGGCTTCGGGATTTCCACTGTCATGTTCGAAAATTCATATCTGAATTTGTATTTTCCACGGAGCTCCTTGAAGTACCGCCCGCGATCCTCCGGCTGAATGTCGGCAATCTGTCGCAACCTCGCATCGTCCTTAGTTATGTCGTAACATCTTCTTACAACTTCAGAGATCGCACTTTCGGAGTCACTGAAACTTGATTTCATTCTGATGACAGGTTCGTCGGGTGGCGCTATTACGGAAGTCGAGTTCCAGGAACGATCGAATCCGAAGTACCCACAAAAAGCGTTATAGATCATGCTGGTTGCATTCATCTTGCCGTCGATGGAATATCCGGCAATATGCTGCGTCCCGATCTCACATTTTGGCAGGAGCTCAATATCGATATTCGGCTCTTTCTCCCATACGTCGAGGACTGCCATCCCCGGAGTACCGTTTCCGAGTGCCGCTTTGAGCGCCTGGTTGTCGATCACGGCACCTCTTGACGAGTTTATAATGATCGATCCCTTTTTCATCCTTGCGAGTCTTTCTGCACCAAAGAGATGGTGTGTCGGATCTGTGCCGGCCCGCGTATAAGGGACATGAATGGTAATTATGTCTGAATCCATGAGGCCGTCGAGATTAACGAAACGATTATCACCTGTCTTGCGGAAGCGCGGTGGATCGTTCTGAGCCACCTCAATCCCCATTTTCTCGGCGACACTTACGATCTTGCTACCTATGTTGCCGACACCCACGACGCCGAGTTTCTTGTCCTTCAGCTTGAATCCGTGCTTGCCTGCAAGAGTGAAGATTGCCGAAAAAATATATTGCACAACTGCCCACGAGTTGCATCCCGGCGCACTCGCAAAAGTAATTCCGTGTCTCTTCAGGAATTCATGCTCGACGTGGTCCGTACCAATGGTGGCGGTACCGACAAACCGGACTTTGCTGCCGCCTATGAGTTTTTCGTCCACCTTTGTTTCTGAACGTACGAGGAGTGCGTCGGCATCTTTCACGATGGTGCTGTCGATTGCTCGACTATCGCACTTCACAATCTGACCGAAGTGCCCGAACGCCTCATCGACAAATGGGATTCTCTGATCGCAAACTATCTTCATATAGTCATTCCCGTAAATCCACCGTCGACCGGTATTATGGTTCCGGTTACGAACGACGATGCGTTGTTGGATGCCAGCCATATAATCGGACCGCTTAGCTCTTCGGCCTCACCGTATCTTCCCATCGGAGTATGCTTGAATATTGAAGTCCTGCGTTCTTCAGTAAGTATCTTGCGATTCTGTTCTGCGGGGAAAAATCCCGGCATAACTGCGTTGACACGGATCCCGTGTTCTGCCCATTCGCGCGCCAGAAATCGAGTCATGTTATTAACACCTGCTTTGGATATCCCGTATGTAAACACTTTAGAAAGCGGAATTTCTGAGGATACGGACGAGAAGTTTATAATACTCCCCTTTATCTGGTTTTGTATCATGTATCGACCGAAGACCTGGCAAGCAAAGAACATCCCCTTCAGGTTTATGTCCAGGATCCTTTTCCATTCCTCTTCCTCTATATCGAGAATGGGAGTAGTTGAGTTGACTCCCGGCGCATTCACCAGGATATCGACTCTTCCCCATTTCGACAGAATTTTATCCCGGGCTTCCTCCAAATCTTTCTTGATCCCCGCATCAGCGTGGACCGCGATAGCTTCGCCGCCCGCTGCACTTATTTCTTCGACCCGCTTGTCTGCCGCTTCCTTGCCGTGATTATATATGACAGCGACTCTTGATCCTGCTTTGGCGAGCGCCCGGGCAACACTCCCTCCGAGAACGCCGCTCCCGCCCACGATTCCTGATATTTTCTCGTTTAATCCGAATTTATCGACGATGTAAGAATTTGCCATAGTTCGCTCCATTTCTATTTGTGGGTAGTAGGCCTAATTGAGAAAGGGGTTGCACCCAGGTCGGAGCGCAGGGGACAAAAAATCCCGCTCTGACAGCGTATGAGATCACTATGGCGTGGTCTATCGGTGAGCAATTGTCTCCTTTCAATGAGTTCAGTGTGCCCGGATTCGACCCGACAAGGATGCCTGCGTCAAAAGTAGCCCAATGCTAAATTGTGGTCAAAATTGAGTCACCGCATTATTTGATTGTCAGTACAGTTTCTTCGAAGACCTTTCTGAAATGGAAACCGTAAATTGCAAACGTTATTGCCAATGGAAAGAGCCTTGGGCGGGTGAAGAGTGACCAGAAGAAAAGCCGCCAGTAGTAAACCCTCTCCTTCGCGATAACTCCGAGGAAAATCGCCGATTTGATGAGCGCCTTCACATCCGAAATTTTAATCTTGGAAAACCGCGCCTGGACCGGTTTGAAATCCTTCATGAATGTTTTTACCCTGGCATAGTAAATCTTCGGGGAATAGATACGCTCCACTACACTTTTATAGCCGTTGATGAGAGTCTCCCGGTTCATCTTCGGAATAAAGTTGATGGTGAGGTCCGTGTTGCTCCCAGAAAACGCGTGGAGAAGTCTCCCTTCCTTCTTCAACCTCTGGTACAACTTTGTGTTTCGCGGGGCATTTAGAAGGCCGACCATTGCCGTTACGATTCCGGTATCCTGGATGAAAGTTGTAAGCCCGTCAAAGATCGACGCTGGATCTACATCGAACCCCAGGATGAAACCGCCCTGAACTTGCATGCCGTAATTATGAATTTTCCTAACGCTCGCCTTCAGGTCACGCTTCTTGTTCGGAAGTTTTCTACATTCCTCAAGGCTTTCCTCGTTAGGAGATTCAATGCCGACGAAGACTGCGTTGAACCCGGCCTTCACCATCTGGTTCATCAACTCGTCATCGTCGGAAGCGTTCAACGAGATCTCCGTATTGAAATAGAACGGATGTCGTTTCTTTTCCATCCATGATGAGATCGCCGGTAGAATTTCCTTCTTCAGCTTATTTTTGTTCCCGACAAAATTATCGTCAACGAAGAACACGCTTCCTCGCCAGCCCTGGTTGTATAACTCATCGAGCTCAGAGACAACCTGGCTGGCGCTCTTGGTGCGCGGTATCCGACCGTAGAGTACTGTGATGTCACAAAACTCGCAATCGTACGGACACCCGCGTGAATACTGCAGGTTCATCGACGCATACTTCCGGAAATTTATAAGGTCCCACCTCGGCACCGGGGTCCCTGAAACATCGGCCCAATCAGAAGTGCTGTAGATGTGCCTGGCATTTCCATTTGATAAGTCGGTGAGAAACGGACGCAGAGTGATTTCGGCTTCACCCAGAACCAGGTGGTCAACATCCGGGTACTCATCATAGTATGCCGTAAAGAGCGGACCGCCGGCGACTATTTTTCGATTAAGCCTCTTGCAGCGAGCTATGATCGACTTGGTGGAATCCCTTTGGACGGACATCGCGCTTATGAAGACGTAGTCACTCCATTCGATGTCTGCATCGTCCAGGCTGCTGACGTTGAGATCAACAACCTTCTTTTCCCATTCACCGGGAAGCATGGCTGCTACGGTTAAAAGCCCAAGTGGCGGGAATGCCGCCTTCTTCGAAATGAAGCTCAGCGCGTGTCTGAAACTCCAAAACGTGTCGGGATAGCGCGGATATACTAGAAGTACTTTCATTTCACTGCCCTTGAATAATCGCTTCAAGCTAACAATTGACCGCGCGTCGTTCAATAGTACATCTTAGTATAAACTCGCTCCGAGAACTGTTGCAGAAAGAGTAACTTTACTTGCATCTGTGAAGCTCGTGAATGCCCGCAGGAGCGAGTTGGGCTCAAGCGAAGACTTCGCGTGCTACCCGTAGTCCCTTCGGTTTCGACACTACTCTAGGAAGTCATCAGTATGTAAGATGCTACACTATCTCATTTTTCCAAAGTTGCATTTTGTAATTAACCATGATACCTTTTTCTATGAACAAGACTCAGAAGTTGCCGGGTCGCCGGTAGATTGCGGGATTGTTCGACTCGCCCGCCGGCTTTTGTCATGCGATGGTTATTACTTTCAGCAAAGTTCATGCATACGGATTTATGATGGCTGTCTTTGCTGAAACACACGATCCCAGCAGTATTGGAAATCGAGTGAGAGCTTTGTTACTCAAGCTCCTCGCGGGAGGATAATGCCAGGTTCCGACGGATTTGAATTAAGAGGAGTATGAATATCAAAGTAACGATATATGATGTCGCACGAGAAGCGGGTGTAGGCATCGGGACCGTCTCCCGGGTGTTGAACAACCACCCGAGTGTGACCCCTGAGACCCGCAAACTTGTAAAGGACGTTTTGGTGCGTCTCAACTATCAACCGCACACTTACGCCCAGCGACTTGCGAAGCGGCATTCCGAAACCATTTCCGCGATAATACCTTTCTTTTCTACATATTTCTTCGTGGAGGTTTTGCGGGGCGTACAGGACAAGATTTCTCAAACCGGGTACGATCTAGTTCTTTATGGGGTAAACGATCCACAACAGGTCGATTCTTATATCATACGCGCGCTGGACCGCGGCAGAGTTGACGGGATACTGTTCTTTTCAATGCAACTTCCCGATCACATCGTTCCCAGGTTGAGGGAAACTGCAACACCGATTGTTCTGGTCGACTCCAGTTCGCCGGACTTCGACTCGATATCGGTAGCGAACGCCGAAGGGGCATATGTAGCCACCAACCATCTGATCGAGCTCGGCTATGAGTCGGTCGGTATGATTGGCGCAAACCCGACGAGTAACCCTGCTGCTCAGCGTCTCGCAGGGTTCAGGCGTGCCATCGAAAGCCACAACATCACATTCGACGAGAGCATTGTCAGAAGAGGAACGAGTAGCAGGCTCGACGGTTTCAATCGGGAAGCCGGATATCAAGCGATGACAGAGTTCCTGGAGGATGGTTCCGAAATGCCGAAAGCATTCTTCGTATCGTCTGATGTTCAGGCAATCGGTGCGCTCGATGCGTTGAACGAACATGGGCTGGAAGTTCCGAAGGATGTGGCATTAGTCGGCTTCGACGACATCGAGCTTGCTCGCCATGTCAGGTTGACAACTATGCGACAACCGATGTACCAAATGGGTGCGCTTGCAGTCGAGCGTCTGCTTGCCAGGATGGGTGACCCTGCGCTTGAAATCCTGCATACCACGTTTTCGCCTACCCTGATTATCAGGGAAAGTTGCGGTGCGATACTGAGAAGCCGTATCACTTCGGGCAAGTAAGGTCGGAACAACCCTTTCGCGAAAAATCACCCCCGCGTCTCGTTACCTACCGAAGCGCCTTCTGACTAACCTCATGCCGTCCGGGAATCGGCCGCGGAGGGAAGCGCAAAATCTCGCAGCTCAATGCTATTGACTTAGCGTCTCCCGCCGATCGCTGCTGTTCCAAAGTCCATTGGAACGGCAGCGTGGGGCCGATCGTAAACGTACTTACTCGTTGCCGGATGGAATTCCTTTTTGAAGCCTGTGCCAGGTCGCGAGCAATTGATCGAGCTGCGTCCGGGAATATTTGTAGACTTCGTATTCCCCTTGGGTAGGCACCGCATCGGCGCCCTGCACTGCAGTGGCAAGGCTCGCGAGATCTCCTGCGACAGTCGCCACATTTGGTTTTCCTTTGCTCTGCAAGCTTTCCAAAGAGTCCTTAAGTTTGCCTGACAGCCCGCTAGGGCCGCCGAGCACTTTCCCAATCTCGGAGTGCATAGTCACGACCTGATCAAGTGCCAGGTCGATCTGCATCGAGAGCTTGAGTTGACGCTCCAGCGCGATCATGGTGACTGGAACGCGGGGGTCCTCCTTCACCACAAAGGGTTCGGTATATGTTTTTCCATTGACTTCAAGTGTCACAGTGTATTTGCCTGGAAGAACCAGCGGTCCTTCCGGATCGAGAGGAGTGCCGGCATCAACGTCGTTTGTACCACCTTCCGGCCAGACGGCAGCGATATCGTACTCGTACCTGAGAGCTTGCGGACGTGGGTACCTGAGGTTCCAGACGAATCTATGTTGGCCCGCGGCTGCGGATAGCTCTTGAGGCGGTTTGATCCATCCGGCTTGAAAATACCTGTGCGACGGGAGCTCTGTCGGAGCCTCCCCGCTTACAAATTTATTTACGACATTTCCTTTGGAGTCCCGGAAAATCAGCGTGACGGGACCGCTTGAATTATCCTTTAGCCAGTAATCTATTATGGCGCCTGTCGGAGGATTTTGTCCGAGTGCTGTCGAAGGCGGCCATGGAGTATCTTTGTTCTCGTCGGGCCGCATCCTTATAGCTACCGCAGGGCTAAAAAGATGCACACTCTCCGAGGGAAGGGAAGCGCTCATTTCCCGCAGCGGCTTGATGTCGTCCAGGACCCAGAATGCCCGTCCCTGCGTGCCAGCGACCAGATCGTTGTCGTGTACCACTAAGTCGTTGACACATACTGTGGGCAAGTTGAGAGTCAGCGGCTGCCAGTTCCTACCGTCGTCAAAAGATACGTATACGCTACGGTTTGTTGCCACATATAGGAGTCCCTTCTTACCGGGATCGCATCGGACGCAGTTCGTGAACTCATCCGTGGGAAGACCTTGCGTAATTGTCTCCCACGTCCTTCCGTCATTAGTTGTTTTCAGAACCAGCGGTCTTGTATATCCTAACCGTTGAGTGTTCACCGCTGCGTACGCTGTGTGTGGAGATAAATATGACGGATCAATGGCATCGACTCTTGCCCATTCCGGTACCGCTTTTGGCGTAACGTTTTTCCATGTCTTACCGCCGTCCGTCGTCAGCTGAATCAAACCGTCATCCGTTCCTATCCAGATGGTGTTTGCAGACAAAGGGGAGGGGTCGATCGTGAATATGACTCCGTAACCTGCTTTGAGTGCTTCGAGCCGGGTAGGGTTCTCATAATCTTTAGCTCCTGCCACTCTTCCGGATAGGTCGGGGCTGATCTTTGACCAATGGTTCCCGTCATCCGTAGATTTCCAGAGATACTGGTTTGCCACATATAGTGCATGATTCCCTACAGGCGAGAAGGCAAGGGGAGTAATCCAGGTATAACGGTACTTGACTGTCGGTTCCTTTGCACCGTAAGTAGAGAGCGGCCAGGGTGAGATTTCGGCAACCTGACGAGTCACGTTGTTAAAGCGGGAGAAGTGTCCGCCGAGTCCGCTTCCAAAAACCCAATTCGGATCGCCGGGCTTCGGGACATCGTAATCCCGCTCGTCTCCACCGACCGGATGCCAGTCACGATCTTCGATTACGCCGTACGGTCCGCGGCTCAATATGCCGACTGTTCCGTTGTCCTGTTGACCGCCGTAAATCTTATAAGGGAATTGATTGTCCACTGCAATATGGTAGAACTGTCCGGTGGGCTGGTTGTACCAGCTTGACCATGTATTGCCGCCGTCCACGCTTACTACGCAGCCTTGATCGGATGCCGTTATCATGTAGTGAGTATTTAGCGGATTGATCCAGAGGAAATGGTAATCGTCCCCTCCAGGCGCGCCTTTGAATATCGTAAAGTGCTTTCCGCCGTCGTCAGACCGATGGATCGAGCGGTCCATGACGTAGACTATGTTCGGATTTGTAGGATCAACAGTGACGCGGCTGAAGTAGTTGTTTGCGAATCCACCATAGTGGTTTATGTATGTCCAATGTGCACCGCCGTCGTCCGAACGATACAGCCCGCTCTTTCCACCTGTGGCGATTATCGTCGCGTAGACAATTTGACCACTGCTCCCGGGAGCGGCGGCCAATCCGATACGTCCAAGTGATCCGGCGGGAAGACCGTTTCCCTCCAGTCTTGTCCAGTGCTCGCCGCCGTCTGTGCTCTTGAAGATTCCCGATCCGGGTCCCATTTGCGGCATGAAGTAGTCGAGCCACGGGTGCGCTTCCATCTGCCACATTGCGGCATACACAATGTCGGGTGCTTTCGGATCAGAGGCGAGGTCCACTGCACCTGTACTGTCGTCCTCATAGAGAACTCTCTTCCAGCTTGTTCCGCCGTCGGTCGTCAGGAAAACTCCGCGTTCGGAATTTGGCGCGAACACATTTCCGAGTGCGGCAACCAACACGTGGTTCGGATTCGTCGGGTCGATGATTATGCGGCCGATATGCAGAGTCTTTTTCAATCCGACATTCTTCCATGTCTTACCTCCATCCGTTGTCTTATAGACACCGTCGCCTGCGAGCATATCGTATCTGAACGCAACCTGTCCTGTTCCGACGTACAAAACCTTCGGATTCGAAATTGAGATGTCGATGGCGCCGATACTTGATGCACCTTCGTGCTGAAGCTCAGGCATCCATGTCCTTCCTGCATCGATGGATTTCCACACGCCGCCGCCCGCAGCGCCGAAGTAGAAAGTATTGGGCTGGTCGGGTACACCAACTGCCATGGTCGCCCATCCTCCGCGATAGGGCCCGACGTTGCGCCATTTTAGACCGGCGTAATCCTTTTCTGGAAGTCCCTGTGCGATGACGATGTTTGTCACCGATACCACGGAGATAATGAAAAATGCTATCCCGATCGGGTGGAGAAGATATATCCCGATACTTTCAACCAAATCGTTGAATAATTTCTGGAGAGAGGTCTTTACTCCCATTTTGTCCTCCGTTAATAATTGAATTGGGAATGGAGTGATAACGCTTTAAATATGGTGAGCATTCCTATATTCTGAGTCGCGATGAGTTAGAAGTGAGATGACGGCATCTCCTCATTTAGGTCGCTAAGACGCAGATCAATTTAACGCGGCATTATGATCATATCAAGTTTTTGAAAAGAGCAGTAGTGGGCTACTTTGGCTTTCGAAAGAACTTACCGCTGAGCCGTTGGCTCATCAGCCTCTGGCTGAGAATCGCACGAATTCTGTTTTCCCAATTCGAAACTGCCTAACGGACAGGCAGGCGCGCTGCCGGTGCTGCGCTCTCGACGACAGGATGCCTCTGGGGATATGCTTCTTTTTGTGGCAGGCAACACATCCTTCATGTGTCCACCCACGCAAGCCGCTTCGCGTAAATTCCGGCTTCCAAGCTCAGCAGAATCGCAATCAGAGCGCTAACCTCGTCCCTGTAGGCAAGTGCATCCATGAAACTTTGCGAAGGCCTCTAAGCTTAAGCAGAGTTGCTTTCGCAAGGCGGCCGAGTCTGGAACCCTAAGCGCTGAACGAGTGCTTCACCTTTTAGTTCCGGCCGGCTGTCATCGCCTCTAAATCCTGTCCGGACATCGCGACTTGTCTTGTTGCGACGTTGAACCGGTTCCATACATTTATGCCGGCAATGTGGACGAGCAGTTGCGCAAGCGCATCCTCGCTGTAATACTTCGCCGCTTCATCCCAGATTTCATCGGACACCGGGTCGGGCCTGTCGCTGATTCTCGTTGCGGCTTCGGTAAGTGCAAGTGCTGCACGCTCTGCTTCGGTGAAGAACGGTGCGTCGCGCCAGGCAGCTACGGCAAAGATGCGGTCGTCACTTTCACCTAACTTCTTCAGGCCGTGCGAGTGCATAACTACGCAGACGCTACAGCCGTTTATCTGGCTCGCGCGGATGTGAACGAGTTCGAGTGTGCTCGGTGCTACACCTCCTCTATCAGACGCCGACGTGAATTCACGAAGTGCCTTCAGGACACCCGGATATTTTCCGATCACATTTTTCATTCTTGCTTCCATGATCTATCTCCTTGTGATTTATATTTGTCTTCTGTTTCGTCCTTCAAAGTAATGACGAGTGAGCCGGTGAAATTGGGACAGATGGGATGATTCGATGGGCTCAGGTAAATGCCTGCGAGCAACCTGTGGTTTTGTGAGAGTTGTTGCGAAAACAATGAGTTCGGAAATCAATGAGCCGTGCGATTTGCAAAGCAGCGCAAAATTCAGCGATTTGCTCGCCAGGAGGCAGTAAAATAATTTCACCCGCTGTCGATTTGCGATTTCTCCGAACGACTACAGTATGTGAACAGAATTTCAAACATAAGAATTCAGAAAGAGGAGGAAACGGTCATGTCCCAAAGGAATCCATTCGGAGAAGCATCATTGGAATACGCCGCCACTGCCGAACGCCCACAGGGGCGCGGCGCAGTTTGGACAGGTCGAATCATAAGCGGCTTTGTCGTTCTGTTCATGCTCTTTGACAACATAACAAAGATCACCATGAACCCTTATGTTGTAAAGGCGAGTGCGAGTCTGGGATATCCTGTTGCAACGATTCCCGTTATCGGGACCATCCTGCTGGCTTGCGTTGTTCTCTACATAGTGCCGCGTACTTCGATTATGGGAGCAGTATTATTGACAGGTTATCTCGGCGGTGCAGTCGCATCGAATCCTCGTATCAGCACGCCGCTCTTCAGCTACATATTGTTTCCGATTTACTTCGGCATACTGATCTGGGCTGGATTGTACCTGCGGAGCCGGAAAGTGCGCGAATTCTTATCGCTAAGAAGCGTAACAAAATAATCACAGGAAAAGAAAACCGCGGAGACGCTAGGAGCGCAGCCGAAAAGTGTAACCACCAAGTGACCAACCTGCCTGCCAGCAGGCAGGGGCACTAAGTGTTGTACAACGGCACCAATACCAAACATTTTTCTTTGAGCCTTTGAGTCTTTGTGGTTTCCAGAGAGGTTCTCGGCCTGGCCTCTAGGGCGCAAGGAAAACTAGTTGAATTAAGACTTCGCGGCTCGGCGTTTTTGCGGTGAAAAAGGGAAATAACATGTCAACACAATCATTTAAGTTCGATATCTACGTCAACTACAAAGGGAATTGCGCGGATGCTTTTCAATTCTACGAAAAGCATCTTGGAGGCAAGATCACATCGATGGCGACTTTCAGGGATCAGCCCGAACCGGGCAACATCCCGATGAGCTGGGAGGACAAAATTCTTCACGCCCGGATGGAGATCGGAGGCGCGGTACTCATGGGAGCCGACATCCCGACAGCCGAACCGATGCGCAGCGCGTATCTCACTCTCAGATTCGATAAGGCGGAAGAAGCGGAAAGAATCTACGCGATCCTCTCCGACGGTGGCCAGGTGTTCATGAAGATGGAGGAAACTCCATTCGCCTCCCGTTTCGCGATGCTCCGCGACAGGTTCGGGATAAACTGGATGCTGATGCATGAGAATCAAGACGTGAATGGGTGAACCAGATAAAATGAGAATGTTTAGTCCGGGAAATGTGTTGTTCTGTTATATGTATGTTCCTCAATGAAGAAAGACAAATGAACATAGTCGCTAAGTTAATCTCACAGACAAAAAAGCCGACAGGGATTGCCGGCCTGATTTTGACAAAAGCGATGAATCGGGCTCATAGCAGAATAACTAACTGGGGGTTACACTTCCTGGAAATTGACGAGGGTCATAAGATACTGGAAATAGGATGCGGCGGAGGCAAGACCATATACAAACTCGCTCAGATGTTCAGGAATGGGAAAGTGTACGGCATTGATTATTCTGATGTATCGGTCAAGTCGTCCACTAAGCTAAACAGTCATCTCGTTGACCAAAACAGAGTTGAAATACAAAAGGCAAGTGTGTCATCGATTCCATACCCGGCCGAGTTCTTTGATGTCATCACTGCTATTGAGACTTACTTCTTCTGGCCCAACCTGGAGAACGATATGAAAGAAGTACTACGAGTGTTGCGGCCAAAGGGGAAGCTGCTTCTCGTTTCAGAAATTGTCAGAAGGCCTGAGAATGAGAAAACAATAGATCGATTTGCCCGGCTGGCGAATACGAGCGATTATATGCGCTACAAAACGAAGGGGGAGCTGAATCAAATATTCATAAACGCCGGGTATGGTAATGTTACGATACATGAGAACAAGAAGCATGGGTGGATCTGCGCCGTGGGATGCAAACCGGACAAAAAGGAGAAGGAAGAGTCATGAGAAATCAGAATTATGCCACGACCTTTTCGGTCGACAAGACTACCCAACAAGTTTTCGATGCCATCAACAACGTTCGGGGATGGTGGTCCGGAGAGGTCGAAGGCAAAACGGACAAATTGGGTGCGGAGTTCACGTACACCGTTCCTGGCGCACACCGTTCCAAACAAAAGATAACAGAACTGATGCCCGGCAGGAAAATCGTCTGGCACGTTGTGGATGCAGACCTCAGCTTCGTGAAAAATAAGACCGAGTGGAAAGACACAGACATTGTTTTCGATATTTCGAAGAAGGGGAATAAGACTGAGGTTCACTTCACGCACATCGGTCTTGTACCAGCTTATGAATGTTACAGAGACTGCTCGAATGCATGGAGTATGCTCGTCAACGGGAATCTGATGAAGCTGATCGAAACCGGGAAGGATCAGCCGAGCCCGTGGTAAATGTCGATTTAGAAGGTCGCCGTTCGACTATTTAGTGAACGAAACAAATTCCGAATTTTGAAATAAGGAGAAACTATGAGAAAAATAATCGTCCAGGAGTTTATTACGCTAGACGGAGTAATGCAGGCACCGGGCGGACCCGAGGAAGACAAATCCAGCAGCTTCGGGTATGGCGGTTGGACTGCACCATATTTCTACGAAGCCGACGAAGCGGCCGGTGAGTTCATGCAGAAATGGATGAAGTCCACGGATATTCTTCTAGGTAGAAAAACATTTGAGATTTTTGCAGCCTACTGGCCTGAACATGCAGACATGTGGCCGGGTATCAATGATGTCGCCAAATATGTCGTGAGTACTACCATGAAGAATGCAGATTGGAAAAATTCGGTCTTCCTGAAGAGTGTCGATGACCTCAAGAAGCTCAAAAATTCAGAAGGCTCCGACATCAAAGTCCACGGCAGCGGCAACTTGGCCCACACATTGTTCAAGCATGATCTGGTCGATGAGCTGTGTTTGATGACTTTCCCGATCATACTCGGTCCAGGCAAGCGTCTGTTCGATGAAGGGAGTTTTCCTGCGGCGTTTACCATGACAGACAGTCTGGTTACGCCGAATAGTGAGATCTTCGCAACCTACAAGCGGGCTGGAGACGTCAAGATGGGTACCATCGGAGCTTGAGGCGGCCATCGCAAATGTTCCGCGACAGTTGAACTGTCGGTTTTAGATTTTATCAAACGACTATTTAGTGAACGAAAGGAGACACTACAATGAGATTTATGATGTTTATGATTCCGCCGGAATACCAGCCGAATCCTTCAAAGGGTAAAAAGGCTGAAGAAGGTTTTGCGCCGACCGCAGAAGCTGTAGCGGAGATGAGCAAGTATAATGAGGACATGGCGAAAGCCGGAATTCTCATTTCGCTCGACGGACTTCACCCGCTCCTGAATGGTGCCCGTGTTACCTATAAAGGCGGTAAGACAACTGTAACCGACGGACCATTCGTCGAAGCGAAGGAAGTCGTCGGCGGCTATTGGCTGGTAGATGTTAAATCGAAAGAAGACGCCGTCGAATGGGCGAAACGTTGCCCGGCCGTCAAGGTTGATTCCGGAGCCACTATCGAAGTCAGGCAGATATTCGATTGGTCGGAGATGCCACCTGAGGTCAGGAAAGCCGGAGAGAGCAAAGTGGTACAGGAAGCGATTGAGAAGAACAGAAGAAAAAGTTGAATACAAGTCATTCATGAAAACCGTATTCGACAAAGTGACCAGAGATGAACTGATCGGAAGAATAAATACGCTTAATGAAAACAGCAAGGCTCGATGGGGCGCCATGAATGTACGGCAGATGGTTAAGCATTGCACGCTGTGGGAAGAAATGGCACACGGAAAGACAAAATCGAAGCGTGTTCTTCTTGGGTACTTGTTCGGCAAGATAGCATTGAAAAGCATGATAGGCGATGACCGGCCGGTCAAGAGAAATATGCCTACTCTCCCTCAGCTAAGAGTGCATGAAGAGACGGGAGATTTATCGGCGGCAAAGAAGAAATGGATTTCGTTCATCAAAGAATATGAGAGTTTTCCCAACGAGGGATTCGTTCATCCTTTCATGGGGAAAATAACAAGGGAGCAAGCCGGCTATTTGGCTTACAAGCACGCCGATCATCACCTGAGGCAGTTTGGGAGTTAGTTTTGATTATACTGGGACAAGATTCATTTCTATGGCAACGGTTGATGCGCGGTTTTGATTCTGTCCCGTTTGATGCATTTATCAGAACGGAGCAATTATCGTTCACGCCACAAGAGTTCGAAATGCCTCGATTACCGTTTGCCAAATCTTTGACGAGCAATGGCCAATTGTCGTGATTACATCCGATCGACGGAGAGTCGCGATCCTGTCTACTTTCACTACCGAGTCCACTCGGAGTCCAGTTTGAGAAAACTCGTTGTCGGTGGTGCGAATGGGAATTTCGCGCTTTGTAAGAGAATCTGGGATGATTGAGCTGATGGCGCAAACAACAAGGTCATGGAACCGGTCGTCTGTGATTGTAATGATAACAGCAGGACGAACTTTCGATACGGATGGAACTGTGAATGGGAAGTTAATGAGAATGATATCGCCCGGGCTCATCGGGGCGCATAGTCTTGATAGACATCTTCTCGTGAATCGTTCCAGAAGTCGAACGCACGTTCGGAAAGACGCAAATAGCCTGCCCGATCGAATTCCTCGTAGATCCCAGGCTCGTGCAGAATTTTCATCAGTAGATCTTCTCGCTCGCGCTCAGACAAAGATTGGATTTCTTTATAAAGCTCCTGTACCGACATGACCACTCTTGTTTTGCTATCTCAACCTGTTTACACAAATATCATAACACAATCGATAGGAAGAAGCAACGCTCGACATTCGGAAACTGCTTCGAGTTGGCGCAAAAGGGACCGAGAAGATTCTAGATTTTTCAATGAAGGAGAAATAGAAACGTGAACAAGTTGATCGTCCATCTCAGTCTCACTCTCGACGGCGTCATGCAGGGACCGGCAAGACCCGACGAAGACACCCGCGGTGGTTTCAAGCATGGTGGATGGGCGGCGCCGTACGTCGATTCCGTCAACATGGCTGCTGCCGCAGAAGGAATGTCGAAGAAAGGTGGCGCTTTGTTATTGGGTCGTAAAACTTACATCGACTTTTATGATGTCTGGCCGAAGCGCAATGACGGTAACCCGTTCACGGACAAGCTGAACAAATCCAGGAAATATGTGGCCTCGACGACTTTGAGAGAACCGCTCCAGTGGGTGAATTCAATTCTTCTGAAAGACGATGTGCCGGCGGCAGTAACGAAGCTCAAGGAGGAATTGGATGGAGATATTGCCGTTCTCGGAAGTGGAATCCTTCTGCAGACATTGATGGAGCACAACCTGATCGACGAGTACCACCTTTCAATTCATCCATTGGTCCTCGGAACTGGAAGCCGCCTGTTCCGTGAAGGCAGTCCCTATGCCGCCCTCAAACTGGTCAAGAGTACGATATCAACAACAGGTGTTATATTGGCAACTTATTGTCCAACTTCACGCAACATCATAAAAGGAGGCCTATGAGAAAGGTGGTTTTCGCGTTCAATTTTACTGCTGACGGGTACTGCAGTCACACAGATATGACTCCCGACGACGAGATGCTCAAGTACTTCACCGGAGTGCTGCGACATGGGAGCGTCCTCCTCTACGGCCGGACCACGTATCAGCTAATGGTGCCCTATTGGCCCGACATTGCCAGGAGCCAATCTGAGACCGAAGCTGAAAATGAGTTCGCCCGAGTGTTCGACTCGCTCGACATAGTCGTATTCTCAACTGCGTTGAAAGACACTGAAAGAACCAAAACGAGAATCGTACGCGCCAATGTTGCGGAGGAAGTGCTCGCGCTGAAACAGCAACCCGGGAAGGACATTCTGGTTGGAAGTTTAAGTATCGCCTCGCAGCTTTCGGAGCGCGGTTTGATTGACGAATATCATTTCGTGGTACACCCGGTTGTCGCCGGGAAAGGGCCGCGGCTGTTCGAAACCGTGAAGCTGCAGGAGAAGCTCCCACTCGACTTCACTGGTTCGGATAGATTTCATTCAGGCGCCGTCGCGCTTCACTACAGGAAGCACACATGAGTAGAAGCGCCATGCCGAATGACAAATGGGCTGTCGGAGATTGTTGACCTCGGAGGTGCCGCATTTCAGTTGGTGAATTTGAAAATTGCTGGATGACTATTACACAAAGGATGAGTCACATGAAATACATTTGCCTGGGCTACATCGATGAGAAGATCTTCGAAGGATCCACCGAATCAGAACGGGAGAATTTCGTCGATAGGTGTTTCGCGTATGACGAGGAGTTGAAGAGAACCGGCCACTACGCAGGCGGCGAAGCGCTGCAACCGGGCATGAATGCGGCAACATTACGGATTCAAAACGGAAAAGTGACCGTTACTGACGGCCCGTACGCAGAAACGAAGGAACAAATCGACGGAATTATGATGCTCGAAGCGGACGACCTGAACCATGCGATTCAGTTGATATCGAAACATCCTTCGCTCGCATTGAGCAAAGGCGGAGGAAGCTGGGAGATTAGACCGGCGGCCGACCTGAATGCGATGATTGAAGAAAGCAGGAAAAGGCGCTCTGCCAAGAAAGAAACCGTACGATGAAATACATCTGCCTTGCATACGAAGAAGAAAGCAAACTTAACTCACTCACAAAGAGCGAGTGGGATTCTTTAAGAAATGAGACTCTCAATTATGTTGAAGAGCTCCGGCATCGTGGTACGCTTATCTCCACGGAACCGCTGCAGAGTGTCCACAATGCGACGACCGTTCGTATTCGTAACGGAAGGCTCTCCGTGACAGACGGCCCATTTGCGGAGACAAAAGAGACGCTCGGAGGTTTCTTTCTCATAGAAGCTGTCGATTTGAATGAAGCGATTCAGGTCGCCTCGAAATGGCCGTCGGTGCGGTTCGGCAGCATCGAAGTGAGACCGATCGAGAATGGGTTGAGAGAAGATGGGCGCTACGAGAAGAAATTCTAAATGCTTAATTATGAGTTTTAAATTTCTAGAAGTCCCATGCCCGATGTCGAATCTAATTCCCGTTGAACGACTATTTGTAAAAGGAGATTAGGATGGCAACAACTCAAAAGATTACACCGTTTCTTTGGTTCGACAAAGAAGCCGGGGAAGCCGCGAGATTCTACGTGTCCATTTTTGAAGGTTCAAAGATTAAGGAGTCGAGGATACTTAACAATACGCCTTCAGGTACCGTGGAGATAATGACCGTTGAACTATTAGGTCAGGAATTCACGCTAATGAGCGCAGGACCGTATTTCAAGTTCAATGAGTCAATCTCTTTCGTTGTATCCTGCGAAACTCAGGAAGAAATCGATTATTACTGGGAGAAACTTTCTGCCGATCCGAAGTCTGAGCAATGTGGTTGGGTCAAAGACAAGTACGGACTTTCCTGGCAGATCGTCCCAACGATCCTGGCACAGATGCAGAAAGATAAGGACCCGAAGAAGGTGGCACGCGTAACTGAAGCTTTTCTGAAGATGAAGAAGTTCGACATCGCAAAACTGAAGGAAGCTTACGAACAGTAGAATTCTAAATTTTAGATTCTCGGTTTTGAATTAAGAATTCATAATTCAACATTTAAAATTCTCAGCCGAAGGCTGATGCGCCCATAGCGCAAAAATTTCAAGGAGGAGATACATCATGGCTACATTCAATCCATATCTGAACTTCTCGGGCAATACCGAGGAGGCATTCAAGTTTTACAAATCCGTTTTCGGCGGGGAGTTTACTGCGATCCAGCGATTCAGCGAAACCCCGGCTGCTGACATGGTACAGGCGAACGAAAAAGAGAAATTGATGCACGTTGCCTTGCCGATAGGAAAAGGAAATTTGCTGATGGGTACAGACGCCCTGGAATCCATGGGTCACAAGGTTACTTTCGGCAACAATTTTCATATTGCTGTCGAAGCAGATAGCAAAGATGAAGCGACGAGAATTTTTGAAAAGCTCTCTGCCGGAGCAAAAATAGTGCAGCCTCTCAAAGATGAGTTCTGGGGAGCGTACTATGGTCAGCTTACCGACAGATTCGGAATAAGCTGGATGGTGAACTACACTTATCCGAAGGAATAACCAGCCGCATATGAAGATGGCACACGGACGACGCGGAAAGGAACGGATATGGGCGGATAAATTATTCCTTGTTCTTCGAAACTGTGAGAGCCGATCTCATCCGTGTAATCAGTGCGCGATTCTTTATCTCGAATGGAGTACGAACGATGAGAACAAAGCGAAGACAGTTGACGGATATCTCGCCACGTTGGACGATGATAAGAGAGCGGCGTCGAATAAACTTCGCAAGATAATCGAATCAGTGACACCGAAAACTCCGGTATGGGTGACTATTCAGAAAAGATAGTTTCAATTCATGTCGCAAGGGCTTTTTAGCTCGTCTGTCTGCCTGAAATCCTTTGTATTCCTTGTCATCAAAATCGGATCGGTAAACAAAGCCGTATTGCTATGATGCTATCAGGAATTTTTAGGCCATATTCTCGTCAGATGGTCCCGGCAACTCTCGCGATGTGTGAATTCAATGGAGTAATCGAAAGAGTTGAAAGAACGGCATCGATTCGTGCAATTTGCTTTTACGTAAGTGATGTAAACTAAATAGCTCCGCTTCGGTAATGGTGGAGATAAAGATTGGCGATCCTTCCGAAGAGTTTTTTTCGAGAATTGGAACTGCCATAGAATCGTCTTTGAGATAGTAGATTATGGCGTTTGTGTCAAGGACATGCATGCAAAACTATAGCCATTCATCGCGGATAGCCTGGAGTCCTTTGATCGACGAATATTGGCTCGCTGTTCAGCCAGTCATTTCTGGGAAGGGAAGACGTCTTTTTGAAAATTTCGGGAACGGTGTGAAGCTTAAGTTGGTTGAATCGAAGAGACTGAAATTAGGAGTTGTTGCACTCCACTGTACCAAAATCTAAGAAAGGCCTCATAATGAAAGGCCAGAACAAAACGCTTGCACTGATTACCGGAACGAACACGAAGCTTCTGAGCTTATGTATCCTTTTGCTTCGCTGCACGGTTGGCATCATCCTCTTCATGGTCGGCACCGGCAAAGTGTTCGGCTGGTTCGGCGGACATGGAATGCAAGCCACTATCCAGGCATTTGCCAGGAGTGGCTTCGCTCCGCCTCTAATCTACCTCAGCATGTTTACTGAGTTCATCGGGGGCTTTCTGTTTATGATCGGATTCCTTACACGCCCGGCAGCCGTACCGGTCATCATTAATATGCTGGTTGCAACTTTGAGCATGATGCCTCACGGTTTCCTCATGGGATTTGCAGATTTTCCTTTCAGCATACTTGTGAGCTCAGTAATCATCCTTCTGGCAGGACCAATGAAATACAGTCTCGACTCGATTTTTTTCCGGTCAAAGTAGATTTTGTCAAGGAGTCACTGACTGCAGCCTCTCAGGTCAATTGTCCATTCATCAACCACTTCGTCGCCTTTCGTGACATAGAATTTGTCGAACAGGTTGATCGTTGGATCGCAATGCGACGTGACCATCTCAAGGACGGTTCCCAATTCGGGAGGCTTATCATTCTCGGAATAGATTACCTTCCCGTACTCGTCACCAAACCAATCGTACTTCATACCGCGAAAGCCTCGTGATATGATAAAAGGATTCGCACCGTCCTTGTATATCGATTTGAGTCCCGCATCTACCGTGACAAACCCATGCTGGTTCACACTGACGACGGTTGTCAATAACCGTAAGGCTGGCTCGAATGCAATGAAATGCTGGCTATTGTTGGGTGATTCGATTGCGTAGTACTCGGCATCCATCACTACGTACGAGCCGACTTGATGCTCTGTAACTTCAGGTATTTGGCCATCTATTTCGAACGTCCCTGTTCCCGAGGCGCTGAAGATTGTTAATTTCTCTACCTGTGACTTCAATTTATTGAAAACCGGGATTACCTCTCCGAGCGATGCGTGCGAAGCTTTTTTTCGATCATTGTATAGTGGCACATGCTGAAGATGCCCGGCATAAGCTTGAATACCACGAAGACGCAGATTTTTCCGCTCAAGAATTTTCTCGGCGAATGTCAACGCCTCTGATGGTTTCACACCTGTTCGCTTAAGTCCGACATCGATATCGAGAAGCACATCCATCTCGAGCCCTGCACTTCGCAGTGCCGCATCAAGATCATCGACGGTTTGCAGGTTATCGACGGCGGTCGCCAGCGAAGGAGACTCTGAAAGGATTTCCAGTATCTTCCGTATCTGCTGCTTGCCGGCAAATGGACCGGTAATCAGTATGCCCTTGATGCCTGCCTTTGTCAGTCTTTCTGCCTCGGAGACCTTCGCAGCACAGACCCCGATAGCCCCTGCTTCGATTTGCTTTTTGGCAATAGTGGTACACTTGTGAGTCTTCGCATGTGGGCGGAGACTCTTGCCGTTGTGCGTGGCAAGCAATTGCATCTTCACAATGTTGGTTTCGAGGACATCAATATCCAGGATCAGACAAGGGGTCGCGAGTTCGAATTTACTTCGTGCCATGATAGGTTCCAGTTCCTTCGGACGGTTGCTCAGAATGTTACTCAAATATGCGAATCGAACCAGCTTAATGCAAAGCTGTTCCCCCTTTCCACAAGTCGCCCGGTCGATTTGTCGAGGGAGAGTTCCCTTTCCCGACACCGTGGACGGTAAGGCGGTGCAGAAGGTGCGTTTGAAGGTTGCAGATATGATTCACGCATGTCGGAAAAATATTTTTCTTTGGACTTTATCTAAGGAACTATTCGTGCAGCTCATTTGTCTGTCAATTCCTTGACTTTCCTCCGACCGACTTTTAAATTAGTCGCGGAAATTTTTGGAGTTGTAGATGGTTTCTCAATTTGGAATTGTGCTGCTGTTTTTCATTGTAGGATCGATGCTGGTGATCGCTACTATGTTTATCGCACGATTACTCAGGCCAAATCGTCCGAACACAGAAAAGCTAAGCACTTACGAGTGCGGTGAAGAACCAATCGGTGATCCTTGGGTGAGATTCAATATTCGTTTTTACCTGATCGCTTTGATTTTCCTCATCTTCGACGTTGAAGTGGTCTTCCTTTTTCCCTGGGCATTGGTATACCGGAAGCTCGGGGCTTTTGCATTCATAGAGATGATGATATTTCTGGTAATCCTTGTCGCGGGTTACATATATGTCTGGGTGAAGGGCGATTTGGATTGGGATAAGCCACGGCCGCATTACCTCGATTATCTGAAAAGAGTACCGGCTGCGTCTGTCGTTCCGAGCGCAGGCGGCGATGTGCCTTCGCATGCTTCTATCGCTAACACCGAGGCTAAATAATGGGTTTACTTGATAAGCAGTTTGAAGACGGAAATATCGTAATCACCAACCTCGACAACCTTCTCAATTGGGCGCGCTTGTCATCGCTCTGGCAAATGCACTTTGGGCTGGCATGTTGCGCGATTGAGATGATGGCCGCGAGCGCGTCTCATTTTGATATGATGAGGTTTGGAGTCATACCGAGGGCCACTCCAAGACAGGCGGACGTCATAATCATATCCGGCACTGTCACACTGAAAATGGCCACAAGGATAAAGAGGCTCTGGGAGCAAATGCCTGAGCCGCGATATGTTATCTCGATGGGCTCCTGCTCTAACTCCGGTGGTCCGTACTGGGAGCACGGTTACCACGTCCTCAAAGGTGTTGACCGGGTAATCCCCGTCGACGTATATGTACCTGGTTGTCCCCCTCGTCCGGAAGCTTTGCTTGAGGGCCTGATGAGATTGCAGGAGAAGATCAGACAGTCAAGTAGAGTCAAAGCGAAGAAATCTCCTGGTTCGGTAGACGCGAGGCCAGCCGCGAAACTCGCAGAGGTTGTGGCACCAGAAATGGTTCCGTCCA
Organism: Bacteroidota bacterium; assembly: GCA_021789975.1. Classification (GTDB taxonomy): domain Bacteria; phylum Bacteroidota; class Ignavibacteria; order Kryptoniales; family JAKASW01; genus JAKASW01. The sequence continues at coordinate 143,881 of JAJYIT010000006.1, forward strand.
AAGTGGTTGAGACAGAGTGACATTATGAATGCTAATGAGATCCACGAGAGGATCAAGACTGCGTTTCCTGATGCGATAATTGAATTCAAGTCCGAGGGCGTTTTCGAGCCTTTTATTGTTATCCGCCCAGAGTTGATTCGGGAGGTTTCCCGCTATTTGTTTGAAGAACCCGACTTGAACTTTGACTACCTGATGTCTCTGTCGGGTGTGGATTTCAATGACGGGAATTTGGGCGTGGTATACCATTTGCACTCTATGGGACGAAAACATAGAATAGTGCTCAAAGTGAGAGTTTCTAAGGGAAAGCCCGATGTGCCGTCGGTCGAATCTATATGGAAGACGGCAAATTGGCACGAACGAGAGGCATTTGACCTCTTCGGCATTTTATTTTTGAATCATCCGGACCTCAGAAGAATTCTCCTCCCCGACGATTGGGAAGGTTTCCCGCTTAGAAAGGACTACAAAGTACAGGAGTATTACCAGGGAATGAAAGTGCCGTACTGAATGGCAGTGGTCGGCGCTCTCGAACGATCTGATGAAATCCGTGCTCCGCGAATATTGCTGAGCAAAAACAACTCCGAGAAAATCCCCCGAGCGAGCATAAGCGAGTTTTGATGGACAGTTCTAGAAGACTGTCGCGCTCTATAGAAATAACTAGAGGAATAAATGCCTGAACTGCGAACCGAGGAAATGGTCCTGAACATGGGACCTCAACATCCCTCAACTCACGGGGTGCTTCGGATCGAATTGGTCGTAGACGGAGAAGTGGTTGTCGAGGCCATTCCACATATAGGATACTTACACAGGTGCTTCGAGAAGCACGCTGAGGCAATGAATTACCAGCAGGTGGTTCCGTATTGTGACAGGATGGACTATCTCGCCTCCATGAGCAACGACTTCTCCTATGTGCTGGGTGTCGAAAAGCTCCTCAAGATTCAAGTGCCGGAACGCGTCGAATACATTCGCGTCATCATGGCTGAACTTCAGCGAATAGCAAGCCACCTTGTGGCGGTCGGAACATACGGACTCGACATCGGCGCGTTTACACCGTTTCTCTATTGCTTCCGTGACCGTGAGATGATCCTTGATCTATTCGAGATGACTTGCGGTGCAAGGCTCCTTTACAACTATATGTGGCCTGGAGGTCTTTCGCACGATATTACGCCGGCATTTATTGAGAAGACAAAGGCATTTATAAAACATTTTCGACCTGCTGTTAAGGAGTTGAACGACCTCCTTAGTTACAATGAAATATTTGTGAAACGCACCGCCAATGTCGGTATACTTCCTGCCGACGTCGCCGTCAACTACGGTGCGAGCGGTCCGACACTCCGCGGATCTGGTGTCAAATGGGATCTTCGGAAAGACGATCCGTATTCCGTCTATCACAAGTTTGATTGGGATGTCGTCGTAGGTACCGGTGAGATGGGAACGTTGGGTGATTGTTGGGACCGGTATATGGTGAAAGTCTGGGAGATGGAGCAGAGTCTGAGGATCATCGAGCAGGCAATCGACAACATCCCGGAAGGTGATGTGCACGCGGCGATACCGAAGAGAGTCCGTCCGCCTGTCGGAGAAGTCTACGTTCGAAGCGAGACACCGCGCGGCGAGCTCGGCTACTACATCGTCAGCGATGGTGGGCAGAGTCCTTTTCGCTTGAAAGCCCGTGCGCCGTCTTTCTCGAACCTGAGTCTCCTGCCGGCGATCTCTCGCGGCTACCTGATTGCGGACATGATTGCAATTATCGGGAGTGTTGATATTGTCCTCGGCGATGTCGATAGGTAATTTGGAATTTTTAAATGCTAAATGTTGAACTCTTACCAGGACATCTAAAATTCAAGATTCAAAATTCAGAATTCTGACAGAATGCATAATTTCATAACATATTATCTGGGTACTGGATTCTGGACTTCGCTCCTCTCCAGTATACTGCCGCTCATATGGATCTTCCCGTATGCGCTGGTCGCCATGTGGATCGAGTTGAAAGTGTCGGCGCACATGCAGGACAGACTCGGGCCCATGCGCACAGGAGGATGGCACGGTTGGGCACAGCCGCTCGCAGATGTTGCCAAGCTAATGCAGAAAGAGGATATAATACCCGTCGCGGCAGACAAGGCGCTTTACGTCCTTGCTCCGGTACTAGTGTTTATCGGCTCTTATGCTGCTTACGCTGCGATACCTTTTAGTCCGGCTTACATCGGCGCCAACATTAATCTCGGTATCTTCTACATCATCGCGGTCAGCGCAATTGTTGTCCTCGGTATATTGATGGCAGGCTGGGCATCGAACAACAAGTGGTCTTTACTGGGTGCCATGAGGACTGCAGCCCAGCTTGTCAGTTACGAGATCCCATCCTCTCTTGCCGTGCTTGCAGTTATTATGGTTGCCGGAAGCATGAACCTGAATGACATCTGCGCTGCACAGAGCGGATGGTTCTGGAACTGGTTTGCATTCGGCAGGTTTCCGTTCCTCTTCATCACATTTGTGATTTATTTTATTGCATCCTTAGCCGAGACCAACCGGGCACCTTTCGATATCCCGGAGGCTGAGTCCGAGCTTGTCGCGGGCTACCATACAGAATACAGCGGAATGCGGTTCGCGTTCTTCTATCTTGCCGAATATGCAAACATGTTCACGGTTTCCGCCGTTGCTACGTTGCTGTTCTTCGGAGGGTGGAATAGCCCGTTTGGCGCGTTCATGTCCGGGCCGGTGTGGGGCCTGTTCTGGCTTCTCTCAAAAGCAATGGTACTGATATTTGTCCAGATTTGGCTGCGTTGGACTTTGCCTCGATTTCGAGTCGATCAATTAATGTATCTGAGCTGGAAAGTTCTTACTCCGTTTGCTCTTGCAAACATTTTCATCGTGGGACTCTGGACGGTGCTGAAATGAATTCCGTAAATCGATATTTCAGCAACATAGGGAAAGGCTTCTGGACGGTCATGGTCGGGATGAAGGTGACGATGAGGCACCTATTCACTCCAGCCGTGACTGTTCAATACCCTGATGCAAGGATGGCTATCCCCGAGCGGGGCAGGAACAGGCTTTACGTTAACATGGATGATTGCATCGGCTGCAATCAATGCGGCATGGCATGCCCAGTGGATTGTATAACGATTGAAACCGCAAAGTCTCTTCCTACCGAAGATTTGGGTACGACTTCGACCGGGCAGAAGAAACGGCTTTGGGTTACGCAGTTCGATATCGATTTTGCAAAGTGCTGCTATTGCGGGTTGTGCGTACCGCCCTGTCCGACTGAATGTATCTATATGACCGACGTGTACGAGTTTTCGGAATACAACCGGAATAATCTGATATATAATTTCACGACGTTGACGGCCGAGGAGGCAGCAGCAAAGACTCAGCAAGCAAGAGAAGCGGAGAAAGAAGCTGCAGCGAAGAAGGCAGCCGCAGCAGCTGCTGCTGCGGCGCAGAAAGCTGCCCAGGCAGCTAAGGCGGTGGCATCCACCCCTCCAGCCCCGGCGATTCAACCTGCATCGCCTGTCGCCGCTGCAAACTCAAAATCCGAGCCCGCCAAGACAACGAGGCCGGGTGCGCAAGAAGATTCCGGCAATTCTGCAGTCTCTTCCGAGCAATCCGTCTCGGCGATTGAGAAGCCGGCTGAAGCGGCAGTGAATAAAGATAACACTAAGGATAGCGCCAACTGAGATGAACTGGTACGACATAGCTTTCTATGCTTTCGCAATTGTGACAGTGGTGAGTGCTGTTGGAGTAGTCTTCTCCCGCAACATCCTGTATGCAGCATTTGCATTGCTTTTTACTTTCTTTGGAATCGCGGCGCTTTACGTTCTGCTGACGGCTGACTTCATCGCAATCACTCAGATCCTCCTTTATGTCGGCGGCATTCTCGTGCTGATAATTTTTGGCGTCATGTTGACTTCGCGGGCTTTCAATGTCGAAGTCAAACGCGGATTACTGAAAAGAATTCCGGCAGTGCTCGTCGTCGGAGCCATGGCGGGAACACTTATCGGGGTTCTTACTACGACACAGTGGCCATCATCGAACTTCTCTCCTTATGAAGATACCGCGAGGCCGATTGGTGCACTCCTCATGACTCAATTCGTGTTGCCGTTCGAACTTGCCTCAGTTCTTCTACTTGTCGCGCTCATAGGCGCAGTCATTATAGCACGTCGTGAAAAAGAGAGGGGAGCGCAACTGTGAATCTGCACGTGGGTTTGACTGATTTTCTTGTCGTCAGCGCCATCCTTTTCTCGCTCGGCATATATGGTGTTGTCACAAGAAAGAATGCCATAATGGTGTTGATGGGAATTGAACTAATCCTGAATTCGGCCAACCTGAACTTCGTGGCATTCACCAGGTTCGGTTTGATGAACCTGACCGGTCAGGTTATCGCGTTATTTGTGATTATCCTTGCCGCTGCCGAGGCCGCGATACTTCTGGCAATTGTCCTCAACATACATCAGCAGCTCGATACCGTGAATGTTGATGAAGTCGATAAGCTGAAGAATTGAATATAGTTGCGAATGTTGAATCATGAATTTTGAATTCAAAAAAGAAAATAGCTCCATTTTGAAACTCGAAATTCAGAATTGAGAATTTGAAGAATGTCTCCCATTGACACGACATTGTTGAATCTTGCCATTGCCGTCCTGTTCCTGCCGCTTGCAGGCTTCACGCTTCTGATATTTTTTGGCAAGAAGATTCCTCGGCTAGATCTGGTGGAAACGGGAATACTTTTCCTTTCGCTCGCCTTTTCTCTCTACATTATGATCGAGAAGATTTTCATTCTACACCTCGGAACACTCGATCTGACGTTCAGGTGGATCGATATCGGGGCAATAGTGGGGCATCCCGGATTTGTCCTTGACATCGGGATAGCGATTGACAATATCACCGCCATCATGCTGGTTGTGGTCACGCTCATCAGCTCGCTGGTTCACCTGTTCTCGTTCGGTTATATGCGGGACGATATCCGGTATATCCGGTACTACGCATACCTCGGCTTCTTCAGTTTCTCGATGCTCGGTATTGTTCTGTCCAACAATATTCTGATGATGTACGTATTCTGGGAACTGGTGGGGATCAGTTCTTATCTCCTTATCGGTCACTGGTATGAGAAGAAATCTGCGAGCGATGCAGGCAAGAAAGCTTTCATAGTCAACAGGGTTGGAGACGTAGGATTTTTCATCGGTATCATGATTGTCTTCACTTCTCTGCATACGGTTCTTTTCAGCGGCATATTCAAAGGAATCGCGGCAGGACAATTGTCAGGGCCACTCTTAACTGCAGCGGGTATTCTGATATTCTGTGGTGCCGTCGGAAAGTCAGCGCAGTTCCCGCTGCATGTGTGGCTTCCTGACGCCATGGAAGGACCGACCCCAGTCAGCGCACTTATCCATGCTGCGACGATGGTAGCAGCCGGAGTTTATTTGGTGGCGCGAGTCTACCCGATGTTAACCGGGGATGCGTTAACGGTCATCGCTTATATCGGTGCGGTAACGGCGTTCCTCGCCGCGACGATTGCGATCACGCAAAACGATATAAAGAAGGTCCTGGCGTACTCCACTATCAGCCAGCTCGGATACATGATCTTAGGCCTTGGCGTCGGAGCGTTCTCGGCGGGATTTTTTCACCTCGTCACGCATGCCGCATTCAAAGCCGGTTTGTTCCTTGGCTCGGGATCCGTCATTTACGCGATGCACCACGAGCAGGACATGAGAAGAATGGGAGGCCTCCGCCGCAAAATGCCGATCACCTATTGGGCGTTTGTGATATTCAGTCTTTCCATTTCAGGTATCCCTTTCACGTCAGGTTTCCTGAGCAAGGATAGTATACTCGGCGGCGCGCTGGCATACGGGATGCTGAGCGGGAATTACATAATCCCGATACTCGGTTACGGCGTCGTTTTTCTAACGGCTTTCTATATGTTCCGTTTGATCATAATGACCTTTCATGGTGAGCCGCGCGATCATCACAAGTTTGAACATGCCAAGGAGTCGCCGGCTGTCATGACGATACCGCTCGTGGTCCTGGCCGCACTCTCTTTATTTGTCTTCTACACATTCAACCCGTTCAGTCCTGAGTCATCCTGGGTTATGAAGTCCGTTGTTAAACCGGAATCAGTAGTTCCTGCGGCACAGACTCGCGGATGGGACAATCCTGTTCCGGTTGAAACAGCATCTGTCCCATCGACGCCGAACACCCTCCCTCAGATGGGAAACCAAACCAGGAGCGTTACTTACTACGGTGAGGCACTCGAAGAGAGTCACTACGTCGGCATGGGATTATCTCTCACCTTGGCATTCCTCGGCATACTCGCCGCATTTGTGGTCTACCAGTGGAAGAAGGTCGATGCCGAAAAGCTGAAACAATCTGTGAAACCGGTTTACACATTTCTCTTGAATAAATGGTATTTCGACGAGCTATATGGCGCTACTGTTGTCGCCGGAACTGTCGGAGTCAGCAAAGCATTCGCCTGGTTTGACGGACACGTCATTGACGGCATAGTAAACGGTGCCGCCGCTTTCACGCGCGGGGCATCTTCGCTAAGTGGAAAGTTTGACCACTATGTGGTTGATGGCCTCGTAAATTTCTCTGCCTGGTTTACGGGATTACTTGGAAAAGGCGTGCGGCGGGTTCAGACCGGGAAAGTTCAAACATATATCGTATTCGCCCTGCTCGGCGTCCTAATAATCTTTTTCGCATTTAGACAGTTTTAATTGGAGGAATAATGCAGTATCAATTCCTTGGTATTGGGTTTCTGACATGGATTACTTTCCTCCCGGTATTGGGGATGGTCGTCGTCCTTCTGATTCCAAGGGGAAATACAACCGCTATGAAGTGGACGGCTCTGGCTGCCACGGTTCTTCAACTCGTGTTCGCGGTGCTGATCTGGATAAACTTCAACCCATCTTTATCAGGAATAAATGACGCGAGCGGTTTTCAGTTCATTGAGAAGACAAGATGGATCGATCTGCAAGGTGTGGGTTGGTTCGGGCATGTGGCTGTCGACTATTTCCTCGGAATAGATGGACTCAGTCTTCCTATGGTGATCCTTACGGCGATTATTTCGTTCGTCGGTATGATCGCATCATGGAACATCAACAAAGCGCAGAAGGGATACTTTGCCCTCTACCTGCTTCTCGACACGGGCATGATGGGTGTCTTCGTGGCTCTCGACATGTTTCTCTTCTACGTCTTTTGGGAGTTGATGCTGCTGCCGATGTATTTCCTGATCGGTATATGGGGCGGACCAAGAAGAGAATACGCCGCAATAAAATTTTTCCTTTATACCTTGCTCGGATCGGTATTGATACTCCTTGTCATGCTTGGACTTTATTTCAGTGTCAGCGTCAAGGATCCGACTACTGGTCAGATGATGCATACGTTCAATATGCTGGATTTTATGAATGCGAAAAATTTCGATCCGAATTCACTGCTCGGCGGACTCGGAACATACTGGAGATACGTTGCATTCATCGCCTTGTTTATCGGCTTCGCCATCAAAGTGCCGGTCTTTCCGTTCCACACCTGGCTGCCTGATGCTCACGTGGAAGCGCCTACTGCTATTAGTGTCATCCTGGCAGGCGTCCTTCTTAAAATGGGGACCTACGGTTTTCTACGAATAAGCTTTCCAATCTTCCCCGATGCCATGTTGAAGTTTGCGTTCCCATTGGCCATTCTCGGTTTTATAAACATTGTCTACGGTGCATTGTGTGCGATGGCACAGACGGACTTCAAGAAGATGATAGCTTATTCAAGCATCAGTCACATGGGCGTTGTGCTCCTCGGTATTGCAGCATTGAATACTCAGGGAGTTGCCGGCGGCGTGCTTCAGATGTTCAACCACGGCATAGTCACTGCGATGCTCTTCCTTGTGGTCGGGGTAATCTATGATCGTGCACATACGCGTGACTTGAGCGCATTCGGTGGCCTCGCCAACCAGATGCCTGTCTACACCGGCGTGATGACGGTTGCATTCTTTGCTGCAATCGGGCTCCCGGGCCTCAGCGAATTTGTCAGCGAGATGCTGTCCTACCTCGGTGCGTTCCAATCGTTCCAGTGGGTCGCGATTTTCTCAAGCATCGGGATCGTTTTGACCGCGGGCTATATGCTTTGGGCTCTTCAACGAGTGTTCCTTGGGCAACTACCCGATAAGTGGAAAGGACTACCGGACGTCAATGGAAGGGAACTCGTGGCGTTCGTCCCGCTGATGGTCGTGGTAATCCTGCTCGGAATCTTCCCGTCCATAATGCTGCACCCGATGAATGCTTCGTTGAATCACCTGGTTGAATTCGTGCAGAAAGCCGGCAGTGGGCTGGTGGCGACAAAGTGATTTCGAGTTGTGAATTTCGGATTCCGAATCTGTACAGGGTACTCAAAAGCCAACAGCAAATTTGTCAACTCGAAATCCGCCGTCCGATATCCGAAATGTGAGATAAAATGGCACAGACAATATATCAAAGTTTCAGCTACATACTACCTGAGACAATTCTTGCGATCTTCTTCGTCCTGACGCTGCTGACGGCAATCGTCGGAAAGCGGCGTTCGAAGTACCTGCCGGCTTATATGGCGCTTCTTGGATTCGTGATAGCAGGCATCTTCGTATTCAATCAGATTGGCACCGACGAACTCGTTTTCAGCGGGATGTACGCAGTCGATCCTTTCAGTTGGTTCTTCAAAATCATTTTCCTCGTTGCCGGTATCCTGATTATACTCTTTTCGCTGCAAAGCCGTGAACTGGAAGCAGCCTCCACTAAGTATGCCGAGTATTTTAGTCTCATTATCTCGTTGACTATCGGCGCATTCTTCATGGCTGGCTCCACGAATTTACTGATGATGTACCTCTCGCTGGAACTGGTGAGTATTTCGTCTTACATCCTATCCGGGTTCACGAAAGAGAGCGCGCGGGCAGACGAGGCATCTCTCAAGTACGTAATCTACGGCGCCTTTTCGTCGGGTCTGATGCTCTATGGGATTTCTCTCCTCTACGGGATGACCGGCGAGACCAACCTGTATGCGTTCAACCAGGCAATCGCGATGGGCGGCATTCAGAAAATTACGCTGTTGATCGCAATCGTTCTCATCCTTGTTGGTTTAGGATACAAAATCAGCGCGGTGCCTTTCCACTTCTGGACTCCGGACGTTTATGAAGGTGCGCCGATTACCGTCACTGCATTCCTTTCTGTTACATCAAAAGCTGCGGGCTTTGCGATGCTGATCAGGTTCTTTAAGATCGGATTCATCGATGTTGCGGCGCAGCCGGTTGTCGCCGGCATGTGGGAAATTTTTAGGGGATTTAGGTGGACTGACATAATAGCTGCGCTCTCGGTTCTAACGATGACCGTCGGAAATCTCGTTGCACTGTGGCAGTCGAACATAAAGCGACTGCTGGCATATTCGAGCATTGCTCATGCCGGTTACATCCTTATGGGATTTGTGACATTGAGCGATCAGGGTATATCGGCGATGCTGATGTACTTTGTGGCTTATCTTCTGATGAACCTGGGTGCTTTCTACGTCGTGATGCTGGTTGCCAACAAGTACCACACGGAAAACATTGATGACTACAAAGGCCTCGGGTACCGATCACCATACGTTGCGTTTGCCTTGACCGTATTTTTATTTTCACTCACCGGTATTCCTCCTACCTTCGGCTTCATAGGGAAATTTTATCTCTTCGCTGCTCTGATCCACACTAATTATATCTGGCTTGCAATAGTCGGTGTTCTCAACAGCGTCGTCTCCTTGTACTATTACCTGAAAGTTGTAAAGAACATGTACTTGCAGCAACCGGTCGAAACATCGCGAGTGTCTTTCGATTTCGGGACGAACCTCCTTATGACGCTTCTCGTAGTGCCGAACATTCTCTTGATGCTCTATTTCTCGCCGGTTCTTGCCTGGGCACAGAATTCGGTGACGATGTTCGGTATAAGATAGCCTCGCTATCCAGCGGGGTAAGTGGAATCCCCCGCCTGGAATGGCGGGTACCCTGCGGCATTTCCGCTTCCATTGCAAAGATGAAACATCCATGCCACGCTTCGTTGTGACTTCAAGCGTTGGTACCTGCCCCGATATTCCTTTTGGACTGCCCACCGGTTGAATTTAAATGTCGGCATGGCTAACATGTGACCAATGGTCGATACACAAATGGAGTCAGCCAGACATCCGACATCAAGGAAAAGTTGCCCATCGTTGTTCCCCCCAATACTACATTAAACACAAAGGAGAGTTGTTGATGAAGAAGAGCGATACTGATCTCAGCCGGCGCAAGCTCTTGAAAACCACTGCGGCAGCTGGCCTCGCTGCTGCGGTATTTCCGTCTTTAGCGCGTCGAACAACCTTAATACAACCTCAGTCCAACGTGGCGCCATCCGAGTTCGACGAGATAACTGTGGGTGACCTGCAGGATGGGATGAAGTCCGGCAAGTACACCGCACGCTCGATTGCAGAACATTATCTCAAACGTATCGACGAAATAGACAAGCACGGACCCACCATCAACAGTATCATCGAGCTGAACCCCGATGCACCGAAGATTGCCGATGAACTTGACAGGGAACGAAAAGAAAAAGGTGCTCGTGGACCGATGCACGGAATACCAGTGGTCATTAAAGACAACATTTCCACTGCCGACAAGATGATGACCACTGCAGGTTCACTTGCCATGGTTGGATCTAAACCGGAGAGAGACTCTTTTGTGGTACAGCAGCTTCGAAAAGCGGGTGCTGTCGTTCTCGGAAAAACGAATCTGAGCGAATGGGCTAACATAAGGTCGAATCACTCCACGAGTGGTTGGAGTGGAAGAGGCGGTCTTACTCGAAATCCCTATGCTCTGGACCGGAATACGTCGGGTTCGAGCTCCGGATCCGCTGCTGCCGCAACATCTAACCTGACCGCAGTTGCAATTGGAACCGAGACCGATGGCTCCATAGTCAGCCCGTCTTCCATCAACGGTATCGTGGGTATAAAACCGACCGTCGGGCTTGTCAGCCGGACCGGTATAGTGCCGATATCTCGCACGCAAGATACTGCCGGTCCGATGTGTCGGAACGTGCGTGACGCCGCGACACTGCTCGGAGCCATGGTGGGAGTGGATACCGAAGATAAAGCGAGCAAGGCGAGCAAAGGAAAGTTTCACAAAGACTATACGAAATTCCTTGACGCCTCCGGCATCAAGGGTGCAAGGTTGGGTGTCGTCCGCGGTTACTTTGGATTCCTGCCGCAAGTCGACAGAATCATCGATGGAGCGCTGGAAGTCCTCAAGCACAACGGTGCCATTCTTGTCGATCCGGCGGACATCAAATCACTTGCAAAGCTGGGTAATGCAGAGAATATCGTCCTTCAGTATGAGCTCAAGACCGGTATGGAGAAGTATCTTGAATGGGTCGGTCCCTCCGCGCCTGTCCATTCGCTGAAAGACATCATTGATTTCGATGACAAGCACAAAGACACTGAGATGAAATTCTTCGGACAGGGAATTTTCCTGGAAGCGGAGGCGCGAGGGCAATTGACTGATAAGAAATATCTTGACGCACTGGCGAAGTGCCGCAGATTATCGCGGACGGAAGGGATCGATTTCGTGATGAACAAATACAAGCTTGATGCGTTGGTGGCGCCGACCGACGCGCCTGCGTGGAAGACCGACCTGGTTGACGGCGATCATTTCCTCGGCGGGAGTTCACAGGCCGCTGCCGTGGCGGGCTATCCGAGCATAACTGTACCGGCAGGGTTCGTGTCCGGTCTCCCCATCGGAATTTCCTTCTTTGGGAGAGCGTGGAGTGAGCCTGCCCTCATCAGGATGGCCTATGCATTTGAGCAGGCGACGAAAGTCCGAAGACCGCCTGAATTCAAACCGACTCTTGGGTTGCTCTAAAAGAGAATGTCCCGCCAGATGGCGGGACATTTCCGTATCAACCGACTTCTGACGCAAGCTTCTGAGAGCGGCGAATTGCTTTTACCCGCTTCATTCTCTTGCGTACTGAGGGCTTAGTAAAGTATGTCCGTTTCTTGAACTCTTTGAGAATTCCGGAGCGCTCATACTTTTTCTTGAATCGCCTCAGTGCTCTGTCGATCGGCTCATTTTCTTGGACAATGACGCCGACCAAGTCTATCACCTTCCTTTTTGTTAGATGAACTTTAACCAAAATAAGTACTGGCCGCTGGAATAACAAGGCTTGTGGCCGGGAGCAGGTAATACCTCACCTGCGAGAGGCAATATCTGGTGCTATTCTAACCGCCATGCTCGCAAAGTGCGCCAAGTCTTAACATCCTAAATGTTCGTCTTTGCGTGCTTATGTGTTCTCAGCAGTTCCATACCACACTGCCTTTACGTTAACTCTAACCCTTTCAGTAAGGCATTACACGAGCAGAGGGTCATGTCTTTCCGTCGATTATCCTTCTGACAGTCTTCAACACATCCGCCGGGGAATAGGGCTTTTGCATGAACGAATCTGCCCCGGCTTTCAACATCTCAGCCCTGGTTTCCGGGTCTATGAATCCGCTCGCCAGTATTACCCTTGCACTTGAATCTATACTTTTCAAACGCCTTATGAACTCGGTACCTTCCATTCCAGGAAGTCCCTGATCAGTTATTACGGCAGCTATCTCGGTGCGGTGCAGCGAGAAAATGTGCAATCCCTCTTCGCCATCCGGTGCATAAAGAACTTTGTACCCTCTTGCTTCGAGCGACGATCTTACTATGTCCGCTAACATTTCCTCATCCTCTACAAGCAAGACAGTCTCGTCACCGTCAAGAAGCAATGGCTTGTGTTCGACCTGCGAATCGCGGGCGTGTTCTCCTCGATCTATCGAAGGAAGGTCGATGGTGAAAGTGGTTCCCTTTCCCGGCTCCGTTGTCAGCGTAATCCTTCCCTGATGGCTTTGAATTATTGAATGGACCAGGGAAAGTGCTGAGCTGGTTTCATTGTCTGCGAGACCCGACACTGCAAATGGTTCCAGCAGGCTCTTTCTGATGTTGTCATCAGTGCCCGTTCCGGTGTCAGAAATCTTTATCTCTACGAAATTCCTTGGTTTGGATTCGTCGTGACGGCCATGTCCCTGTTCTTGTTCCGTGCCGGAAGTCGTCAAGGTAAGAGTACCGCCTTTCGGCATCGTGTCTCTTGCGCTCAAACATAGGTTGATAAGTGCCAGATGCAACCCAACCGGGTCGCCGACTATCTTGGGAAGATTTGCCCCCAGGTTTTCTAAGATGGATATGTTTTTTGGAAATGTCTCGCGCAGGACGCCGGCGATTTCATGGACAATGTCATTCACCTGCACCGTTTCGAAAACACTTCCAGTTTTTCTCGCGAAAGTCAACAATTGTTTTACGAGGAAAGCCCCGCGATCCGATGCGGAGGAAATATCTTCGATGCTCTTGGCAAACTTTTCTGGATCCGCAACACGTTTTGGGAGAAGTGCCGCATTCCCTCCGATGATGCTTAGAATGTTGTTGAAATCGTGTGCGATTCCGCTTGCCAGCGCACCCAGGCTCTCAACCCTCTGTGACTGCATAAGCTGTCGTTCGAGTTGGTGCCGCCTTTGCTCCTCTCTCCTGAGTTCTTCCTCCGATTGCATTCTCTCTGTAACATCGCGTGCGATTGCGAGTATTCTACCATCCGGCAATGACTGTATGCTGGTTTCAAGCATGATCTTTCTGCCGTCTTTCCTGATGAACGACCTTTCTGCGAGGATAGGCTTTCCAGTTTTCAGCAGATCTGTGTTTGTTGCAGTACTACTCTCCTCCCACGGATAGAGAAATTGTGGTATCCTCATTTGGAGAATCTCGTTTTTCCAGTATCCGAGAAGCTCTTCAGCTTTGTCGTTAACGTCCAGAATGTTCCCAAAGCCGTCTGCCAGAAATATCGAGTCGGACGCATGGTTGAACACTATTTCATACGACTTCTCGTATCGGCTGACGGAGCGCGCGAGTCGTTTCATCAACACATATAGGACTGTGGCGGTTGCAACGACGAAGAGCCAGCCCTTGAAGATTGAGATCCAGGTTATAGCTGAAGGATTACTGACTGTAAGTCGCACGATTTCGTCAGAGCCAAAGATCCAGGCAAAAGACACCAGCACGTATATCAGGGTGTATCTCAAGACTCTGATTTGTGTACCTTCGAATGAATCTTCCGGAGATTGGCGGTCGTTCTCGTCCATTTGTGCTTTATTCGGTTTTTGCCTTCAAAGCTAAATTAACGGTTCGTGATTTCCAAAGAGGGAAGTGCAGCACATAGTGGCGCGATCTCATTACATCAGGACACAGGTTGAAAGTAAATCGCAGGGTTGGGCGCAATAATTATCATCAGCTGAGATAGGCATTCAGCATCACAGAGATTAGTCGTTAGTGCCTTTTACCCCGATAGCCGGAGTAATGAAATTCCGCACTCCGGATGTTATATTAACGTTACATGGGAAACGTAACCTCACCGACGGCTGTGTACACAATTGGCGGCAGAGCTTTTGAGTTTGGGCTGCGTACTTACCTTATGGGTATTTTAAACGTAACGCCCGATTCATTTTCAGACGGCGGCAGGTTTTTTGATCAAACCGATGCTATCCTGCACGCGTTCCAGATGAGCAAAGATGGCGCGGATATTATCGATGTCGGAGGTGAGTCAACACGTCCCGGTGCTGATGTCGTTTCGGTTGACGAAGAACTGCGCCGAGTCATCCCGGTAATCAACAAAGTTCGACAGAAGATCGACGTTCCGGTCTCGGTGGACACGTACAAGTCGAGGGTCGCACTGGAGGCACTGAAGGCGGGGGCGAGCATCGTTAACGACATAAGCGGAATGAGTTTCGACAGCGAGATGGCTGATGTCATATGCGCAAATAACGCATCCGTAATCCTGATGCATATCAAGGGGACACCAAAGGACATGCAGATGAATCCGCAATACCGCGACGTTGTCTCTGACGTATGCGAGTCCCTTGCGGAATCAGTTGAAAAGGCAAGGAAGAAGGGAATTCGCCAAATAATGATCGATCCGGGAATTGGATTCGGCAAGACGGTTGATCACAATCTGGAGATTATAGACAGACTCGACGAGTTCCGAAGGATCGGCGTGCCGATTCTTATCGGGGTGTCCAGGAAATCATTCATCGGGAAAATAATCGGCGTACCGGCTGAGTCAAGGCTCGAGGGAACTGCAGCGGCTGTCACGGCCAGCATACTTCATGGCGCCGATATCGTACGTGTCCACGACATCCGGGAGATGCGAAGAGTGTCGCTTGTTGCAGATGCGATCCGAAGACGGGGAATGTAAATCAGATATTCTAGGCTTGAAACTCTGAACATACTTGAATGGCCAAGATTCAAAGATATAGAAAACATGAAGATAGCGAGGCGAGGATTTTCACACATTCGCAATTTTCGATTTCAGATTTGTGGCGTTCATCGTTGGAAGTTTATAGAATGCGCCATGCTCGCGGAGCTGCTGTTACCGGCGCAAAACGCTCATTTAGGCCTCCGCAAATGAGATCCGTACAATTAAGGCAAAGAATGTTTCCCACGAAGCGCCCCAAATGCGCGGAACGGTTTTTCCGATTATTTCGTTTACTGTTGTTCATGTGTTTAGCGGGCGTTGCTCTTTCGTTTCGGCTGTGCCGAATTAGGGAATCGGAGCTAAAGGTTAGAATGTTCCCGTTGGGTAAATGAAGATGGAACTATTTCACATCGGATTCATAACCGTTTCTCTGATCGACATTCTCGACATCGGGATAGTTACTTTCATTTTCTACAAGCTTTATCAGATTATGCGTGGGACTGTTGCTGCGCAGATCTTCATCGGCTTGTTGATGATTGTCGCGCTGTCATTTGCAGCCCAGGCGCTCGGGATGCGTGCATTGGGTTGGCTGCTGGGTACTCTCACCAACATCTGGGTAATTGCCTTCATAGTGCTCTTCCAACCTGAGCTGAGACGGCTCTTCCTCTATTTTGGAAAGAACAGTTTTATCAGGTTTTTTATCCACATCGACATTAGCGAAACTGTTGACGACATTGCAGATGCTGCAGCGGAGCTGAGCAATCGGCAGCACGGGGCGCTAATGGTGATCGCGCGCGGTAGTGCTCTGCGTACCATAATTGAAACAGGGGAAGAGATCAGAGCTAAAGTGTCTAAAGGACTACTTGTTACAATTTTCAATCCGAAGGCTCCTCTTCATGACGGAGCTGTTGTTCTTCGCGGCGACACAATTGAAGCGGCAAGATGTACACTTCCATTGAGCGCCACCACTAAGATTAGCGAATATGTTCTCGGGATGAGGCACCGCGCAGCACTGGGAGTCTCCGAACAGACTGACGCGCTTGTGGTTGTGGTCTCGGAAGAAACAGGCACGATTTCTATTGCGGAAGATGGCGCACTGTTGCGAGGGCTCTCGCCCGAAGGTCTGCGCCGTCGTTTGAAAGAAACACTTCCCCGGCCTTCCGACAAGGCTGCCAAATCCATCCTGAAACGGGCAACCGAGGATGCCTAATGTCGCGGTTGCCATCCCGGCACATAATGCCGAGAGGACACTGTCGGGATTGATATCAGGATTATCGAATTATGTAAAGAGGGAAGATATATTTGTAGTGGATGATGGATCTTCAGACCGCACTGAATCTGTAGCCCGCGAGTTGGGAGTATGGCTCCTTAAGCACAGCGAGAAGCGTGGGAAGGGGACTGCCCTGAGGGATGCCGTCGTAAAAATACTCGAGCTCGGGTACGACTTGATCGTTACCATGGATTCAGATCTTCAACATGATCCCTCGGAACTGTCTGCCTTTATCGCGGCTTCGAAAAATTGCGATGTCGTGGTAGGTGACAGGATGGCGGATTCGAAAAGAATGCCTTCTCACAGACTACTATCAAATACAATTACATCGAGAATGATTTCGTGGAGAACTCGTATCACAATTCCGGACAGCCAGTGCGGCTACAGGTTGTATAAGGCGCAGGTTTTGAAGGTTGTCGATTCGCATTGCAGGTACTATGATTACGAATCTGATATCCTTATTAAAGCTGCTCTATCGGGATTTAAGATAGGGTCCGTCCCGATTAAAGCGATTTACAACGACTCGAAAAGCAACATTCGGGTTTTAGACATTCTCAGATTCGTGGCAGTCTATGTGAAATCATTTAGATGGAGCAATGACAAAAACCCGACTCCTTGATAGATACGCGGAAGCTCGCGACGACATGGTGAAGCTTCTCATCGAAAGAGGCATTGCCGATCAGCAGGTTCTGAAGGCAATGGCTCAGGTGGAAAGGCACTTGTTCGTTCCTCTTCCTCTTCGCAATCACGCTTACGATGATGCAGCACTTCCTATCGGGGAGGGGCAGACAATTTCTCAACCTTTCACCGTAGCCGTGATGACAGAAGCCCTGCACGTCGGTGATGGGGACAAGGTATTGGAAATCGGGACGGGCAGCGGCTATCAGGCGGCAGTTCTGTCGGCGATGGGAGTGAGAGTCTTTACAATAGAGAGGATCCCGTCCTTGCTAAAGGGGGCCCGAAACGTCCTCGAAGGCCTCGGCGTTAGATATATTTCCAAGCTGAGCGACGGTTCAACGGGGTGGAGAGAACTGTCCCCATTTGACGGGATAGTCGTCGCAGCAGGTGCTCCCGACATTCCAAAACCGCTGGTTGAACAACTGAGGGTCGGAGGAAGGTTGGTGGTGCCTGTCGGTTCACATGAATTTCAGCAGATGAAAGTCATTACGAAACTGAGCGACAGGAATGATTTTGAGATTACTGACCTTTCTGATTTTAAGTTTGTTCCGCTGATTGGCAAGGAGGGTTGGCCATCAGAACGGAATTCGGGGGATGACTCATCCTCCAGTCAAAGCTGAAGATCATTTGTCGGGAGGGGTAGAGTTGGAATATCGACAGTTAAAAATTGTAATTGCCGTTGTGGGTCCGACATGCGTCGGCAAAACAGATACCGGCGTTGAGCTCGCGAAGCTGATCGACGGAGAGGTAATCTCTGCCGACTCTCGCCAGATCCACAGGCTTATAGATATTGGTACGGCCAAGCCTACGCCGGAACAGAGAAGGATGGTTCCGCATCATCTTGTGGACATCGTCCCGCTGGAAGAAACCATTAGTGCAGGTGGATATGCGGCACTCGCAAGGTCTGCAATCCTCGAGATATTTGATAGAGGGAAAACTCCGATCGTTGTCGGCGGCTCAGGTCTGTATCTGCGTGCATTGATCGATGGATTGTTCTTGGCGCCTGAGGTAGATCCTGAAATACGTCTTACATTGAGACAACGGCTCGCAGTTGAAGGACGCGAGAAGCTGTTGGAAGAGTTGAAGCGTGTTGACCCGGGTGCTGCTGACGGATTGGTTCCGGGAAATTTCAAACGGGTACTTAGGGGACTGGAAGTTTTCTATTCTTCCGGAAAGCGCATATCCGATTTACGGAAAGAGCTTCCTGATCCGCCCGACTTCACAACCATCCAGTTCGGAATCACGATGGAGCGGAAAGTACTGTACCGTCGGATAGAGGCGCGCACAGACGACATGATCGAGGCAGGGTTAGTTGAGGAAGTGAGGGCGATCCTTGGACGAGGAATTGATCCGTCGTTGAATTCTCTGCAGACCACAGGATACATGGAGACGATCAAGTACCTGCGAGGCGAGATCAAATTTGAAGAGATGGTCGCGCTGATCAAGATGAACACCCGGCGATACGCAAAGCGTCAGATGACATGGTTCAGGAAAGACAGTAGGATTATCTGGATAGAGGCGACGGGAAAGAGTCCGGTAGAAGTGGCGGAGGAAATTCGGAGGGCGATCATGGAGAAGAATCAAGCGATAAGATAGTCAGGGTGTCATGAACTGATTTATCATTACCGAGAAGCTACTTCTGCCTCTATGATTTTCATAATTCGAAGAGTCTGCCGGATTTCCAGTAGAGTCCTCACACAAGCACCGCCGAAACACTTGCCCAAAAATCTACTTTTCACTAAACTGTATTCGAAGGAAAGAATTTGCGGGGGCAAAACTGAGATACGTATATTCCGTTTGCTTTATCGCTGCCGTTGCAGCGTGGATGAGCGGGTGCAAGGAGGTCAAACCACGCCTGTTCATCTCAAATGTTGAGGTCCATGCAAAAGCACATCATGCCTCACCTCCGCCTCCGCGCATCAGAGTATCCGAGTATCCGATTCCTGATTACTCCGGGGCAAACTTTGTTTCTATTGTTTCTCCAAGCGAATTATACGTCTTCTCAGAAAGGGCCGTCTATATATTCAACGGGGTCGGGTTCAAAGAGCTGTATAGAGTATCTACCTCTCAACGAATAACAGCTGGAGATTGCAACGGGAAGTATTTGGCGATCGCCACCGCTCACTATCAATATCTCCTTCCAGATTACCACCAGATAATTATGACGTTGAAGCATGATGGCGCGGACGTTACAGTTTCGAGAACTACCGGTTGCAGAATTGCATTCACGCATGAATCAGGCTGTATGAAGTTCCTGGATAAGGATGTTCTCTTTCTCGGTGGCCTGTTGACCTGCCCCCCAAAAAGCGGTCCAATGTTATATTAGTAGAAAGAGTAACCTGACTGCTCCCCATCTTTGATCCAAATTGAATAAGAACAAAATCGTGGTTAATGTCAAGTGACTACTGTCCTTTGTCGTTCGATTAGGTTGATGA
>JAJYIT010000073.1 GCA_021789975.1 Bacteroidota bacterium
AGACGTCCCCCTTCAACTTCATCATCAGCTCGCCGACTTCCGCTCCCCTTTTCCCATTGACCACCTGCTTCGACGAAACACTCCCGTTTTCAGCCAACTCCTCCCTCCTATGTCGGATTTCAGGTCGGAAGCGTCATTTCATAACATAGTCGGGTATCTGCGACTTGTTTATTCGTAATTCTTTGCTGTTGTTCTGTACGAATGCTATTTTTCCGGTGAAGAGGACGAAGAGAGAAGCAGGAGAACCATGAAGGAGAAGAGAAGTTCTGTCTTGCATCGAATGACCGCCCGGTGGGTTCGTCGAGGTCTCCTTGCCTTTGTTTTTTTCAGAATCTCCACAATGGGAATAGCTTATGGCCAGCTGCTCCCATTCAGGTCATATACGGTTAGAGAGGGACTACTTTCAGACGGGATAACCACGCTGTACCAGGATTCTTATGGCAACTTGTGGATCGGCACCACTGACGGAATAAGCGTCTATGACGGAGAGGTCTTCAAGAACTATACTGTTGTGAATGGTCTCGCCTCAAGCTGGGTGAACTGCATTGTTGAGGACCGTTTCCATAAGGGAGTGATGTGGATTGGGACCCTGGGCGGCGGGGTGAGCAGATTTGCAAACGGGGCGTTCTCAAATTACAAACTAGGGAACAGCGATTGGTCGGAAAGGGTCAACTCAATTTCGCAGGGCGATGATGGCACACTTTATTGCGCAACTGCAGACGGTGTCTTCATGCTTGTAGGAGGTGTCTCATCGCGTGTCGCCAGGAAATTTTCAGGAAGGCCTTTCAACCAGGTAAGCTGTGAAGGAGATAGTCTCTTAATTCTTGACTCGTACGGCAGCTTGACTAGTTATAACCTGGCTAACGGTGAGACCCATTTCTTGACGGACAGGTGGATGAAAAGCTCCGCGGTCAGCGTCTACGCGTTAGGTAAGCTCAAAAAGCTATGGTTGGGCCTCTCGAATGGAACCATAGTTGACTATTCCGATAACAAAGCGATGGTCGCCGCTACCTCAGTTCCCGCGACATTTCTTCTGGATGATGGTCGTGGCAATCTTTGGATTGGAGGGAGTGACGGGTTGTACAAGGTTGACCAAAAAAGATTCGGTACCGAGTCGCCGATCCATTACACGACTTTGAACGGACTCCCGAGCAATAATGTGTTCTCGGGACTGTATGACACGGAGGGCGACCTATGGCTCGGAAGCGGCAGCCTCTGTAAACTCGGCAATCAGAATACAGGTACGTTCAAAACCGGTGTGTCATGGCAGGTGATTGACAACTCAGAAGCCGCATCTGATGACCAAGGTCATATCTGGGCTATCACCGCAAAGGGTTTGTTAGAAGTCTGGCGTGACAGGTCGGGTGGTATTGCCGACTATCTTCACACATTTGACCGGCTCAGGTTGAGGCACCCAATTCTCTCTTTTCGGATTACGGACGGGTCGAACATCTGGCTATGTTCCCAGACCGGCGCGTTCCGGTCATTCGTGATCCAACCAAAGTTGTACGGTCCATCTGTCTTGAGATATGGGGGGACATACTCGGCTGCAAGATGGTTTCGCCCAAATACATTCCTGTGTTTCATGGTCGATAGAGAAAACAGAATCTGGTGCAGCTTGAACGGAATCGGCTTACTTATGGTGGATGCAAATCCTGGAAAAGATGAAGGAGCGGTTAAGCTTATCACACAAAACCTTCCGGACAAATCCATCCGTGCAATGTTTGAAGATTCCAGTGGGAACCTTTGGTTTGGCGGATACCTGGGTGGACTGGCCGAAATCTCTCATCCCTTCACAAAGGAATTTTCGACTCGCCTATACACCGTCGCCGACGGCTTGGCGGATAATTCGGTCCGGGCGATCGCTGACGACGCGAAAGGCAACATCTGGATTGGTACCAGGTTCGGAGGTCTGTCGATAATGCGTGACGGCAGATTTGAAAATATTACTGCGCAAGACGGTCTCATCAGCAACGGCGTGTGGGCAATATGCAGAGATGGTGAAAAAGGGATCATGGTTGGTACCCAGCTTGGAGTCCAGAGAATAACGATCGATGATCCCGGCAATCGGAGTCTTCATCTGGCCGGAGAAAGGGTCCCTGTTTATTCTCTGGGAGTGAGCAATTCCCGTCTGGAATGGATTTGCACCGACGCGGGTACGACGATAAACGACTTAGCCAGGCAGAATTTCACGAGATCTCATCCAGTCGTCAAACTTGCGAGGTTTCTCGTCAATGGAGAAGAACTCCCCATAACTCAAAATGCTCGGATGGCATACAACAAGAACACAGTGACTTTTGTGTTTGCGGGGATCAGTTTACGAGACGGCAAAGACCTCGCGTACCGATATTCGCTTGCAGGGGTCGACAACGGCTGGCGGTATGCACCGCATGCTCACGCGGTGACCTATGTATCTCTCAAGCCGGGCAATTATACCTTCAGGGTACGGGCAGTAGAACTTTCCGGGATTCAGAGCTCTAATGTCGCATCGCTTTCATTCAGCATTGTTCCGCCATACTGGCGGCGGTGGTGGTTTATCTTTGGTGCCGCAATCATCCTCGGTTCCATGGTTTACACGGTCATTAAGATCAGAGTGAACCGGCTACTCGAGATCGAACGAGTGCGGGCAAGGATTGCCACAGACCTTCACGACGACATCGGGTCGGGCTTGACGCGAATTGCTGTTATGGCGGAAGTGGCCGCCCGGCAGACTGAAATCAACGGCAGCCCCAGTGCCATATCTTCGACGGGCAACGGTTCCGACGAAGGATATTCCGCACACAAGCTCGTAGAACGCATCGGCGCCAATGCGAGGGAGCTTGTCGGTTCGATGAGCGATGTGGTATGGTCGGTCGATCCAAAGAACCTGACTGTTGGAGATCTTCTGAAGAGACTCCGGTCCTTTGCTTTTGAGATTTCAGAGGCCAAGGGGATCGCCGTAGAATTCAACGCAGACGAGAAAATTGAGTCGATGAAAGTCGATCCGCAAATACTCAGAGCTTTGTTGCTCATATCAAAAGAGGGATTAAACAATGCGATCAAATATTCGAGATGCATGAAAGTGAGCGTCTCGTTGCAAGTGAGTGACAACTGTATCCGGCTCAATCTGATGGATGACGGATGCGGGTTCGATGGAGCGAGCCAGAAACTTGGCCATGGTTTGGAAAATATGCGGATGAGAGCTAAAAAGGCAGGCGGGAAATTCGACATCAAATCTTCATCTGGCAACGGAACCATCATCGGGGCAGAGCTCCCTTTGCGTGCGTAACTGTACATTTATTCAGTTGAACTTTCTGAAATCACCAATTAGGATGGAGTTGCATTGATGAGACCACGATCTCAGCAGGACCAAAGCTTGAGGAGTAGTTCAAACAATCATTCTATGTCGACTCAGCCGCAAGAAGAAAGAGTAATACGTGTCACTATTATCGAAGATGACGATGAGATTCGAACGGGCCTTTGCTGGCTGCTCAACCACTCAGAGGGGTTCCAGTGCGTAGCTGCGTGTCGGAGCTGCGCAGATGCGATGCGGGGCATCGAAGAAAACACTCCTGATGTTATACTCATGGATATTGGTCTTCCAGGCAAGTCGGGGATTGAGTGCGTCCAGGTTATAAAAGAAAATTTTCCAAGGGTCGAAGTCCTGATGGTAACCGTGTACAGCGAGGAAGAAAAGGTATTTCAGTCTATAAGAAACGGTGCAGTCGGGTACATAGTCAAAAACGTTTCATCCGAGAGGCTCCTTGATTCGATCCGTGAGGCATATCGCGGCGGGGTACCGATGTCACCGGAAATCGCGCGGAAAGTCATCGGCTATTTTCGTGGAAACAGCGGCAGCAGCGGGCTAACGGCATCTCTCTCGCAGCGGGAAACCGAGGTGCTCCAGTGTCTTGTCGACGGGCAGTCATACAAATCAATCGCGGAAAAACTCTTCATCAGCGTCCACACCGTCAGATTCCATCTTCACAACATCTACGAAAAGCTCCACGTCCGGTCACGAGCCGAGTTGGTGGCAAAAGCCGTGCAAAAAAGACCCGTCTGATCCCCATCCATGATGTAAATCACCCGTGATCCAGAACTGAACATTCGTTCAGTTGCAGGTAAGACAGTTCATGTCAATCTTCGTGTCGATATGAGGAGGAGAGAGGGATCGATAGGGAAGATTGAGAGAATCCATCCGTAGATTGATAGCGTACCAGCCTGGCATGTCGAATTGCCTTCGCAGCGATCGAGCATGAAGTACGTCCATGGAGTCGCAAGGAATGTGAGAGAAGTGCGGGAAGATTCTCTGATTATTGAACCAACGAGATCGTTCTGTGCGACGCTCCGAAGTTAATGTCATATTATGCTTGGTGTTTTGTCTGGTCACGTGCAAAGAATCACTCGCGACCGCTCCTTCCCCTCAGGTGGACATAAGAGGTCTGCCTCATGTCGTGTGCACATCCTCGATGAGTTACTATGTGGACTTCAGCCGGGATTTATCACTAAAAGATGTGAAAGACAAGACGTTTGCAGATCGGCGGGGTGGACTCTCAGCGGCTGTGAACAAGTACGGCGTGCACGCCCATTACTGGCTGAAATATTCTCTGGAGAATCTGGACTCAGTCGCTGCAACGGCTTATCTTCGCGTTGGATATTTCGGGGTCATACGCGTCTATGAAATTCAAAACGGGGAAGTTGCCCTCCGATGCGGTGGGCTCGCCATAGAAAAGAACATCACTGTTCCCGCTCCTGAATTAAATACTGTTACACTTGTTATTCCTACGCACGCTACAATCCAGTACTTCGTCTGTCTGTTCTCAACCCCGGATTACGATACTCAATTTGAACGAGTGAGTATCTCCAGCAAAAAGTCGCTCCTCGCTGCTTTTTACCGCAGAAATTATGAGAATAGGACTTTTCGCTTTCTTCAAATGCTGTTCTTCGGGTTTATGCTGTCGCAGATGGTCTACGTTGCTTTTTCGCGACTCATCGGTATCAAAAGGAAAGAATACCTCTTCTATCTTTTCTATCTGATTCTGGTAACGACGTATTTCCTAATCAGGTATAACAGGTATGTTGATATCTTTTGGCCATTAGAATATTACCCATCGATACGGCTTTATCTCAAATCGATTTTACTCGCCCTTCCTTATCTGTTCTATCTGAAGTTCGCTCGCTATTTTCTCGACCTCGGCGAACTGGATAAAAAGATTTTCAGACGGTTTATTTATCTGGAGCGATTCATAGTGGTCTATGTTCTCGTCGACACCACGTTGCGATTTGTTCTGCACGCGCCGGGTGATCTCGACGATATTCTCATGATTGTCATCTCGGGGATATTCATCTATTGCCTGGTACTGATATTTCAATTGATCGGTCATAAGAAAGTGCTGGTTACCCTGATCCTGACAGGAAGCCTGGTTGCCGCCCTCGGCGGAGGAATTGGGATACTGATTACCTTCTTCCAATTCGATATCGGCATTTTGCACACAAATTTGAACGCCCTGCCAAGTGGGCAGGTGGGTATCTTCCTCGAGACCATCATATTCACGACGTCACTCAGCTACAAAACCCGTATGATGGAAATTGAAAAAGTAGAAGACCAGAAGAAGCTGATCGCACAAATGCGGGAGAATGCGGGATTGAAAGAGAAGATGGAACAGACCAGGATCAAGATAGCCCAGGATCTCCACGACGATATCGGCTCTGGTCTCACCCGGATTGCAATCATGGCTGAAGTTGCAGCCCGGCAGACTGAAACGAACCTTCGCTACGCCTCTGGCACTGCGGCAGGCCGAGGCATGGAAGAAGGATATTCTGCACGCAAGCTGGTCGAACGAATTGGAGCAAATGCCAGGGATCTCGTCGGTTCGATGAGCGACGTTGTCTGGTCGGTCGATCCAAAGAACCTGACTGTAGGAGATCTTCTGAAGAGACTCCGTTCCTTTGCCTTTGAGATTTCTGAGGCCAAGGGGATCGCCATAGAATTCAACATCGATGATCGAATTGAGTCTTTGAAAGTTGATCCACAAGTTCTCAGAGCCTTATTGCTTATCTCCAAGGAAGGTTTGAACAATGCAATAAAGCATTCCGGATGCAAGAAGGTGAACATCACGATGCAGTTGAATGATAAATACATCAAGCTCATGATCGCGGATGATGGATGCGGGTTCGATGGAGCGGTCTCAACTCTTGGCCATGGCCTGGAAAACATGAAGATGAGGACTGAAACGGTGGGAGGAGTTTTCAGCCTCAAGTCTTCATCCGGCATCGGAACAACCATTGACGCAGAGCTTCCTTTCAGCGCGTAACAGTACATTTGTTCAGTTGAACATTCTAAAATCGAAAACTACGATGGAGTTGTACGAACGATACTGCAAACCGTTCATGACCAAAGATCAAGGAACAATTCAGACTGATATCCTATGACAGCAGCGTCCCCGGAAGAACGAGTCATTCACGTAACGATTATCGAGGATGATGATGAAATTCGGAACGGATTGTGTTGGCTGCTAAACCACTCAGAGGGATTCGAGTGCGTGGCAGCCTGCCGGACTTGTACAGATGTCTTGAAGAGTATTGAAGAGAATGTCCCTGACGTAATTCTTATGGACATCGGACTGCCGGGCAAGTCGGGCATTGACTGTGTTCAGATAATAAAGGAATGCTATCCCCGGGTCGAGATCCTTATGGTTACTGTTTACAGCGACGAGGACAAGGTATTCCAGTCTATCCGCAATGGTGCGGTCGGCTATATTGTCAAGAACATCTCTTCGGAAAGATTGCTTGACGCTATCCGTCAGGCATATCGTGGCGGGGTCCCGATGTCGCCGGAGATAGCGAGGAAAGTTATCGGCTATTTCCGCGGCGGCAGCGACATCGATCTTCAAGCCTCACTCTCGCAGCGGGAAACCGAGGTGCTCCAGTGTCTCGTTGACGGCCAGTCGTACAAATCAATTGCGGAAAAACTCTTCATCAGTGTCCACACCGTCAGGTTCCATCTGCACAACATCTACGAGAAACTCCACGTAAGGTCTAGGGCCGAGCTGGTAGCAAAAGCCGTGCAAAAGCGACCCGTCTGAACCCCGTCCATGACCTAAATCACCCTCGATCCAGAACTAAACATTTGTCCAGTTGCGGGTTATCTGTCCCATCTTAATCTTTCGGACGGTATGAGGAAGAGAGATGAAGGGACGCCCCGCGGCGGTCACTCACATCATGGCTTACTCTTTATTAACAAACCAAATATGAGGAGTAACACCTTGAAGGGGACATACAAGTACGCGCTCGTTTCGATCCTTTTTGCAGTTGCAAACGGGGTCAATGCACAGTGGACACAAACAAACGCTCCCACGGGTATGACCTTCAACTGCTTTGCTAGTTTTCCGGGGGAGATTTATGCGGGAAGCACATCTCAGGGAGGCGTCTATTTTTCGACAGATGATGGTGCTACGTGGAATCCAACCTTCGCGCAGCCACCGAATAGCATTGTATACGCTATTGCGAATGTAGGCAATTACACCTACATCGGGACTCTTAATGGGATCTACTATGCCACAAGCTACGGAGGTGGCGGCTGGGTGGCGGACACTTCAGGTCTCACCACCAAATGGGTGACGGCGCTGACGTCGACGGGCAGTGATGTTGGTAGTTACATGTTTGCCGGAACAGAATATAGTGGGGTATTCCTTTCTACGAACAATGGAGCCAGTTGGCATGCCGTAAACTCGGGTCTCGGCGACCCTAACATTACTTGTCTTGCGGTAAGCAGTTCCTTTAGTTCCAGCGCTACGATCTACGCCGGCACCCAAGGCGGGTTTTACTACTCTACAAATTACGGCACAACATGGACCCAACTCAATACCGGACTGACAAGTATCGGCATAACTGCACTTGCGGCGGAGGGGAATGAGGTGTTTGCCGGGACAATAAACGGTGCGTTCGTTTTGGTGAACTATACTTCAGGCTGGAAGGTTATAAATTCCGGTCTGCCAACTGGACGTGTCAACTCTCTGGTATTGAACGGCTCCAGTCTTATTGCGGGTGTGAATGAGGGCGTATTTGTACTTATGGACGGCACGAGCGGGAATGCCTGGATTCCACAGAATTCGGGTCTCCCCGGACCGGAAAGTGATTGCGTTTTCGTGGGCGACGGCTACTTACTCAGTTCATATTATGGGATACAGCGCTACCCATTATCCATTTTCCCCGAACTTGTCTCCGTGAAGAATGTGCCGTTTACCGAAGGAGGTTCTGTTGAACTCACCTGGACCGCTTCGAGTCTTGACACTAACGTTTACGATCTTCCGTATTACAGTATCTGGCGTGCCATCTCACCGGTTTCAGGAATAACGGAAAAGGGGACGACTCTTGGCGGAACCGTCAACACTTCGACACGCCTTAAAAGGATTCGCATCGTAACGACTTCTGAAGGAACGTTTGCCTTCCAGTGGGTTGGAGAGGATCTGGCACACCGGCTGAGCACCTACTCTTATGCCGCACCCACACTTTCCGATTCCATGGCTGGCACAAATGGCATGGAATACTTTATGGTTTCTGCCCAGACCAACAACGCTAACGTCTTTTATGATTCGAACATAGACAGCGGGTATTCAGTTGACATGCTCGCACCTGCGGCACCTAAATCGCTGACCGCGACAGTCTTCTCCGGCACGGTGACTCTCCATTGGCTTCCCAACACGGAAAGTGATCTGAAAGACTACGTGATCTACCGAAGTGATTCAACAATCGAAAACACGAAATCACTGACACCCTATGCGACGACCGTGGACACAGCTTTTACCGACACTAGTCCACTCGCTTCAACAGTTTCTTATTATGCTGTTTGTGCAGAGGACGTGCACGGTAATCTGAGTGCGGCGAGCAATCAGATATCCGCTACGGTAACCGGCATCGATGGTCCGGATAACAACACGCCGAAGGAGTTTTCTCTTTCTCAGAACTATCCCAATCCGTTCAATCCGACGACAGTTATAAGCTATAAGCTGTCAGCGTTAAGTAACGTAACATTGAAAGTTTATGATGTGCTTGGCAGAGAAGTAGCTACGCTGGTGAATGAGAGACAGAACGCGGGGAATTACTCGGTCGCGTTCGATGGAAGCAAGTTTGCAAGCGGAATATACTTTTACCGGCTCGTTGCGGGCAATGTCACGGCCACGAAAAAGCTCGTCCTGATAAAATGAATTGGAATGGATGATTGGCATCATGACCAGATTAAGATGCACAACTCTAAGATGGAAGGAGATATCTTATGAACAGGTTTTTCTCTCTAATCCTCGCGGCGGCTTTAAGTCTGTTTATTCAGTCCGAAGCTGATTCACAGATTACGATCACTGCAACTGATATGCCTAATTACTTTGGTGTCGGCAATTCAGAATTCACCTATATATCTTCGGACAGCGAGGCGATGTACATAGGCATGGCTTCGAGTTCCAGTTCGCAGACCTGGACCGATCCTTCGCCGACAATTCAAGATTCACTGCGAGATGACAACGTTGACCCGTCGTCAACGCCATTTAGCGCCTATTTCCCGGGGGCAACCTATGCCCAGAAGCTCGATTTTTCGGAAAGCAGCATAACAGAGGCGATTTACAATTATTATAGAGTCTCAAACGACTCCCTCATATCGATGGGCTATGGTGAAAGTATGTCATCCGTCTCGATGGACACGAGCTTCGTCCATAGATACAGCCAGCTTTTTTTTCCTCTACCCTTACAGTTGGGAGATGTCTTTACGGCTATAGTCGATACTACTTCCGTTC
>JAJYIT010000074.1 GCA_021789975.1 Bacteroidota bacterium
CCTCAATGATCAAACAATAAAGGTGACGATCAAACCGGGTGTCGCGGACCAGCAGACGCTGAGAATTCCTGGTAAAGGGGGACCTGGATCAGGAGGCGGCCCGAACGGCGATCTCTACCTCAACGTCAGGATTGCGCCGCATCCCGAATTTCAGCGCAAGGGAAACGATCTCCACCGCGACCTACCTGTCGACCTGTACACTGCCGTCCTCGGCGGAAAGACTCAGATCAAAACGCTGAAAGGAATGGTCACGGTCACTATTCAGAAGGGAACGCCGAACGGCAAAGAGCTGAGGCTTCAGGGACTTGGAATGCCGGTCTACGGAAAGAAAAATGAGTTCGGAAACCTATTGGTGAAAGTCGACATCGTGCTGCCCGATCATCTCAGAGAAGAGGAGATAGACTTGTTCAGAAGACTCGCAGCGCTGCGCAGATAGCATCATGGACGAGCGCACAGTGAGCCACCTACCAGCAGATCACAAGATTGTTAAATACCAGGATTTTACTGACTAACTAAAAAGGGAGGGAATTATCATGAAGACTAAAGATGCATTGCTTTCGACAGTCCTTGTATTCGTTCTTGCGCTGACTGTGCTCGGACAGACCCCACAGAAAGCGAAGACAAAGGCCGTCATAAAGGAGAACGAGTTTACGAGAGTTATGGGGAAGCCGACTTATGAGTCCAAAGTCGACAGCCTTAACATGGAAGTCTGGGTAATGACGCAGGCTCAGCACAAGAAAATGATGAATGGGAAAATGGGGTTGATGATGCGGCGTGAGATGGAAGGCTTGCGCAAACATCCCATGATGGGCCGGATGAGTGACAGCAGCATGGGGATGGATATGGCGACAAGGAAAGCGATGATGGAAGGGACCCATTTCATAATGCTCAATGCAACAAATACCGTAACAGGAAAGGAAATTGCCGACGCCAGTGCGAAGGTCCAGATTGTAAATCCATCAGGGGAGAGCTTTTCTGTCAACCTGAAAGCTATGATGAGCCATTTTGCGGGCGCCCTGACGCTCAAAGAAAGAGGGAAATACCTGTTTACTATCAATCTCAATATCGGCACGGGTTACAAAACCATGCAGTTTAAGTACGTCGTAAGATAAGCGGCTTCTGTAGGAATGCACAACGGAATGACCGGAACGGTCGCGGCCGGCATTGGACAAGTTAATGCGAGAGAGCCTTTTTATGGAAAATAAGATCAAGAATACATCTGAATATAAAACGATCTCTTTAGAAGAGACATACAAATTTCTGGAGACAACTGCTGACGGACTGTCCGATTCCGAGTTAAAGGATCGACTTGCAAAATTCGGTAACAACGAAATAGTGGAAAAGAAGCAACATCCGCTTCTTGAGTTCATACTCCGTTACTGGGGTCCAATGCCATGGCTGCTGGAAATTGCCATGGGGCTTTCCTTCGCTCTGAATCATTCCCTCGAAGGAATAATAATTTTTGCATTGCTGACGGCAAATGCCGTCATAGGTCAAATGCACTCAAGCAGCTCGCAAAAAGTAATGGACCTGCTGAAGAAGAAACTGGCAATTAAATCCAAAGTCTTGCGGAACAGGAAATGGTCGGAGGAAGACGCGAAAGGAATTGTAGATGGAGACATTATCTCCGTGAAACTCGGCGACATTGTACCCGCGGATGCAAAGACTATTTCCGGTGAACTATCGGTGGATCAGTCGGCGCTGACCGGAGAATCCCTTCCCACAGACGCGCATCCGTCGGACATTATTTACTCCGGCTCCGTAGTAAGGCGCGGTGAAGCCACTGGTATAGTAGTTAACACCGGCGCGAATACCTTTTTTGGCAAGACGGCTGAGCTGGTAAAGACCGCCAAGCCGAAGTCACATCAGGAAGAAATGATGATGACTGTGGTTAAATATCTGATTTACCTCGGTATTGCCGCGTCTGTTTTAGTCTCAGCATCTGCTTTACTGATGCATTTAAGCATTATAATAATGCTGACCTTCGTAATTGTCGTTCTTCTCGGAGCTATTCCCGCGGCTCTTCCGGCAGTCCTGACCATTGTGCAATCCGTCGGTGCGACCGAGCTGGCAAAAAAAGGGGCGCTGGTAACGAAGCTTGATTCCGTTGAAGATGCCGCTTCGATAGATATTATTTGCTTTGACAAGACAGGCACGATAACTCAAAACAAGCTATCGGTCGTCGACAGTATACCGTTTTCCGGGAACAAGAAGGAAGATGTACTGAGGGTAGCGGCATTGACATCGCAATCGGAAGGAATGGACTTAATCGATCTTGCGATTATCCATTACGCAAGGGCAACAGGAGTGAGTTCTGACGGTTACAAACAGGTGTCCTATACTCCGTTCGATCCCTCTACAAAGAGAACAGAGGCAACCATTGAAGCCGGCGGGAAGCGCTTCAGGGCTGTCAAAGGGGCTGCGCAGGTCATCATGTCTCTGTGCCATGATGTAGATAAAGGAACCTCGGATGAAGTAAAGAAAGCCATAGATGGCTTTTCCGGGAAAGGTTACAGAACGATAGCTGTTGCCAGGTCGGATGGAGATGATTTAAACACTCTCAAACTCACAGGATTGCTCCCCCTGGCTGATCCGCCAAGACCGGATTCAAGAAGTATGATAGAGCAGGCGAGGAAGCTGGGCATTAAGCCGTTGATGCTTACAGGCGACAGCATCGACATCGCAAAAGAAATTTCCAGCGAGGTTGGCATCGGCAGCAACATCATTCGCATGGCGGATATAAAAGATCTAAGCGTGGACAATCAGTTGAAGATTGTCGATGAATGCGACGGGTTTGCGGAAATATATCCCGAAGACAAATATAAGGTCGTAACTCTATTGCAGTCCGGAGGACACATTGTCGGAATGACCGGAGACGGAGTTAACGACGCGCCCGCCCTGAAACAGGCAGAGATGGGCATAGCCGTGAGCAACTCGACGAATGTGGCAAAAGCTGCCGCCAGCGTGGTCTTGACGGAATCCGGCGTGGGTGTAATAATCGATGCGGTGACAATAAGCAGGCAGACATATCAGCGGATGCTGACATGGGTTATCAATAAAGTCGTCAAGGTCATAGAATTTGTCGTGTTTCTCTCCATTGGCTTCTTCTGGCTGCATAATATTTTACTTACTCTCCTTGGAATGGTGTTGCTTGTGTTTGCGAATGATTTCGTGAGCATGACTCTGGCAACCGACAATGTAAAGAGTACGAGTAATCCGAATAAGTGGAACGTAAGGAATATTATCCTGGCATCTCTTGTCCCGGCGCTATTCTATGTCCTTGGAGATATTGTTGTAAGCCTGATAGGCATCAACTATTTCCGTCTGCAGTGGAGTGAACTGACTTCGCTCGTAATGCTGAGTTTCATATTCAACAGCCAATTCAGGGTGATGATCGTCAGGGAAAGAAAACATTTCTGGTCATCGCTCCCGGGTAAAGGGCTGCTCGTATCAAGCACATCGGCGATTGTCGGAATTGCGCTTATAAGCCTGTTCGGGCTCCTTGTTCCTTCACTAAGCCTGTTCATAGTCCTCAGCGTTTTGGGATTGTCCGCGCTCTTTACATTCGGAATTGATTTCCCGAAATATTATCTGTTCAAGAAGTGCGGTTTATGAGAAAGGTAAATCGGGCAACGATATTGTATGTCGAACCGAAGACTATTCACAGAAACTCCTTGATTAACAGATCATTAAATGGAACTGACGTTTTTTCTTAAAGGAGTCCTTGTCGGCTTTGCGATGGCGGTGCCGATCGGGCCGATTGGAATAATGTGCATTCGAAAAACTCTAACGGAGGGGCGTCTGCGTGGCTTGATAATCGGCCTCGGAGCTGCAACAGCGGATTTCCTTTACGGTTGTGTCGCCGCGTTCGGACTGACTGTTATTTCGGGTGCACTGGACAGTCAAAGGGTCTGGATACGACTGGTTGGAGGCGCACTTCTTCTTTTCCTCGGCATAAGGACGTTCCGTGCCAAACCCGCCGATCCCAAGTATCGGATCCAGAGCAGTGGGATGCTCGGGACATACTTCTATATTGTTTTTCTCACACTCACTAATCCTTTGACCATTTGTGCCTTCATTGCTGTGTTTGCTGCCCTCGGGCTGGGAGCCGGGGTTATAAATGTTTCCGGGTCAGCCCTTGTATTGGGAGTGTTTACGGGCTCGTTCCTATGGTTTATCTCCCTTAGTTCGGTTGTTGTTCTCATTAAGGCGAAATTTGATGTGGTGGGGCTGCGGTGGGTAAATCGAATTGCCTGCATCTTAATAACGCTCTCCGGTGTTGTTACCATAGCGAGCGTGATGTGAATGTGTCGTTAATTTTTATAGAGAAGGTATGAATGCGTTCATCAATCAGGGAATGCGGGTTGAACCCCGCCACACTGTTTGTCACTGAACTCTCGAAGGTAGTGTCATGAAAGATATTGCCGGTTTTTTCTCATGGATTTTCGTTACGCTCGTAACGCTTCTCCCCATCGTCAATCCCGTGAGCACGGCCGTTCTCCTTCTCGGCATCAGTGCTCACCTCAGCAGGGAGGAGAGGAATCGTCAGATTACACTCGCGTGCATATACATGACGGCTATCCTGGTCGCATTTCTTCTGGCAGGTCACCTGATAATGGTTGCCTTCGGCATTTCAATACCAGGCATCCGCATCGCCGGCGGAATGGTGATCGGCTTTCTCGGGTTTCGCATGTTGTTTCCCAGCGAAGGACACATCACGCAGGAAGGAAAGCAGGAGGCGTTTCAGAAACGCGACATCTCTTTCAGTCCACTCGCCATGCCGAGCCTGAGCGGACCCGGTTCCATCGCGGTCGTCATTACCATGTCGTCATCCATCGATGTCCGGCACGGCTTTGACAAGGTCTTCGCTTATTCGGGTGTGGTACTGGCAATAGTCATTACAGCGGTTATCTCATGGCTGGTCCTTCGCGGGGCAGGAACTCTACGGCGCCTCCTCGGCGTGAACGGAGTGGACAGCCTTTCGCGGATCATGGGGTTTATTCTAATCTGCATAGGCGCTCAATTCATGATTAACGGCGTGCGGGATCTGATACTCGACGCGGCATTTTGGAGGAGCATTCCCTAGAATTACGTTTACACTATGGGCCGCTGATTGTGATGAATGTTGCCGCCATTCCATCTTGTCTCCTTCGCGGGACTACTTTTGCAGCTACATTGACTCTGTCATTTGGAATACAAACACAATGTGCTTCAGACAGATGTACGCAAACCAAGGGCGCGATATTGGTAATCGCTCTGACGATGGCGAAATCGTTTGTTCTCATTCCGAAGCATTAAATCCCTTTTTATCCGTTTGGGCGATTACGCTTGACAACCGCTGAAGGTACTTTATCACACGATCGATGCAATGACGCAGAGAATCGAATCGGTGTGGGGCGATGTTCTCGACCCGCGAAGAGAGGCGATGTGGTTGCAAAACACGGTCGGATACCCGTTAACTGCGCGAAGAAAGGCGGAGATTATGAATCTATGTAAGGTCTTTTGGGGCGCCGTCGGATTGTTTTCCGCGGGAGTCATAGTGGGAGTGTTGTTCGCACCGGAAAAAGGTGAAGTCACGAGAAAAAGAATTGCTGAAACCACTGCAGACATCGCGGACGAGGTCAATTCCAGAGCGGATGATCTGAAGGAAAACGTCACCGAAACGATCAATACCGTTAAAGACGAAGCCGACAGACTAAAACGGAAATTGAAACGGTGAACAAGTGGGTCTCATCTTCATGAAACAAATGGAATCATCATCCTGATCATAGAATATGATTGACAGCGTGCGAGTCCTGATACTCGGTGCGGCATTTGGGATGGGCATCACTTGGGAATATGAGGGGACCTGCGCGCATTAGCATGTCACCAGGCAGGGGGAGTGGGACCATCAGGCTTGTAACGGAGTGGAGTCCTATTCTGCTGTAAGTGCCGGCCTAAGACGCGCCGGACAAATACCGATTATCTGAATATCCTGTCGATACTACTGATTAGAATCGCTAAGTCTTCTCCATAGAAAGAGATGTAGCCCTCTTTTCATCCCTTGGAGGCATTCTCTGCCTACAGAATTATGGATATACTTCTACCATAGCGTCTGGCACTAGATTCGGAAAACCGACCCGGATTTTTCACGATGAGTACCGTTAGTGCCGCGCAGAAGTTCTTCAGAACATCGCAATATGAGGAGAAGATCATGTACGAGCAGGATCCGCAGGTATGGGGGATTATTCTAGCGGGCGGTGAAGGGAAGCGTCTCCAGTCGTTCATCCACTCACAATATGGCACCGAAGCTCCAAAACAATTTTGTACTTTTACAGGTACCCGATCGATGCTCAGGCACACCATTGACCGCGCAGAGATGCTCATTCAACCTGAACAGCCCTTGACTGTGGTGGGCAAAGATCAACTTTGCTACGCAGGGGATCAACTTGCCGATCGTCCCACTGGAACTGTAATCGTCCAGCCGTTCAATCGAGAGACGGGTCCCGCAATACTATATTCGCTTCTCCACGTGTACCGGCGCGATACTGAGGCGACAGTGTGCCTGTTCCCTTCCGATCATTTCGTATTGGACGAACAGAAGTTTATGGAGCATATTCAATTCTCCTGCGAGTCTGTCAGCGCAAATCCGAAGTCTTTCATACTCTTAGGCGCTGACCCGCAACAGTTTGGAGGCGGATATGGCTGGATCGTCGTGGACGAACAGATCGTCGACAACGATGCGAAACGGGTGTATAGTGTTTCACGATTTGTTGAAAAGCCAGATGCATTCACAGCATACCAGCTCCACCACAAAGGCATCCTATGGAATACGATGATAATTATCGGCAAGGCAAAGACCCTTCTTGCATTATTCAAAACGTACACTCCAACTCTGTATGAGCCATTCTGGGGAATACGGGACGATCTTGGTTCATCTCGCGAAGCGCAAATTATTGAAAAGATATTTTCAAGGTCGTCTCCGATGAATTTTTCCTATTCCATTCTTGCGAGCAATCCAGTCGGACTTCGTACCGTGAGACTGAAAGTGGCATACTGGAATGACTGGGGGGATGCAGATCGGATTCGATCGGATATTCAACGCTTCTGTACTGTAACGGTAACCCCGGCTGTTCCATTACCATATGTGAAAATATCCGAGGCAACAGAACTGGAGCACAGGGAGATGAAAATGTGAAAGAGAATCCTTTAGAAATATTGAACGCGCTCGGTCAGTCGATCTGGCTCGATTACATCCGGCGTGATCTGATCGCAGGCGGGCAGCTTCGGCGCTTGATCGATCAGGATGGACTGCGAGGGATGACCTCGAACCCGGCCATCTTCGAGAAGGCGATAGCGGAAAGCAACATTTACGACCAGGACATTCCTGAGATGGCACCCGAGAAAAAGGATGTCAAATCAATCTACGAAACCATCAGTCAGCGCGATGTGGAGAGCGCGGCCGACGAGTTCCGGCCTCTCTACGACAGGACTGACGGAAAAGATGGGTATGTCAGCCTTGAGGTTAATCCCCATCTGGCACACGACACGAAAGGTGCCATTGAGGAAGCCCATAGATTGTGGGCCGCACTAAACAGGCCTAACGTTTTCATCAAAGTCCCGGCGACGTATGACGGTCTGCATGCCATTCAGCAACTCATAAGCGAAGGAATCAACGTGAATGTGACGCTGCTCTTCGGGTTACCTCGCTACCGGCAGGTTGCGGAAACCTACATTGGAGGTCTTGAAGCGCGTGTGGCGCAGGGAAAACCTGTCAAGCATGTGGCCTCGGTCGCCAGCTTCTTTGTGAGCCGCATCGATTCGCTGGTGGATCTGATGCTGGACAAACATATCGCGGAGGGCGGCAGTGAGCCGGAACTCGCGAAGAGGGCCCGCGGACAAGTTGCCATCGCCAGCGCGAAAATGGCCTATCAAATCTACAAGGATGTCTTCGGCAGCGACAGGTTTAAGAAGCTCGCTGCTCAGGGCGCTCAGGTCCAGCGGCTGCTATGGGCCAGCACGAGCACCAAGAACCCGGACTACAGTGATGTGAAATACATCGAGGCCCTCATAGGACCCGATACGGTCAACACCGCCCCGCCGGAGACAATTGATGCCTACCGCGACCACGGAAAGCCGGAAGCCCGGCTCGAACAGGACGAGAAGGAAGCGCGCTCGGTGTTGGAGCGATTGCCGGAACTCGGCATCAGCATCGACAAGGTGACCCAACAGCTTAAGGACGAAGGAGTCAGAAAATTCGTGGAGCCATTCGACAAGCTGATGGAGACGCTCAAGAAAAAGTCATCGGAGTAATTGAGGAAAGAACGATGGAAATATACCCGTATGTAGGAAAGCCTGCCGAGCCATCAATGCTCGTCAGCATTCCCAAACCCGTCACTGCTTACTATTCCGCCGCGCCGATACCTTCGGAGGAACACCGATGATTAGGGAGGAACGGGCCAGCACAAATGTACAATCATTGGTGGACATGCTCGCGAGCAAGGACGGTACGATTCGTCAGAAAGCAAGACAATCGCTTGTTGTCATAGGTAAACCCGCCGTCTCTTCACTCGCGCAGACATTGCAGAATTCGAAGGTAGATCACGTTCGCTGGGAGGCAGCCAAGACGCTCGGCGCGATCGGCGATGTCGGGGCGATACCATCTTTGGTGAAGGCACTCGAGGACAGCGACACCGACGTGACTTGGTTGGCTGCCGAAGCTTTGAGAAAGTTCAAAAAGGCCGCGTGGCCCGCGCTATTACGTGCGTTGATCAAACGTGGGCCGGATTCTGATCTGTTGTGCCATGGAGCGCATCATGTTTTGCGGAATCAGAAAGAGGATGGTTTCACCGACTTGCTCTCAACTCTAACAGCGGCATTAGAATCCAACACGGCTCAGGAAACGGCATCGTTAGCTGCGTATGAGATCCTTAAGAGAATGAAGGCGAAATCGTGAACGCTCATTCTCGCACCGGCAGCCCACTCAGGGATTACTTGCCCACCGACATTGATGGTTTCGATTCGCTGGCCGAACTGGCGCTGAATATGCGATGGTCATGGAATCATGCTACCGACGAAGTCTGGCGGCAGCTTGATCCCGCTTTGTGGAAAATCACGCATAACCCCTGGGCTGTCCCGCAGACGGTCTCGCGCGACCGGATCGAACGTCTCTCGGGCCCGCCCCTTGGCGGACTATACAGCGAGAGTGATTCCGCGCTGCGACGGTGTTGCGATTCCCCAGGAAGCCGCTCAAATCCTGTGGCAGCGATGATCACATTTCCAACGGGAGGTTTTCAATCGATAAGTAAGTCTTCGAAAACTAGATCACGGAAAAAGAATTCAATT
>JAJYIT010000034.1 GCA_021789975.1 Bacteroidota bacterium
CGTTGCAGGGCTCGGCCCGTCGACGCCGCTCACGCTGTTGTCCTCATTGATTCCCCAACCTGAGGAGTTTGTTCCGACGACGTACCGCGTTTCAGCACATACAGCATATCTGTACTGGAACAAGAGCTGTATGCTGTCGAGAGGTTGATTGGAAGTGTTCGTAAACGTGTACTCTTTGATTACATAGTTGTTGTTAAACTGCTGACTGAACCCGATAATTTTCTTGACCATTGTGAGGCCGATGTAGGTCTTCACACTGTCGAATATCAGCCGGTCTTCTTTGAGACTGGAGTTTGTGTTGTCAACGTCAGGCGGTATGTTGTACGAGGGATTGCCGTCGACAGTGACCTGGGGAAGGGGGAATTTATCGGTGGAAGTAAACTGCTCCGGAACAAATTCCGATGCATCGCCATCCGGTCTCGGACCAAAATGGATGACCTTGTATGGCCAGAACGATCCATCTTTTGGATCTTTCCAATTTCTCACTCCGATCCACAAACCCTTGGCACACACCATATCTTCATTGGGATAGATTGCAGGCCAGCGGTCGCCGTCCTGCTCCGTCCCGACTCTCTGTTCTTCATACTCACTCCCTGCACTTGAGAAGTAGGTCTGAAAAGATCCGATGTCCATCCACTTGATCGCATATTGAGCGGATGCGGATCCCGTCATGAGAACAAGTGAAAATATCATGGCACAAAGGTATCCCCATAAGAGACTGATGGAGTGATGCCTGCCTGACGACCTGTCCGCCCTAGCCGATTGCGCGGTAACGGAAGTCGGGATCTTTGAGACGTATTCGGGGATTGATGGAGTAATGGACCCCCTCTGGCTTGAGCTTATTAACGGGTGTTTCGCTTTAATGTTCAATTTCATTTCTTCCTCATAATTCTTTTCGTGGGAAAGAAAACTCTCTATTTGTCTTTGGTTGTTCATTCTTTGCTACCTACTACCTATCGCTCTAAGGTATGTTGTAAGTGAATCTGATTCCGTAATAGACAGTCCGCGGGTTAAGCATGGACAACTGCCAGAGCAACGGCATCCTGATGTATGGTTTATTCGATGACTGATATTCTCCGGGTCTGTCGTTCCCCGGTGTATTTACGTAGCCAAATTTTTCATTTGTTGGGTCGCCAGCAACTGAAGAAGGCAGATGGAGAGATTCCATATAGTTGGTGAAGTCGTTTGTACCGCCGCCGACGAAACCGTAGAGATACGACATGTATTTGTAGTTGAAGATGTTGTAGATGTCGGCGAACACGTTCAGATCGACACCATCGAAATGGAAGCCGCGGCTTATCCTGAGATTGAAATTGAGGTAATCCTCCCACTCCACGTTATTCTGAATCCCGGGGATCGTTTGTCCGCCGGACCATGTGAACCATGGCCCTGCTGACCAATTGCCGAGGACGTTGACGTGCCAATCTGCCAACGGCTTGGCGCCGCTCCAATTTGGACCCAGCCAGTGCGGCGTAAAGAGATCTAGATTGAGTGTCGCATACGGCTGAGGCATTGGCTTCGACTGAAAGAGGTCGCCGTATGGGGGGTTGGACATTTGTTGTAGATCGTACGCTCTCTGGTCAGCCGGACTTTGATATTGGTTGGCATATCCGAATCTGCCATAGCTCGAGACCATGTAAGTGTAATCAATAAAACCGCGTATCCAATCACCGCTGTTTTTTGAGAGGGTTATTTCGAAACCCCTGATGTCTTCGTAGAGATTGTCTGTAAAGAGTGAGTAGTTTACCAGGCTGTTGGAGCTGTGGTAGCTTGTGGTAGTTCTCTCATTGGTGACGTCTTTGTAGTAACCTGCAATGTGAATCAAATATTGATTGAAGAGGCTTTGCTCAAACCCTAACTCGTATGCGATCGTCCTCGGCAGTGGAGCATTCGGGTCTGCCACAAGAGAAACGTTGTTCGTGCCCAGATTTCTTTGAATCAAGAACAGATCCTCGGGAGTAGGCATGGAATAGAAATGACCATAGTTGAAGTACAATTTTGAGTCCACGGTTACTGGGAAAGATATTCCGAGGCGAGGTTCGACCATCACGATGGTCTTTGTCGGTGATTGAGAGGTGGTGTCGAGGCCAATCGCATCGATTCCGGAGAAGATCAAAGAGTAAGGGTCGTTGGTGTTGTACCAAAGTCCGCCGGCATGAGAAGCGTCGACCCTGACTCCTAAGTTAGCTATCATGCCTTCGAACTCTATCTTGTCCTGCAGGTACACTGATGCGCGGATGGGGAATGTATGCCAGTGAGACCAGTTGTTATCTGATGTCAGAGCAGAGTCTATTAGTCCGTAGTTTACGTTATTGTCTGTATAATCGAATTCCAATCCTGTTTTAACCTGATTGTAGTCATCAATCTGGCTCGTCAGGTCGAACTTTAGATTGTATTCTGCAAGGCTGCTGGTGTCGCGTGAATCGCTCATACCCAAACCGTTATTGCTGAAGGTGCTTTGGTATGAAGAATAAGATGGTGCGGCGGGCCAATACCCGAACGGGAAATAGTTGGTAGAGTAATAATTCCCAAACTGAACCAGGGAAGTGTCTCTGCCTGCAGGAAGCGTCGTGTGATACTGAGTTCCAGTCTCGCGCAGGATCACATCATAATAAGTCGAGGGATTTATTACATCTGAGAATCTTGCTCCTAGTAGGGTGAAGTTTTCCTTCGTTGGATTCCAAT
Source organism: Bacteroidota bacterium (assembly GCA_021789975.1). Classification (GTDB taxonomy): domain Bacteria; phylum Bacteroidota; class Ignavibacteria; order Kryptoniales; family JAKASW01; genus JAKASW01. Next base: position 2,686 of record JAJYIT010000034.1, read on the forward strand.
ACCAATTGCTGTACATCCTAGTATCGATGTAGCTGACATTAGACAGAACGCTTGCAATCTGTGAACTGTTTTCGAAAGTTCCGTAAAGCCCGGCGCCGCTGGTCCCTGTACCCGACTGTTGTCCTGTCATTCCCTCGAGCATAAGTTCCATCCCCGGACCGACATCTGCGTTTAGTTTCAGTGAGCCATTGTAACTCTCGTACGCATCCGTTGTCAGTGGCACCATGTACATTGACTGCCGCTGTACATAAGATGCCCAGAAGCGCAGATTGCCAAGATCCTTGCTCAGAACGGGGAACGGCCCTCCCAGGCTTGCGTCGATGTCGTAGTTTGGCTTGTATATGCTGAAGTCCTTCCGGTGGTCCCACTCCCACAATTTCTGAGCTGCCACAGGACTCAAGAACTGTGACGGAGATCCGCTTGCGAGTGATTTCTGCGATTCAGCAAGCCATCCGTCAAATCTCTGGTATTGAGATTGAGTAAGTGCGTTCCACGCTCCGTCGCCCGTGCCGTAATATGCAACGCCGGGATCCAGGTAAGGCCGTACAAAGTACGTGTTCAATCCGTTTATTGAGCCACCAAAATTTTGTGCCTGCGGCGGGGCTATGCGTGACAGTACACTTATAGTATAGTGGCTGCGGCTTCCACTGTTCGTAGTAACATTTACTTCACCCGATCTGATATTCCCATATTCCGCGTTGAAACCTCCGGTCTGTACCTGGATATCTTTTACGGATGTCAAACTTATGTTCGTAATCATGTAATCACTTCGTGGATCCTGCATCCTGAATCCGTCGACATTGAATGCCGTTTGATCACTTCCGCCGCCACGTATAATCAGACCGGTAGTGTTGCTTTGAATCCCCGCTTGAAGGGCGACTGCCCCGGTAACAGTGACAGCAGGGATTGACGCAACTTCTGACGGGGTTATATTGACCGTGCTGGCAGAGACGTCTTTTTGTATGACAGGCCTCCGCGCGACAACGGTTACCTGGTTTGTCGTAATTGCGGCTTCAGACATTTTAATGTCGATTGTCGTTGTCTGGTCGATTGCCACTTGAACATTTTCGACCGCGACGGTAGCGTATCCTACCATGGAAGCCTTAAGGGTATAGGTACCGGGAGTCAGGTTGAGGACTGCGTAATACCCGTTGATGTCAGTGGCTGCTCCCAAAGTCGTCCCTTGTACCACAACCGTGACGCCAACGAGCTTCTCACCTGTCTTGGCATCGGTCACGGTTCCGGCAATCTTACCTGTGGTCTGGGCAAAGCCTGGGGCCACACTGATGAGACTCAGGCACAGAAAACCAATTAGCCTTCTCATAATTAGCAACACTCCTGTGTAGAATTGAAGGATGATTTCAGATTCATGGCGGTATATACCGGGCCTTTTAGAAAAGTGGAGCCCGCAAACATTGTCAGATTTCTCCCTGTTATATTGGTTGGAGGGACCAATCGAGAGCGGAGGGCGCTCGCAGGTTTTTTCGCGAATACTTTACATCTGTCCTGGAGAGAGTTCCCTGGCTCTGCGGTCTCTCACTTCATCTAGAGGTACAAGACTCCGATGAGTAAGAATTCTTTCGCAGGGGCAAAATTCGACTCGGAACTGATAGGAAAGGTGGTAGCGAGGTTTTTACACATGTTGGCTTGTTCTCCTTTATCACACACATTTGTTGAATCGTTCTGCCGATATACAAAGAAATCGGCGCTCGCATCACATAACGGCGCGTCTGGCGGTCAGCCGGAAGACGATGAGAAAAGGGTACTTAACTCAACAGCAATTCGACGGGCATAACCCCCCCCGTATGAGATTCCCTCCCATAATGGAACGCTGAGGGAAGCTCCTGTTTACTGAACGGAAAATTTGTCCCCGCACGAACAATCGCCCACCTCCTGGATTTCGTGCCAGACAAGTATCTGTAAACATTACTCGATCTTGTACTCCTTTATCACGTCTGCATTGAATATCATTTTTCGTACTGACTAAGTCAAGCCCAAAGACAGAAAAAATTTCTGCCTGGAATTTCAAAAAGACGTTTTTTTATTCTCATCCTTGTATCTTGTTCACAGTCTTGCAAAGCTTCGTTTGTTCTAATTGCGAAATGACGTGGTCCGTTCAGCGGGTGATCGACTCCAATCATTTGCTGCGCTGTCGGAACAAGTCTGTCTTTCCGAACACGAATTCAAAATTGAGGCTATCTTCCAATGTTCAAAAATCATCCTAAAGGTCTGATCGTTCTTTTTATGACCGAGATTTGGGAACGGTTCGGGTTCTACACCGTGCTTGCCATCTTTGTTTTGTATCTGAATGAGAACTTTCATTGGAGCGAGGCGGCGATAGGAAATGTCTACGGACTGTTCATCGCCACAACTTTCTTTCTTCCTCTGATCGGGGGATGGATTGCCGACAGGTTTCTGGGATATGGAAAGACTATCATAATCGGCCTGTGTACAATGACAGTTGGATATGCTCTCCTTGCAACTCCGACAAAAGCGGCGTGGCTTCTCTTCCTTTCGCTTGCCGTCATTGCCGCCGGCACCGGTCTATACAAAGCCAACATCTATGTCCTGGTCGGGAACCTGTACACACAATCGAACGCCAAACTGAAGGATGCCGCCTTCAGCATTTTCTACATGGGCATAAATGTCGGAGCCTTTCTGGGTCCGATTGCTGCATCGTCAATAAAAACGTTCATGATGGATCACTATCATCTCACACTTGCGCACGCATATAACGCAGGGTTCGGTGCGGCGTCAATCGGGTTACTCATTGCCATCACCACCTTCCTCTCGTTCAGAAGGTATCACAAGATGGCGGATTTCAGGGTGAAGAAGAGCGGAGAACGCCCGCCGAAGGCGGATGCGCCTCTGGCGCAGGATACGGAACACGGGGGCCGGAGAGCGCAGGCAGGCGGTGAAGCAACGGAAGCGAGTGTCAAGAATCCAACATCCGACCTCCTCTCGAAGGCTGACGAAAAGGAACGGATCATCGCACTCTTGATAATCTTCGCCTCCGTGATTTTTTTCTGGATGGCATATTACCAGAACGGTTACACACTCACACTCTTTGCGAAGGACTACACCCTGTCTCATGTCGGAAGGTTCACATATCTCCTCTTCGATCCGGTTTCTTTGCTGTCGATCCTGGTAGTCTTGCTGGCATTTTCTTTTGTCATCGCAAAATCCGCAACAAGGAAATCCAGGCTCGTTGCGGGGACGGTTGTAGCTGCGGCTCTTCTGGTCATGATCTTCAAGCTGACCGGCTTTTCCGATTCGAACCGTATCGCTCCCGAAAGTTTTCAGGTCTTCAATCCACTCTTCATAATATTTCTTACTCCTGTCCTTGTGGCAATCTGGGGATTCATGGCCAGGAAATCCAAGGAGCCTACATCCCCGTCCAAGATGGCTGTTGGACTCAACTTGGAAGCTGTTTCATTTATTATAATGATCTTCGCTTCGATCGGTCTTCCGGCGTATGGTGCAATTGCGGGTCTTAGCTTCGCGCATGTTACACCATATTGGCTGATCTCGTCTTACTTTGCAATCACCATGGCCGAGCTCTTTCTGAGTCCCATCGGCCTCTCGTTCGTCTCAAAGGTGGCTCCGCCGAGGATGGCCGGCGCGATGATGGGCGCATGGTTCGCTGCACAGGCAACCGGCAGTTATCTTTCGGGTTTCGTTGGAAGGTTTTTTGCAGAGTGGCAGCTCTGGCAGTTCTTCCTGCTGCTCGTAGTGACTTCGGTTCTGTCGGGTCTGCTGGTCATCGCTTACCTGAAGAGATTGAAGAAGGTGAGCGCAGGGTAATCGGAGAAACGAAAACCACATAGGAACATAGGACACATAGCTGATTAATTATTCCTATGTTTTCTATTTGCCTATGTGGTTTAATTTTTCGAGGGAGGCTTGGTATTTTCAAAGTGGTTCGCTAAAATCAATCACTCGAGCGAGAAGGCGGGAGTTGCAAAAAGGGCCAACGAAATTGCGGAAGAATCTCATACGTGGAGAAAGACATGGCATGGAGGATTCTGACCCCAGGATCTTTCAAGGCGAGAGTTGAATAAGCGAGACCTTTCAGAACGAGACATCTGCTCGAAGTTCATCACGCCTGCGATTCAGAATGCAGGCTGGGACTTTGAGTCGCAGGTGCGCGAAGAAGTCAGTTTCACCAAAGGGCGTGTCATCGTCCGTGGGAAAATGGTCGCGCGCGGTCAGCCAAAGCGTGCAGACTACATCCTCTACCATAAGCCCAATCTACCGATTGCTATCATCGAGGCAAAGGACAATAACCATACTGTCGGCGATGGGATGCAGCAGGCTCTCGGTTATGCCGAAGTCCTGGATCTCCCTTTTGTTTATTCTTCCAATGGCGACGCTTTCTTAGAACATGATAGAACGGCCACAAAGGGGAAAGTTGAAAGCGAAATTGGACTGACAGACTTTCCTTTGCCGAATGCTCTGTGGTCAAGATATTCCAAGTGGAAAGGGTTGTCTCTCGAACAGGAAGAATTGGTCACGCTTGACAACTACGTGGACATCAGCGGCAAATCTCCGCGTTACTTCCAGCAAGTTGCCATCAACAGAACTATCGAAGCGATGGCAAAAGGGCAGAACCGCATCCTTCTCGTAATGGCGACCGGAACGGGGAAGACATATACTGCCTTCCAAATTATCTGGCGGCTATGGAAAGCAGGGATCAAGAAACGCGTTCTTTTCCTCGCGGACCGTAATATCCTTATCGACCAGACACGTACGAATGACTTCAAGCCTTTCGGCGGGGCGATGACGAAGATTACCAATCGCGAGGTGGACAAATCGTACGAGATCTACCTCTCCCTCTATCAGGCAGTCACCGGCAACGAGGAAGAGAGAAACATCTACAAACAGTTTTCCCGTGACTTTTTCGATCTTATCGTGATTGACGAATGTCATCGTGGAAGTGCGGCAGATGACGCAGCCTGGCGGGAGATTCTCGAGTATTTCTCTTCAGCGACGCAGATAGGGTTGACGGCGACACCGAAAGAAACGAGGTATATTTCGAACATCAATTACTTTGGACCGCCGGTCTATACATATTCGCTGAAGCAGGGAATCGATGATGGCTTTTTAGCTCCATATAAGGTCGTGCGAATTGATATCGATAAGGACCTGCTCGGATGGCGACCCGAAAAAGGAAAGAGAGACAAGAACGGAAATGTGATTGAAGATCGCCAATACAATCAAAAAGATTATGACCGGACGCTTGTGCTTCAAAAGCGAACGGAGCTTGTCGCTGAGAAGGTAACGGCGTTTCTTAAGGGTACCAATATATACGATAAGACAATTATCTTCTGCGAAGATATCGATCACGCTGAACGTATGCGCCGGGAATTGACGAATCTTAATGCTGAAGAAGTGGCAAAGAGCAGCAAATACGTGATGCGTATTACGGGCGATAACGATGAAGGGAAAGCCGAGCTCGATAGTTTTATACTGCCGGACTCCCGCTATCCCGTTATTGCCACGACTTCAAAGCTCATGTCCACCGGAGTCGATGCGCAGACTTGTAAACTCATTGTGATTGATCAGAATATTGAATCGGTGTCTTCATTCAAGCAAATCATCGGACGGGGAACCCGAATTAACGAAGATTACAACAAGCTCTACTTCACGATCATGGATTTCCGCAAGGCAACCGAACTGTTTGCCGATAAAGACTTCGATGGGGCACCGGTACAAATCTATGAGCCGAAAGCGGGTGAATCTCCTATTCCTCCTGATCCTTCGGGAACCGCAAACGGAGGAACGCGGGAAGGGATGCCCGATGGAATCGAGATCATGATTGATCCGTTTCCTCCTGCCGAGGGTGATGGCAAGCGATTCAAATACTACGTCGAGGATGTGCCCGTCTCTGTTGTCGCGGAGCGCGTCCAGTACTATGACGGGAACGGGAAACTCATAACGGAGTCGCTCAAAGACTACACTCGCAAAAATGTGCGTAAAGAATATGCGTCCCTCGATACCTTTCTCAACCAATGGAGCAAGGCGGATCAAAAGAAAGCAATCATTGAAGAATTGGAAGGACACGGAATTCTGTTGAGTGCCGTTGCCGAGGAGGTTGGAAAAGATTATGACGCGTTCGACCTGGTGTGCCATGTCGCTTTCGACAAGCCTCCGTTGACAAGAAAAGAACGCGCCAATAATGTCCGGAAGCGGAATTACTTTTCTAAATACGGTGAAAAGGCCGGGTTGGTTCTGAATGCGCTCTTGGACAAGTATGCAGATGAAGGAATTGAGCACATAGAAGAACCGCAAATCCTGACCATCAATCCATTTACCGGATTCGGCACGCCGATAGAGATTGTCAAGATGTTTGGCGGACTTCCGGAATACCAGAAAGCCGTCCATGAACTCGAACAACAGATTTATGCCGCGTAGGGACCGCGAACCCGGCAATTCTAGGTTGTGGATTCCCGGTAAGAGCGTTCGGGAATGACGGTCCTGCTCCTGTCGTCATCCCCGCATGTTTTAGGCGGGAATCCAGACATTGCCGAAGAATGGATCCCCGACAAGAGCGTTCGGGAATGACGTTGGGCTACTTCTTGGACAGTCTCATGCTTATTTTGAGCCCATGTGACTTTGGCAAATAAAATGGTATCCTATGTTTACATCATGGCAAGTCGGAAGAATGGTACGATTTATGTCGGCGTTACAAGTGACATTAAACGTCGGGTGCTTCAACATAAAGAATCTTTAATACCTGGCTTCACTCAAAGGTACAACATTCACACGCTGGTTTACTTCGAAGAACATTCCGACATCCGTGATGCAATTAAGAGGGAAAAGCAGTTGAAGAAATGGAATCGTGAGTGGAAGATAAGGCTGATCGAAAAAGCGAATCCGGAATGGAGGGATTTGTATGATGATCTGTAAGCACCATCCTCCGTCATTCCCGCATGGTTCAGGCGGGAATCTGATTTCGGAACGTGGATTCCCGACAAGAGCGTTCGGGAATGACGATCTATCTCTCGTGGTGGCTCACCATTGGATTCCGCTGCTGTCCTTCTTCACGTCATTCCCGCATGGTTCAGGCGGGAATCTGATTTCGGAACGTGGATTCCCGACAAGAGCGTTCGGGAATGACGATCTATCTCTCGTGGTGGCTCACCATTGGATTCCGTTGCTGTCCTTCTTCACGTCATTCCCGCATGTTTTAAGCGGGAATCCACACTTAGATTCCCGACAGGAGCACTCGGGAATGACGGTCATGGTGTCTGCGCCACTACTGGATAGTATTAGGGTCCTGTATGTTTATTCATGGATGCCCCACAGGAGCATTCGGGTATGACGACGGTACTTCCTTTTTCCGCCATTCCCGCAGGTTGTTGGAAGGGATCCTGCCTGTTCATTCATGGATGCCCTACAATGATCTTCGATAGAAGCATTCCAGGATTCGGGCATGACGGCGTTTTCTTCTTCACGTCATTCCCGCATGCATTAAGCGGGAATCTACACTTAGATTCCCGACAGGAACATTCGGGAATGACGCAGGGGAGGATTCGGGAAGGACGGGGTGGGAGGGTTCGGGAATGACGTTGAATCTCCGAGGATTGATTCCCCCGCCGCTTGTAGCATCATTCCCGCGTCCCCGAATGTTTTCGCCGTGGATCACAAGCGAGAATCCGGGTTTGGAAGATGGATTCCCGACAAGAGCGTTCGGGAATGACGTATTGGTTCATTTGCTAACTCACTCTCAAAAGGTAACGGAGAAAGCATGTCCATTGTGACCTTAATAAAATCGATTCAGGACATCATGCGCAAAGATGTCGGTGTAGATGGCGATGCGCAAAGAATCAGCCAGATGGTATGGCTCCTGTTCCTGAAGATCTTTGACGACAAAGAAAAAGAATGGAACGTCACCATTAAGGGATATAAATCGCCGCTGCAGAGCCGGTTTCAATGGTCCAATTGGGCGGCAAATCCCGAAGGGATGACGGGGGATGAGCTGATATACTTCGTGAACAACAACCTCTTCCCCGCGCTGAAGAAGCTGGCTACTTCCGAAGGGGTTTCGCCCCAGGGAAAAGTCGTAGGAAGCGTATTTGAAGATGCCTACAACTACATGAAATCGGGTACGCTGCTGCGGCAGGTGATCAACACAATTCAAAGCGACGTCGATTTCAATTCAATGACGGACCGCCACCTCTTCAACGACATTTACGAGAAGATACTCGCGGACCTGCAATCCGCCGGCAATGCAGGTGAATACTATACCCCGCGTGCGCTGACGCAGTTCATGGTGGATATGATCGATCCGCAGCTTGGAGAGACGATACTCGACCCGGCGTGCGGGACAGGGGGCTTCCTTACAAACGCAATCGAACATCTCAAGAAGCAGGTGAAGACTTCCGCCGACAAAGAGAGGATCCAGAAGTCAATAACGGGCGTGGAGAAGAAGCCGCTTCCGCACATGCTCGCGATGACGAACGTGATGCTTCACGGCATCGACGTTCCGACCAACATCCGCCACGACAACACTCTCAGCAGGCCGCTGAAAGATTACGGCCCCAGAGATCGTGTAGACATCGTTACCACCAATCCTCCGTTCGGCGGGATGGAAGAGGACGGGATCGAAAACAACTTCCCGAAAAAGTACCAGACGCGCGAGACGGCAGACCTCTTCATGGCTCTCATCATGCACCTTCTGAAGCACGATACCGGGCGGGCGGCGGTGATTTTGCCCGACGGTTTCCTCTTCGGCGAAGGAGTCAAGACGACTCTGAAGCAGGAGCTTCTGAACGAATTCAACCTGCACACGATCGTGAGGCTTCCGAAGGGAGTCTTCAGTCCATATACCGGCATAAACACGAATATTCTCTTCTTCAGGAAGGGCGGTACTACGAAGCACGTGTGGTTTTTCGAGCATCCGTATCCGGAAGGATACAAATCGTACTCGCGGTCGAAGCCGCTGACGATAGAGGAATTTGAGCTTGAAAAGAAATGGTGGAACAGGCGGAAAGAGACGGAGCATGCGTGGAAGGTGTCGGTCAAAGAGATAGAATCGAAGAACTACTCGCTCGACTTCAAGAACCCGCACGTCGAGGAAGTGAACCACCGCGACCCGGAAGAGCTGATGAAGGAATACGCGGAGATCACGAGGGAGCTCAGCGCGACGCGCGACGCACTGAAAAAGGAACTGATGCAGTCGCTTGGGGGCCGGTGATGAATCTGCTCCAGGAGCATTTTGACATAGCCGTTGAGACGCCGGACGGAATTGGGAAGTTGCGGAAACTTATCCTGACTCTCGCCATGCAGGGGAAGCTGGTGCCGCAGGATCCGAACGACCAGCCGGCGAGCGAATTGCTGAAGGAGATTGAAGCGGAGAAGAAACGGCTGGTGAAGGAAGGGAAGATCAAGGAGCAGAAGCAGCTGCCGCCGATTAAGGAAGAGGAGATTCCATACGTATTGCCGGGGAATTGGGAATGGATTAGAATTAGTGACTCCTATTATTCAATAGGCGCCAAGAACAATCAACTCCAGACCAAAGACTACAAACAATCGGGTAGCTTTCCAATCATCGATCAAGGGAAGACTTTCATTGCCGGGTACTCGGATGATTCCGAGAAAATACTGCGGGTTGGCGCACCGGTAGTGATATTTGGTGACCACACAAAGAACATAAAATATGTGGACTTCGATTTCATTATTGGGGCGGATGGAGTGAAGGTCTTGAAGCCTTACACGAGTATACTCTCAAAGTTCTTTTACTTCGTGATCAGGTCCTACGTAATTCCTCACAGGGGATACGCTCGACACTTTGGGCTGCTTAACGAGAACCTGCTCCCTGTCCCCCCACACGCCGAGCAGAAGCGCATCGTCGCGAAGATCGATCAGCTCATGTCGCTCTGCGACAAGCTCGAGGCTCAGCGCAACGAGCGCGACCGGAAGCGGCTGACTGTCCACGCCTCGGCGGTGAGCGGGCTCCTCAACGCGCCCGATAAGCCTGCGTTCAACAGGTCGTGGAGTTTCATAACTAGGCACTTCAGCGAGCTCTACTCCGTCACGGAGAACGTCGCCGAACTTAAGAAGGCCATCCTCCAGCTTGCGGTGATGGGGAAGCTTGTTCAGCAAGATCCGAATGACCAGCCGGCGAGCGAATTACTGGAAGATATTGAGTCTGAGAAGAAACGGCTGGTGAAGGAAGGGAAGATAAAAGAACAAAAGCCGCTGCCGCCGATCAAAGAAGAGGACATGCCGTACCGGTTGCCGAGGGGGTGGGAGTGGGTGAGGCTTGCGCATATAGGAGAAGTTAATCCTAGGAACTCATTTCAAGACGAAAAGCTAGCGGGTTTCGTGCCAATGACGCTAATCTCTGCGGACTATGGAGTGCCGCCTACATTTGAGACTAGAAAATGGCACGAAATAAAAAAGGGATACACTCATTTTGCTGATGGCGATGCAGCTGTTGCGAAAATCACCCCATGTTTTGAGAATGGAAAGGCGTGTGTGTTTCAAGGTTTACCGAATGGGATCGGAGCAGGAACCACTGAACTGCATGTTTTCAGGAATACCTTTGGAAGGGTTTTTCCACCTTACCTACTTTCATATTTAAAGAATCCCATGTATGTAAAACGTGGTATTTCTAAGATGACCGGTTCCGCAGGTCAGAAGCGTGTTCCAGCGGAGTACTTTTCACTGAATCCTTTTCCTCTGCCACCCCTTGCCGAGCAAAAGCGCATTGTCGCGAAGATCGACCAACTCATGGCTCTCTGCGATAAGCTGGATGCGCGTCTGTCTTCCGCCTCCGCGAAGCGGACGGCGATTCTCGATGCGGTGCTGGCGAGGGTGTAGAGGGCGATGATGGGTTCTTCAATAAAGGAGATTTCCAGAGATGGTTAAGCAAAGGGTCGTTTATGTGCTTGGGGCCGGCTTTTCTCAGCCATATGGATTGCCGGTGATGTCGACTTTCATGGACCGAGCTAGAGACATATATGAAAGGAATAAAGATAAGTATCATAACCTTGGGCAGGTAATCCGAGAGTTGGAACGTCTGAATAGTCATTCTCTGCGAATTGATATTTCGAATATCGAAGAGGTTCTGTCAGTGCTTGAAGTGGGCTCGTTGCTTAGAGATGGGCAGGAAATCGGTGGATTGGACGCAGAGCAGATGAAGTATTTCATACGGACTGTCATTACCGAAAATACCAAGAGAATTCCTAACCAGGATGAAGACGACAATGTGTCAGACGGCTGGCCCCGACACATTTTCAACGATCGCGGGGGAATATTCAGCGAGTACGGATTCTTTGTGGCAAGCCTATTCGGAATCTCCGTCTCTGCAAGTGTCAGTAACGACTCATCAGGTATTCCAAGGCTCAATGGCGGCATGCAATTCAGCCAGAGCGACCAGAAAGAGGTGGAATACACGATAGTGACGACGAATTATGACCGGGTCCTCCAGAATTTTGAAGAGTATATCAATGCGCGTCTCAAGGACCCACCGCGTGATCGAATTGAGTTCGTCGATAAATATGAGATGGCACCCAAACCAACTCGAGCACCGGTTGTTCCTCTCCTTAAGTTACATGGCACGGTGGAATCTGCCCCGGATATTACGCCCCATAACGATATTACTGTAATGACTTGGAACAAGAACCTGATGAAACCGGAAACTGCCAGAGCGCTGCGAGAGGCCTATCAGGCAATTCGATCTGCCCATCATATTAGAATCATCGGATACTCCCTGCCGGAAACAGATAGTTATCTGAAATATCTGTTGAAAGCTGCCACGCTGAATCATCCCAACCTGAAGTCTATTGATGTATTGACGCTCGACGACGAGTTGGGCTCCACCAAGAGCCGCTACCAGACATTGCTCGGTGAAAAGCCCATCCGTTGGAAATCAGATGACGTTACGAACTACCTTCGCAGGATCCTTGATATGGCTCCTACCTACGTTAGAAACGGCAACCTGAGCTTCGGTTGGCTTGAGGAGGCGCACAGGTATTTCTTTGAACATGCCGAGTGGTTGAGAATGCGAGACGTAAGGTGACATTGATAGGCGGAGATTCTCGATGCGGTGCTGGCGAGGGCGGAGAGGGAAAAAAGGAAGGTCGTTGAGTCCTTTCCGTGCTACCCCTTCTGACTCACGGACCTGGTCAAATTGCAGTGCAAAAACGGGGTGGACGAATGAGGTTGAACCTTCGACCTTGTTAGGTTACTTTTATGTGGCTAGACGACGTAGGCAATTGTTGAACAAGATACAGATGTCCCAACCCCGTATTTCCGTCATCCTGTGAGACCTGTACCCACTCTGGTCGCAGCATCGTATCAGAGGTCTTTCAATTCAGGGAGGACAACGCCGCGAGTATTTGTCTGCGAAGACTTCGATGGTAACAACGTCGGCGAATTTGTTGTTAAGATGAGAGGCAGTATTGAGACTCACGAAGCAGGTCTTTTGCGAGAAATTCTGGGAAATTTGTTCGCATACGAGGTTGGCATCGCGACAGCTGAACCGGCGATTGTGAGAATTGACCCTGAATTAGCAGCCGCTTTAACAAACCAGACGGTCGCGGACGTGGTTGCGAATAGCCTCGGCCTGAATTATGGCTCAGCGAACCTTGCAGGCGGGTATTCCACTTGGCCGGTCGGCAAAATTGTACCTCAATCCTTGAAGGCGGACGCTGCGGATATTTTCGTTTTTGACGCGTTGATACAGAATCCCGACAGGAGAACCGGAAAACCTAATCTCTTATGGAAGGATGATCATTTGGTTGTAATTGACCATGAAATGGCCTTCTCGTTCCTCTTGTCGATCATCCCTTCGACAACCCCTTGGTTATTGGACGAACAGCCGTACTTGCGCGATCACGTGTTTTTCTCGGAACTGTTGCACGAGCAAGTCGACCTTGAACGTATCGCAGGCGCTATAGAAGCTATTGGGGATGATTTCTGGGAAGAAGCGGATAGCGTCATCCCGAACAATTGGAAGGGGTCCGAACTCGCACGGATTCGGGCTCACGTTGAATCGGTGCAACAGCATCTCGATGTATTTATGAATGAGATAAGGAGGATATTATTATGAAAACTCCCTATTCGTTTGCGATAGTCAGGTATGTACATGACGTGGTAGGAGGAGAGTTTGTTAACGTGGGAGTTGTTCTTTATGCGCCAGACCAAAATTACGTCGATGCGCTTTGCACAAAGAAGTATGCCAGACTCTCCAACTTGTTCGTCGAAGTCGACGGTGCCCAGTTCAGGTCACTGATGAACTTCCTGGAAGTACGAATTGATGAAGCTAGGCGCAAGGTTGAAACTGAATTGCCATTTGATGGCAAGCCCAAAGATGTTTCGGAAATTGTTACCAAGATCATACCGAAGGACGACAGTTCCTTTCAGTTTTCTCCTTCTGGAAGTGGTTTGACTGCCGATCCGGAGAAGACCCTGGAAGAACTATTCGATCGCTACGTTGAACGATATGCTCAGAAGCGCGAAACCATCACCAGGGATGACCAGGAAGTCTGGAAGACTTTTAAGCGTCCATTGGAGCAGAAACGCGTAACAAAATATTTAGGTCCCCATCAAATCGTATCTAACGATTACGACTATGAATTCGAACATGCATGGAGAAACGGTCAATGGCATGTGCTTGAACCAGTTTCGTTCGATCTCGAGAGCACGGCTTCAATTAAGGACAAAGCAGCTCGTTGGCTTGGGAGAGCCATGGCTTTGCAGAGTGCGCGAGAACAGTTCAAATTATTCTTGTTGCTGGGGAAGCCCAGGAGCGAGCAACTCCTTCAAGCATATGCTAAAGCCGAGAACATCCTCAACAAGATACCTGTAGATAAAGAACTTATTCGAGAAGAGGAAGCGGATTCTTTTGCGGCGAGCGTTGAGAGTGAGATTGCGAGTCACAGAGAGGAACTATAGGTCTCCTGTAACGCAGTTGTTGCTAAGCTCATCACCGTGACACCTCCGAAGAACCTTTTCGGAACGAATGTTAGGTGCGCCCGTCTGTTGAATCGCGAGAGACTCTACTGCACCGAGAATTCAAGAAGAAGAAATAGTAGATTGATCAGGTTGATACGATGAACTCAAGAGAAGTAAGCGCAGCAGCCGAGCGAGTGTTTGTTGAACTCTCCAAGCTTAGCGAAAAGGAATTCCGACGCAAGCTGGAGGAGCATGCCGATGGAGATATCGCGAATGCGCTAATCGATCTTCATTATTTCGAAGTCGGTGAAATTGAGTCCGAGGCCTTTCAGTTCGAGGCTGAACAAATCCCGAGCGTGGCCCTGAACTGGCATGCAGTTACTTTTGACTACCATGTGAACCTGTCGAGCACTGAATTCACCCAGATTCAGTTCGCACGAGAGGACTTCAATTATCTGACTCAATCCGCTTTGATTACCTATGTACTGGCCGATACGGCTAGCTCTTCCAACCAGGAGTATCACGTCAAATCGAAAGAGAGTGAACCTTGGCGAGTGGCGGCGTAATATCGGCATTCAGGTTTGAGTCGTATAAGGTTGACTTCATTACGTACAAGATGAAAAGCACAGTCGCGATGCTGTCATCTCCCGGAACACCCGAAAACACGACGTGGAATCTGCAGTTCGCCTTTCGTCAGCCAATGTATTTGAGAGTGGCAAGAAAGTACGTCGCAGGGATGAACGTGAAACTCCTGCTGCTCCCAGGCCCTCCGGAAGACGCGAGTATCAGCAAAGAGTCCATGGTAGAAATCGAACTTGGCATAAGCGGATTGTTTTCTGTGGAAGAGGACAAGCTGGCCCCGGAGGTTGAACAGGATCTTGTAAAGGTCCATGCACCTGCAATTCTTTTCCCGTATGTACGATCAACGCTGACTTCACTCCTCTCAAACGCCGGATTTGGATCGTTCATTCTCCCGCTGCTGAATATTCAGGAGATGGCAAAACAAGCTCCCGCCACGCTTGAGATAAAAATCGTCGATTAGTCCCAGGAGTGTTCAGTGACAAGCTGGTGATTTTGAAGCCTCATGATGAGGGTGCGAACAGCTTCCAATCTGATTCACTAGATGCGGAATGTTACTTCAGCCTCTCCAGTTCTTCCTTCTTCACGACCACCCTCCTTGCACAACTCCAAGAGAAGCTGAGAATATTTCTCGAAGGAATTGAACATTATGACTTTATCTCCAGGGAGAGCTTTGAGGGGAAAAGGCTTTCACTCGAGAATCCTTTGCACCCCTCGGCTTGATATGACCGAGGACGAAGGGAAAGGACCATCGGATTGTATTTCCGGCTCGAAGTCGATATAATGATAGTGCTTTGGTCATCAAATTCATGGGCACGTAAATCAAGCTGAATCCGCGAATGCCAAAAGGGCCTAAAAGAAAACTCAGCACAGCAGTTAGTTTCCCCCACCTGCGCAGACCTCCGATCACCGAGGCAGTGATTGAGATTAGAGGTACCATAGGCGTTGAATGGAATGAAGAGTCGGCCACACTTCGACTTCAGGAGTTGCAAACAGATTACCCCGTCCGCCAGTCTGTGAAAGGTTTCCAGGGTCAGTGGCAACTGACTCAGGGAAGTGAACCGATGGTGGAGACCAAGGATCTGGGCGTACGGGGCATGAGACTTCAGAGCGCAGATGGTCATAATGTTGCGATGTTCACTGCCGATCTTTTTTCAATGAGCCGGCTTAACGCTTATCAAACATGGGAAAGCCTGATTTCGGAAACGCTTAGGCTGTGGACGCTTTATAGGGACCTTGTTCAGCAGAATTACGTGAACAGATTAGGCGTGCGGTTCATAAACCGTTTGCCGCTTGAAGGCAAGAAAGTGGAATTTCAATATTATTTCAGAAACTTTCCCCGAGCGATCCCGGGACATGATCCTGACAGGCTGACATTCCTATACCAGGATCTGATTTCCATTCCCGGTCAGGAATTGAAGGCTAATATTATCAAGACCGCACAACCGGGGCTGCCACAGGACCCGAGAGCTGCACTGATACTTGACATTGATTTATTTGATGAGATAAGATTCGCTTCAGACGAGGAGATCCTAAGAAAGCGACTGGATAAAATGCATTACTGGAAGAATTGGATTTTTTTCAATACGATAACCAGGAGTCTGGTGGAGAAGTTGAAATGAAGAAAGCATCAGGATACCAGGTATTTGTAATGTCTCTCATGGTAGGAACCGGAGGAGTGGGTAGTGCTGCGATGGATATCGCAAACAAGAGGAGATCTATATACGAGTGCCAGGCGGAAAGAGCCGAGACGTATTTCCCGCTGCTGAATGCGGTGTTGCCTGAAATGCAGGAAGTATTGGCAGAGACTTCTTACCCTAACTGGAATGGCTATGGTGCAGAACCTGTCAGCATGATGTCCTTCGAAAGAGCTAAACATTTCATAAGCTTGTTGCCTGGCTCGACGCCTGTTCCAGGCGTAAGCGCATCGCCCAGCGGCCAGATTTTGCTTGAATGGTACCGCGCACCCAAGCAATTGCTGTCAGTCAGTGTGAGTCCCATTGGCCAACTTCACTTCTCGGCGCTGGTTGGCAACGAGGAGAGCTACGGAGTTCGGGATTTTGTTGACAGACCGCCGGAAGATATTTCCAGGCTTATCGGTGAAGTTATGACCCCGAATGGACAAGGTGATGGGAATGCCGGCGCGAGTAGATGATGGTGAGCTGCTTGCCCGATTCATCTTGTTCAAGAGACACGTCCGCCGTAATGATAACACTGTCCGGCCAGAGGCCCTGATCCCAGCACCGAAGACTCAGCTTTCGGTAACCCGTCACTGGGGCTTCACGGAGGACCAGATCTGGGAGGCGGGATGCGAAGTTGCTCGAATCAGGCAGACGCAGGTACCAGGAGCGAGACTGCATGGCCGGATTGACGTTCTTGCTTCGGATGCGCGCAGCTTAGATCTTCAAGTCAATCCAGATGAACCTCCACCTAACCATGCCAATATTGAGCCGTGGCCCGCGGACGAAGCTGCGCAGTTAAACATCGCTCAGAAACTCTTGGCAAAGAAGAATGTGTTTGTCGCGAAACCGGAAGAGATAGATTGTTCTAACCCATAAAGTCTTATAGGGGCAGCTGCGGGTCAGGGGTAGTTTTAGATGAGGGCTGAGTCTGAGGTCAGACTCCAAATAAATCAAACTCCTGCGGATTGTCGAAAGTGGAGGGAAGTCTCTTATGAGACCGGCGAGGAGCTCTCTCTCGTCAGTTGCGCCCAAGGCTCTTGAGCAACTTTTGGAGTTCCTCGCTAGCAGCCTTTTGCTTGGCCTTATAGACTTTGTATGATGGATAAACCTGGGCGGCAGCCGCGTCTTTCGCACTCATATCAAATATGTAGGCGTAATGGTTGTCGGTAAGAACAGGGTAGAACGGTTTTTTCTCCGGATCAAATGGAAAGTTCTTTGCGAATGGAAGCTTCGAATAATAGGATAGAAGACTCTTCTCCAAGATTACCATCCCGGCTTTTGTTCCTAGTCACCAGCTCCCAGAAGGCAGCAAGATCTGCAACCGGAGTCGTGAGAATCACGTCCCCGAACCGCGACACATCCTGCCTGTCCAACTGAACTACTATGCGAGGGATTGCCACAACGTGCTTTCACAGGTCTCGCAATGACTGGACAAAGGTTGAAAAGTCAGGAGTGAGTTGGATCTGGTGAGGATTCCATCCGTTGGTTGGACAGAGCTGAAACTAATAAGCTATGGTGCGAACGGCGGCAAGTGGGAAAGGAGATTTGGTCTCGGCCCGGTATGGACCTTGTTGATGGGCAAGCGCGCGAATCGGGGAATGGAGAAATCATACGGCTATCTGCGTAAGTCTTTCCGGCGGCACCGGTCTGCTCGTTCTGTATAAGTAACTTCTGCGCCACATGGGGGAGGCCTTCGGCAAAATGAACGGCTCATCAGAAATGAAAACCCCGGATGAGATTTCCAGACTCGTATCAGGCGTCCATTTCTAATGGATGCCGAAGCTGACGAGGCGTGTGTGGCGCCGACTGCCGCAGGTTCCGCTGCTCATTGTCCAGATGGGCGGAAGAGTGTAAATTCTTTTTGAGAACATGATAAGATCGTGTCTTTATTCCATCCTATTATTCATTCCGATGATCGCAACCTGCTCCACTGCCGCAGCGCAGGCATCACGATCTTCAGGCTCCATCACAGGTACCGTCGTGAGCTCCATCGACCGGAAACCTCTGCCTGGTGCTAATGTGCTGCTTCAGAATACTGTCCTGGGTGCCGCAACTGATATTGACGGACGATTCCACTTGAAGGGTATTCCACCCGGGGTATACTCCCTTGCATGTTCCATGATAGGCTATTCGCGTAAAGTGGTTTCTCATATTGAAGTCTATTCCAGAAAAACAACGCAAGTCGTCGTCAAGCTCTCGCCACTGCCCATCCAAACCCCACCTGTCGTAGTCACAGCTACAAACCATGAACAGTCTCTTCTGGATGTCCCTGCGAGTGTGAGCGTCATAAATGAAAAGACGATCATGGAATTGAATGCCATTACAGTGAAAGACGCTCTTCAATACGTTCCCGGCGTAAGACTACTCGAGAACCAGGTTGATATCAGGGGATATACGGGTTATAGTCTCGGCGTCGGTAGCAGAGTCCTCCTTCTGCTCGACGGTATGCCGCTATTGACCGGTGACACAGGCGAAATTGTCTGGGAGATGATTCCGGTCGACGAGATCGAGAGAATAGAAGTGGTGAAGGGCGCATCGTCGGCTCTCTACGGATCGAGTGCCCTCGGCGGCGTGATCAACATTATCACCCGAGGCATATCTCCTGCTGCGCATACCGACTTCAGGATTTATTCAGGACTTTACGATCAACCGTACTATCCGGAGTGGCGCTGGAGCGACAAGACTCGCGGGATGGAGGGAATCGAGTTGAGCCATTCTCAGCGAATCGGCAAGTTCGGATTTCTCGTGAATGGAGGCTATGGCGGCAACGACGGTTATCGACAAAATGATTACTACCACAGGTGGAACGGCTTCGCGAAACTCGAATATGATTTGTCACCCTTTGAACAGTTGAAGTTGACTTCGGACATCCTCAACGAAAGGCAGGCGAGTTTCTATTACTGGGAGAACCTGAACAACCCTCTCCTCCCCGATCCTGCCCAGGAGAATTCACACATTAACACGACAAGATGGAACACCGACGTGTCTTTCCATGGATACTCCGGGGATAATTTCTCTTACACCCTCAATGGCAGCTATTTCAGCAGCTACCTGCAATATGACAGTGCAGGTGTTCCCGGTAGCACTGCGCTGGCAAACACAGCAAACTTGCAAGGCGAAGGTACATATGACTCGACGGGTGCTTACAGGCTGACATTCGGTGCGGCTTTAGATGTCGATCAGGTTGTTGCTCGCTATTACGGGGTGCACTTTGGGCTCGGCACTGCGGTATATTTACAGGGAGAGTTTCGGCTGACTCAGCCATTGAGGCTCGATGCAGGCTTCCGGTATGATGTGCAAGGTTTTGCCGGACTTCCACCCTGGAGAAGTCTCAGCCCGAAACTCGGTCTTGTTTATACATTGGGTGCTTCAACGTCTCTCCGTGCATCATTGGCACGTGGATTTCGTGCTCCTTCTGTCGCGGAGCTTTTCGTCGACGGGGTAACGCCGTACCTGCCTATTGTACCGAATACTAATTTGCAGCCCGAGGACAGTTGGTCATTTGAGATCGGCGGCACACACTTTTTCTCGGACAATGTCATGCTTGATTGTGCGCTGTACCAGAGCGACTTCTCAAACCTCATCGAGGCTCAGTTCGACTCGACGGGCGGCAGATTGAGGCTCATGTTCAGCAACGTCTCTCGCGCTCGCGTTCAGGGCGCAGAAGTCGATCTTGACGTTGACCTGTTTAGGAGAACGCTCCGACTGCAATTCGGCTATAACTATGCCTGGCCCGTAGATCTGTCAACCGGCCAGGTACTGAAATTCAGGTCGCGGCACATGCTTTATGCCGCCGCCAATTTCAGCGAAGGTGCGTTTTCAATTGGTGTAAACTTCAGATACATAAGCAAGATGATGAGACTCGACGATATTCTTCAGTCGTTCATACCGAATTGGAATTCACAGGTTCCGGTCGAAGTTGTCGATGCACGCGCCTCCTTCAATATGTCTGATTTTGGAATACCGGCAACGCTTGGATTCCATGTGAACAATTTGTTTCAGTACAACTACGTCGAGCTGCCGGGCAACCTCGGGCCGATAAGGAATTTTGTTCTGAGCCTTGAGGGAAAACTGTGAGAAAGGGTATACCGGAGAATGAGGGAGACAGGGACTCCTGAACCTGGCGAGATATGGACTGTATGGCCAACGCTGATGGGAAGGTACCCTGCGGGTTCGAATTAACCGCAAAGAACGCCACGGACGCCGAGCGTCTGATTGAATGATACATATCTTTTGGGCCCACCTACCTACCAGGCAGGCGCGCTACAGTTGCAGCGCTCGCAATGACAGGAGGCGTGTGGGGGATTGCCACCTGGCTGGCCGAGGCAGGGGCATTGCGAGCTTGGCGGCTCGATAACCCATCGGACTCAATCACAACACCGTAAGTAAGTCATTGCGCTCCGCTCCCTGAGGTGTTTGCCTTCAGGGTACAGATGAACTAATTTGATTTCGAAAGGAACCACATTGGATTCTGCGATTGCTGAAAGAATTGAGATAGCGGCGCGCGCCATCGGCACGGTAATGAATTCCGAATCGGAAGTCGCGGCAGTCTTTCTCTTCGGTTCCTTCATGACAGATCGATTCAACGACGAAAGCGATGTAGATATCGGTATCCTTTTCGAAAGGAACCCAATCAAGATATTTGATGACCGCTACATGGATCTGAAATCGAAGCTGGAAGATGCGGTTGGCGGGGAAGTCGATATTGTTGTATTGAATTCATCTTCGCCGATCATCTGCATGCAAGTGCTGAGATATGGTAAGAAAATCTTTGAACGCGGGAGCAGAACGGCGAGTGAATTTTTTGCCAGAACTATTAGCGCTTATGCAGACTTAAAGCGGGTAAGGCTTCCGATCGAGCTGCGGGTATTGGAGAGTAGGATCTATGGTTGACCGCGACGTTGTAATGGCGAAGATAGGCATCATAAAGCGGTGCCTGTTGAGAATCAAAGAGGTTACCGGCCTGAAGCCGGATAGTCTTGAAGACATTACAAAACAGGACGTCTTCGTTTTGAATTTGCAGCGTGCTGCTCAAGCGGCGATAGATCTGGCCGCGCACGTCGTTGCATCTGAGGGATACGGAGTTCCGCAGGATTTGAAGGAGACCTTTACTATTTTATCGGGTGCGCATGTAATTGATGGGCAAACATCGCAGAAGATGCAGAAGATGGTTGGGTTCAGGAATGTCGCCGTTCATGAGTACCAGGATCTTAATCCGGCTATCCTCAAGAGTGTGTTGACGGGAGGACTCGGAGACTTTGAAGATTATTATTCACAGGTAGTGGAACACTTCGGACTGTCAAACCAACGCCGGTCCGGTTAGTGCCTCGTTTGGCTGGGCAGCGGACGAAATTTTTTTGAGCCCCTCTTGACTATGATGAGTCGGTTGAGTAAAATTCACCGTTAACCTGATTTAGTGGTACGCGCCAAGCGCATGAAGTGGCAGGGCGCACAGGTGCTTTGCAAATAAGTTTCGAAAGGGAGGTTTGCGGTATTCGCAGCCGGGCAAAACATTTCTTTTCTCCACTCTTATCTCCACTCATATCTACGTTCTCGCCGTCAGAATCAGCGTTTCGTCGGGCTGCATTCTCATCCGCAATTACTCCCGGGTTGATTAGTCACATCAGTGCAATGGATCCGCCTTGGGCGGGGAGGAATTCGCATGAGATGTTTTCGGTACAGAGGTCCCGGTCAGGTGCCTGGCCTTATCGGGTTTGCGTCGGCATTAGTCCTTCTTTTAGCATCTGACCAGCTTTACGCTGCTAACGGCAAAATCGCCGGCAGAGTTGTAGACGCCAGGACGGGCGAAGGCTTGCCCGGTGTTACGGTGATAATAGACTCCCAATGGGTCGCGGGCCGGCCCGTCAAGCTTGGCATACCGAAGGGGGCGACGACCGATCAGAACGGTTATTACGCGATACTGGACGTAAGCCCGGGCACTTATAACATTGCGGCCAGAATGCTCGGGTACGCGCCCATGGTACAAAAAGGCGTCACGGCCGAGGCAGATCGGACCGTGAACGTAAACTTTTCGATGGAAGAAAGCGCGATCCAGATGAAGGGAGTCGAAGTCGTCTATCGCGCAAACATAATCAAGCCGGATGTCGCCGGAACACAGGAAGTGGTGCACGTCCAGCGGATTGAAGAAGCTCCCATAACGCGCGTCGATGAGTTCGTCGGGAAGCTCGCCGGCGTGGAACTCGTGGACAATAACCAGGGACACGGACTCAGCATTCGCGGCGGTGCGATAAGTGAAACCGATGTCCGAATGGATGGAATGTCCCTCCAGGATCCCCGTTCGCAGAATTCTTACCTCTCCTTCAATTCAACCACTGTACAGGAACTTCAGGTTATGACCGGCGGATTCCAGGCAAAGTACGGCGGGATCCAGTCGGGACTTGTAAATGTGGTGACAAAGGAGGGGAGCAGATCGAAGTACAGCATGTCGATTAACTACAACATGACGGCCGGAAATTATCAGAAGTTCTTCGGGACCAACCCGTGGAGTGACCAGTCGATTATCAACCAGGTGTTTGCAGGTCAGTACGCCATGCGCGGCATACGTACTCACGCAGACAGCATGGCCGTCCCTCGTGAATTCTGGGGATTCAAAGGCTGGGCAAACGGTAGAGCGTCAGGAGGAAAATACGGTTATCAGACCGGGACATACTCTTCACCCTATTTCCAGTTTCCCGCCGGTTTCAATCCCACATTCCAGCTTGATTCGATCCAGCGAATGAAGATATGGCAGTTGCGACATCCCACTTATCCGGTTGCGACAAGACCTGATTACTACTTCGAAGGAAGCTTAACCGGTCCCGTGCCCGGTGGATTCCTCCCTCTTATAGGAGAGTATCTCGAACGCAGCACCTTCCTGCTCGGAGGAAAATATGAGAACACTCAATTTGCCTATCCCACCGGCCCGCGAGACAACTACATGGATTGGAACGGTCAGCTGAAAATCACGACCGATATCGATGGGGCAAACAAACTGACTCTTGAAGGGATGGTTGCAAACGTAAACACACTTAATACGGGCATCGGTAGTACTTTCGGCGGTAATCTTCAGGAAGGGTCATCCAGCTTCGGTTTTCTGACTAATTCTGAAAGCTCAATTGCGCAGCAAGCGCACCTCATCGGCGGAGGAAATTTTCCGCAGATCTATGACGTGAGCAGGATGCAGTATTACAATCAACAATTTATTATTGGAGGTGCCAGATATACCCATACAATTTCTCCTAAGGCATACTTCACACTCGATGCACATCTCCAGTACAACAGACCGAGGCTTCAATCGTACTCGCTTGATACGAACAATGCGAGTGCATGGTGGTACATGGTCGGCGACCAGGTTTACAACACCCCTCAGCCTGGTGCGATCAAGATTTTGAAAGTCCCTGTCGGTGGCACGCCGAACGGGTCCACCAACTTCACGCCGGACGAGCTCGGCATGTTCAACCTCGCAGGGGGAACGCAGCGCGTCGATTCGTCGCATACCCTTGCGGCGCAGTTGAACGGGAACATCGTATGGCAGATCGACCGTTTCAACCAGCTGGAAGCCGGGTTCACCGCTGAATTGACCAACCTGTATGTCTATGCAGGCACATGGCTTCAGACTCAGATATCCTATACTCCGGATCTGTGGCAATACTATAACGTCACCCCTATCGATGGCGGAATCTATCTCCAGGACAAACTGGAGTTCCAGGGGATGATAGCCAACATCGGCGTGAGGATGGATTACTGGAACCCGCAGCAGGGCGGATACCTCGTTACGAATCCACCGAGTCCGGCGTATACCGCATTTTACAACGATGTCTATTCCGGGTTGTCGGGAGGCTTCGGCTCATACCAGGCATGGCTGCAGTATCGCGGCATGATCTCCTCGCCACCGGGCTGGCCGACGACACCCAACAAAGTGCAGACGCCGATATCGCCACGGCTATCGGTTTCGTTCCCGGTCACCGAAAGCAGCAAGCTCTATTTCAACTACGGACATTTCTACCAACGACCGTCGGTTCCATTTGTTTATGATCTCGCGTTGTACCCTGCGGCGGCGACTGTACCCTCTCCAGGTCTCCCGATGATGAAAACTATATCATATGAGTTTGGTTACGAACAGACGCTGATGAATGAATTTCTTGCAACGGTTTCTTTTTATTACAAGAACCAGACGAATCAACCCTTGCCGCGTACGTACATCGATTACTACCATTCGAACGAAGTGACTGCCTATGCACCGGACGGATACGCCAACATCGACGGCGTAGAGCTGCGATTGGAGAGGACGATGGGCCGATTCGTAACATTCTGGGCGAATTACAACTACATGCTGGAAGCATATGGTCAGAGCGGGCTGCGGTATATCTACGAAAATCAGCTCGAGGCGACCGACGCGATGCGCCTGATCAACACCTCTCCGATTGTTCCGAAACCACAAGCGCACGTCGATCTGAACTTGCACACGCCTCCCGAGTGGGGGGTTGCAGCAGGAAGCTGGTACCTTGACCTTTTGTTCGACTGGCAATCCGGAGGGAAAATGCTCTGGAACCCGCAGGAGCCGGATGTTAAGAAACAGGAATGGATCGGCGTCGTCGATTACACGAATCTCGATGTGAGGCTGACAAAGTCGCTATCGCTGGGTACAACCAGCTTACAACTCATGCTTACAGTCCAGAATGTCCTGAATGAAAAACGTCTTTATATCGACAACATGACTCCGGACCAGCTTGATGCCTACAAGAATTCTCTCCATCTCCCGTTCAATTCGGGAGCAATGAAGGGTAACGACGAGTGGGGAGATATACCGTCACACAGCAAACCGTATATCAATGTCGGATGGTGGCAGGCGCCGATATTCTTCGATCCAAGAAGGATATTGCTTGGAGTCAGAGTCGACCTGTGACAAAAAGTATTCTATGGGCCTGCGCAGGTATTATGGCTTTCTGTAATGGTTCGTTCGCTCAAACAAAGGCGGTGGTCGGTTACTATTATTTCTGGGACAGGGGAAATTTTCCTTACACGAAAATTGAGTATTCAAACTTGAGCTGCATTGCTCACGCGTTCATAGTGCCGAACTCGGATGGGAGCATTTCGCCTGAGCCGGGTGCGACATGGCAGGATTTCCTTTATCCTGAAATGCTGAACGAAGCGCACCACCTTGGTATCAAGGTAGTCATTTCAGTCGGGGGATATGGCGATGGGAAAGGGTACGGCTTCCCGAAGCTCGCGGCCGATTCCGCCGCCCGGGCGAAATTCGCCGGCAACATGAAAAGCTTCTGTCTCCAGAATGGCTACGACGGTGTAGACATAGATTGGGAGTACCCCGGCAGTGGTGACAAGACTAACTTTGTCAAATTGATGAACGCACTCCGCGATTCTCTGTCGACTGTGAGTCCCAGACTCTCGCTCAGCCTGACCGCGCCGGGAGATCTCGCGAGCGGATATGATTTTAAGTCGCTTGCCGGACTCGTCGATTGGATTGGCGTAATGACCTATGACTACTACGGATCGTGGACGGCAAATTCCGGTTTTGTGTCTCCGCTGTACACGGACCCGCGCAACAATCAGGGCTCCGTTAATTCTTCAATGACACAATTCATCCAGAGTGGCACGATCCCATTGTCCAAACTTTTCATGGGACTGGCATTCTACGGATACAACTTCCAATCGAGCGGGCTCTATCAGGCGCGCACGGGAAGTGCGCCATCGGTTTCGTATTCGGCTGCTGTTAACTATGAGAAATCCGGATGGTCTTATCATTGGGACGATGTTTCCAAGTGTCCATATCTGACAAATGCTGCGAATACCAGCATCATAACTTTCGACGATACTCTCTCCATCGCGGATAAGTGCAATTATCTTCTGGATAAGAATCTCGGCGGGTTGATTATTTGGCGCCTCGGCCTGGATAACATCGGTGCCTCTCAGCCGCTACTGGAGACGACCTGGAATTGCCTGAACAAGTCTACCGCGATAGTGTACCATGATAATGGCAGAGAAACGGTCCGAGATTTCGGGCTGCGGAGTTATCTGAACCCGTTCAACCCGACAACAGCTATCAGCTATCAGCTTTTATCGATTAGCCATGTGACATTGAGAGTTTATGACGTACTCGGTAGAGAAGTCGCGACACTCGTGAACGGGCGTCAAATTGCCGGGAGCCACGTTGTTGAGTTTGATGCGGGCAGACTGGCAAGCGGCGTCTATTTGTCTGTACTGTCTGTAAACGGGAAGTTGTCTGTTCATAAGATGCTGTATCTAAAGTGAGTTCACTCTCGTGAGAACGAATACTCTTCGAGGCAGTTCTACGAATCCAGGATTCTACTCAAGGTCTTGTAGAAGAGAATCGGTAGATAGGACCGCTGGTTACGATTCAATCGGGAAAATGTCATTCTCGATCTCACCAGTCGAGAAAAGGAGCAAGTCTATGATGACGTTGAAGAAAGAATTTCGCGTAATTTCTGTTCTCGTATCAATGATTCTGATGAACCTGCCGGCCTTTGCCCAGCCGGATATGACAGGGAAACCTATTGTGCTGGATGTCAACTCGATTCATTGGACTCTAAACAAGACGAAGGGCGACGGAGGGATGGTCAACGAGTACAGTTGGAATTTCGCGACGTATGGTCCGGATTTCGAATTCTACTGGCCTTCTGATGAGTATCTCTCGAACATGCTTTATCAAATCTTCAGCCCGATCATGCTCTCAGATCAGGGGTTGATCGATACGGCGGGGATACGTCATTCGAAATTTGTGGAGCCCTCGCAGCCGATCAGTTCGGCAGCAACGGATTGGACTTTGGAGCGGAGAAGGTACCGACCGCCGAACGTCATCGTCGACGGTGTGAAACTCAACCCACAATACAACTGGCAGGTGGACCGGACCCTGCCGGCAGATGAAGTTGCTGAATTCAACGATCTGATTCCATTGTACGGGATGAGGGCACACGTAACCCTGTATGCATTCAGCAACCCTGAGCTTTCGAACATCGTCATTTGGAAAGTCACGCTGGCATTTACAGGAGAGGTGGCACTCCCCAAGACGCACATCACGACGAGACTGCCCGATCAGACCATTTCAATGTGGTGGCCATTCTCGATTTCCTTTGGCCCCACTATGGGAGGATATGATCAGGTTTACGGCGGCTATCCTGTGGAAAGTGAGAACGTTCTCGATGATTGGATGAAGATGAAATCGAATCTTGTGACTGATGATCCGAGAGACTCACTATATATAGCTTACTACTACGCATCCTATCTGTCGGGTCTTGCAGGCGCACCAACCTACCCGAATGGTTCTCAGGATGCGAGCTTCAATCCGGATCGAACTACGGGACACATCTATTCCCCACAAGTGCCGGGATATTCTCTTCTCTATGCGCCGGTATCGGTTCAAAACTCCGGAGACAATGTAGCGCAGCCATATTCGATGATGCACGCATCGATAGCGCTTAACTTATGGCAATCCGGACAGAATTTCAGGAATGTCTATGTAGGGACTGAAAGCGCAGACAAGTTCCCGCCGGACCCGGTAACAGCAGGACTCGGATTAGAAAAGGGACCGATGAGGTTCGTAACGGCCGGTCCTTATGATCTGACTAAGAACGCCGCAGCGGGAAGATATGACTCGGTGACATTCGTGTATGTGATTGCATCAGGGGCGACGCCATATGAGGTAGCCGATAGTATCGGGAAGGCATGGTTCAAAGGGCAAATCACCGACGCACAGAAGGACAGTTTTCTGTTGACAACCGGGAAAGATTCACTCATGAACTCGATTGACCGGGCTTACTGGGCGTGGGATCAAATCAGTCACGGCCGTCCAATTCCTGCCGCTCCGCCGCCGCCCGATATCAACGTCGAGAGCGGCCCCGATAGGATCACCGTTCACTGGTCATATCCTGATCCGACGTACTTCAACAACGCGGTAACGGGAGTCGACGATTGGGCTGCCTGGAAAGTGTACAGAAAGAAAGGCGGCTACTATGTCGATGATCCATACGACATTCAGACGAATAATCTCGGCGCGACCTGGCAGCTGGTTTACGAAACTCACAACAGGAGCGACACGGCATTTGTCGATTCGACGGTAACCAGAGGTGTTGACTACTATTATGCAGTCTCGGCGGTGAACAACGGCACGCAGAATCACGGGCTCGACCCGGGCGTCGGACTCGAAAGCTCCTGGTATGCTACGAGAACTTCAGTCGCAGCTGCCTCGTACAAGGCGGGACTCAGTGTCTCCGGGCAGGTGCGAGTAGTTCCCAATCCTTATTCAGTTGCGGCTGGGGCACTGAACTTCTCAGGGACCCCGAACAAACTCTTGTTCGTGAACCTGCCGTATAAATGTACGCTTGCCGTGTATACAGAGACAGGCGACCTGATAACACGCTGGCAACACATCGGGACGGCGGACGATACGTGGGATCAGAAGACAACGAGCAACCAGTATGTCACCAGCGGAATATATATCCTGGCGGTGACCGATGCCCAGGGAGTGAGCGGACAAAACCTCTCTGACCAGTTTGTGAAATTCGTAATTGTCAGGTAAACATATCTGACGACGACTTAATTGGAGAATGAGCAATGAAGAGAGAGATTTCACACTTTGCTTTGGCTGTGGCGGTTTTATTATCAACCGCAGAAATTTCGCTGGCTCAAAGCGAACAGGCACAGGTCGGCTTTCGTTTTCTCGAGAATCCGGTATCCGCCGAGGCGATGGGCAAAGCGGGGAGCGGTGTTGCGACAATGATGAACTCCGATGCAATATATTGGAACCCCGCCGGGATCGGTTGGATCCAGAAATCTTTGGACCTGAACATCAACTACACTGCCGGCATCGCGGACATTAACTACCTTGCTCCCGTGGTCGCGGTCAAGCTCGGTACTTTCGGTGTACTCGCTTTTGACGGCATCATCATGGACTACGGCACATTCTACGGCACGCGTCGGTCCGATAACAGCCAGGGTTACGTTGAAACGGGTACATTCAGCCCACAGGCTTTTGCGTTGGGTGTGGGCTTCTCGCAGAAAGTCAGCGATCACTTCTCCTATGGTGTGCATCTGAAATACGCATACCAGAACCTCGGCAGTGCCTATGTCAGTACGGCGGGGACCGACGTTACAGACCCGAACCTGCAAATGGGCACGATAAATTACTCCCACGGCGAGCCGGCATTCGATGTGGGAGCTCAATATGATTTCCTGTTCCATGGAATTCGGTTCGGTGCCTCTCTTCAAAACGTGTCGAGGCAAATCATGTACGAGCAGCAGCAGTTCCTGATGCCGTTTGCGGTAAATTTCGGTTTGACTGTGGATCCGCTTTCATTCTTAATGACCGATCGTGAATCCTCGACCAACTCGTTCATACTCAGCGTCGAATCGACTCACCCGCGCGATTTCAGGGAGAGTGTGCACTTCGGTGCTGAGTACACTTTCGCGAAGATTCTGGCCCTGCGCGCCGGCTATATGACCGGGCTGGACGAACGCGGACTTACAGCCGGTCTCGGAGTTTCGCAGAACGTTGCCGGGTCTAATGTCCGTCTCAATTATGCGTACGAACCATTTGGTGTCTTCGGGGCGGTTCATTACATTAGTATCGGAGCGTCGTATTGACAGCCGTCATATCTGAACATATCGTCTCTACCTGAGAGAGAAACCCCGTATGGATATTTCAGTTAATCCCATTTCCAACAGCGATCTGCATGAAACGATAGATCTTTGGAACCGGGTCCTGCCTTTGGATGCCGTTACTATCGATACGCTTGAAGCACGTGTTCTTCTTGACGAGAACTTCGATGAGAACACATTCCTGCTTGCAAAAGAAAATGGTCGAATCGTCGGGTTCATTGTCGGAACTTATGCGCGACGTGTTCCGCTCGGCGACCACGACCCTAAGGGAGACCGCTGCTGGGTAACCGCCTTCGGCGTGGATTCCGCACATCAAAAAAACGGGGTCGCACGGAAGCTGCTTGCCTCGTTGATGGATAGATTCCAGGCGTTGGAGAAAAAAGAGTGCTACATTGCTACCTACGCACCAGGTTATTTTGTGCCGGGTATCGATGTTAACGAGTATTCGGACGCGATATCCTTCCTCAAGCAACGAGGCTTTGTGGAGACGTATCGACCTCTCAGCATGGACACGCAGCTGGCTCTCTTCAAAGTGACACCCGAAGCACGCGAGAAAGAGAAGAGACTTCTCGAAGAGGGTATTGCGATCAGGCAATATTCCAGGAACGATCTCCTCTCATTCCTGAATTTCATAGAAGCGAACATGCCCTCGGATTGGGTGCGCGTGTCGCGTGCAAATCTCAGAGATCTCACACGTGGTATCTTTCATGCCGACCAGATTTTCCTCGCGGTGTCAGGCGAGTTGAGTGGCAGAGCCGGCGAAGTCGTAGGTTATTGCCAGTTTGAAGGAGCACACTTCGGACCTTTCGGTGTGGCAGACAAGTACCAGGGAAAAGGAATCGGCACCGTGCTCCTGGGCAGAACTCTCGAGCACATGCGTGCAAAGGGTCATCACAGCGCATTCGTTCTCTGGACCGACGACCTTGCGGCAAAAGTCTATTCCAAGTTCGGGTTTAAAGAGACTAGAAGATTCGCTGTCCTGAAGAAAGATCTAAGCTCAATATAGCTGGCACGAATTTGTAGTACCATCAAAACTCCGGATGCAGATGTCTCAGCAGCGGCAGGCTTCAAGCCAAACTTCAAGGACATTGGTGTACCACTTGCAGCTCTCGTTGCGTCCATGCCGGAATTTGTTGTTTTGAAATATCTTGCGGACCAGAATAGTGGATCAATGCAGGAAATGAGAATAAGGCCATGGCTTCGAAAGAAGTTTTGACAGAGGTTGGAAAGGGCACCGACAGACAGGAATCCGGCCGACTGGTTTCCCTCGATGTTTTCAGAGGAATCACCATCGCCGGTATGATACTCGTAAACAATCCGGGGGATTGGTCACACGTCTATTGGCCGCTGCTACATGCCGAGTGGAGCGGCTGGACTCCGACCGACCTGATTTTCCCGTTCTTTCTTTTCATAGTCGGCGTCGCCATGCCCTACTCATTTGCCAGGAGACTCTCCAATGGAGGAAGCAGGGGCAAACTCTTGAGGCATATCGTGGTGCGTTCGCTTATCATCTTCGCTCTCGGTATGATGCTTTCCGGCATTCCGAACTTCAACTATTCGCACCGTCTAATTCTCAGTACGCTACAAAGGATCGCCGTCATCTACCTGATGTCGGGGACGATCTACATGTTTTCCGGCGTGGTTGCACAGGTGGTGGTGGCGGTCTTCTGCATTGCGCTGTATTGGGCACTTATGCTTTGGGTGCCGGTGCCCGGCTATGGCGCGGGAATTCTTACGCCGGTCGGCAACATGTGGTGGTACATGGATAAGATATTGTTGCAAGGTTGGCACCAGCATCTCTTTGTCATCGGCAACTACACACTGCATCACGCGGAAGGAATCCTTAGCTTGATCCCTTCTATATCCACTGTCCTTTTTGGGTCACTGACAGGTCACTACCTGAGATCTGATAGAAGTCGGATAGAAAAAGCTGCAGGCATGATGGTGGCTGGAAATTTTGGCCTGGTTATCGGCATCATCATGTCAATCTGGTTTCCGATAAACAAGTTGCTCTGGAGCAGCTCCTACGTTGTGTTCACCGCGGGATTCGCCCTGGAATTTCTCGGTGTCTGTTACTGGCTCATCGACATTAAAGGGTACAAGAAGTGGTCTGAGCCTTTCCTGGTCTTTGGGTCAAATGCGATAACAGTGTTCTTCCTTTCCGGCCTCGTTGCGATTATACTCGACCTTGTAGTGGTTGTCGCGGCAGGGCCTGCTGGGGCGACCTTGAGAATGACATTGAAGGAGTATTTGTTCGGTGCCGTCTTCGCTCCAGTTGCCGGGCCCTACAACGCCTCGCTCCTGTTTGCAATAGCTTATGTCCTCATTTGGTACGCGGTCATGTATGTGTTTTACAAGAAAAAGATTTTCATCAAGGTCTAAAGTAGAAGTGAAGAGTGCAGAACGAAAAGGGAAAAATGAGAGATGAACGGTCAATGAAAGATGGTCCATTGAAGAAAAAGAGTTATGAGTTCGCAATTCAAGTTGTTCGCCTAACGCAGCACCTTCGAGACCAGAGGAAAGAATACACTCTAAGCAACCAAATCCTGAAAAGTGGAACTGCTATCGGCGCATTGATTCGAGAGGCAGAATTCGGCCGGAGCAAGGCCGATTTCACAAGCAAAATGAATATCGAGTTGAAAGAGGCCAACGAGACTGCTTACTGACTCTCCATCCCACGAGATATGGGTTTTATCGACAATGAACTATTCCAGCATCTGTCTGATGGCAGTAACGAAATCCTATCGATGCTAGTCTCCACCGTGAAAACATCCAAAGAATGAAAATGAACTATTCACTATTCACTATTGTCTATTCACTATTTCTTGCGGTCGTCCCGACCTGCGTGTACGCACAAACAAATGTCCAAGAGAAGGCTGGTAGAATGAACGAACAAAAGAGAACCATACTCGCAATCGGTGCTCATGCAGGCGATATGGAGATTGCCTGCGGTGCAATTCTCGCAAAGCAGGCAAAGCTCGGAGACCGGGTCATATTCCTCCATCTGACGCTCGGTGAGGGAGGTAATCCGAAAATGTCGGCTGATGAGTACGGACAACAGAAGAGGAAAGAGGCACTGGAGGTCGACAGGCTACTCGGGGGTGAAACGATCTTCGGACCTTACAAGGATGGAGAATTGCCGAACGACGAAACTGCTCGCCGCTATGTCGCCAACGTAATAAGGATGGTCAAGCCGACGCACATTATCACCCATTGGAAAAACAGCATTCATCCGGACCACTCGAACACTCACGCAATCACCGTGGATGCAGTCCTTCTGGCCAGCCTCCCGTCAGTCAGTACGGTGACGCCCTACTCGTCAACTGAGTATCCGGCGTGGAGGGGAGTCAG
This sequence comes from Bacteroidota bacterium, assembly GCA_021789975.1. Lineage (GTDB taxonomy): Bacteria > Bacteroidota > Ignavibacteria > Kryptoniales > JAKASW01 > JAKASW01. Next base: position 35,835 of record JAJYIT010000034.1, read on the forward strand.
GAGCATCTTGTATACTGAAAATTGGGAAGACATGGAGGGCTACCAGCCGTACATATATGTGGATGTCACCGAGTCGTACGATACCTGGGCAAATGCCGTTGCCAAGTATGAGTTCATCGGTGGTAAGATCTCCAGCTTCCCATACTTGAATTACTACAAGTCCCTGGCTGTGGTCCGTGGAGCAGAAGGTGGCTTCAAGTACGCAGAGACCTTCGATATCGACAAGTTCGAGAAGAAGCTGAGGTGGAGGACACTGGAGCCTTGAAGGTTGCAACCACTACATTAAAGAGGGAAATACAGACGGGGCAATCTCTTGTTCAGCCCTTCAGAGGAGAAGAGGAAGATAAGATCGTCAACCTCTGGAATCGTTGTCTTACCCGTGATCCGATAACAATAGACATATTCAGGCGGAAGATTCTTCTCGATGAGAATTTCGATCCGCGGGGTTGTCTCGTTGCAAGAACCGATTCACAGATCGTAGGCTTTTCACTTGCGATAAGGAGAAAGCATCCGTACTTCGGAGCAGGGATGGAGATTGGGAAGGGCTGGATAACTTCTTTCTTTGTGCACCCGGAATTCAGACGGAGAGACATCGGCAGGAAGCTGATAAATGCTGCGGAAGACTTCCTGAAGTCCTGCAAGGTGGACGAAGTTTATGTCTCCTCTTATACTCCCAATTATTTTGTACCCGGAGTAGATATCGATGCCTATGTCGAGTCTTATGAGCTCCTCAAGGAGCTGGGCTACAGGAAGCACGAGCGCGCGTATAGCATGGGACGCTCACTCCTGGATTTCGACTATTCAGCCGAAGCCGATGAAGTATGCAACCTGCTGGACTCCCAGGGGATCGAGATAATCAAATTTGAACCGAAGTATATCGCAGGATTGCTCGATTTCCTAAGTGTCAATTATCCGGGAGATCTGTTCAGGGTCGCACTCGAACGACTCAGGAAGGACCCCAACACCGATCAGATAATCGTCGCCGTGCAGAACGGGCGGGTCGTTGGGTTCAGCCACTATGAAGATGAACACTTCGGGCCCTTTGCAATCGACCAGTCGTTGACAGGGATGGGAATAGGCACCTGCCTCTATTACAGGACAGCCCTCTTAATGAAAGAGAAGGGCAAAAGGAACCTATGGCTCGCATGGACTTCGGGGCACGCAAAAGATTTCTATTATAAACGTGGACTCAGAGTCACGAGAAGATATGAGATAATGAGGAAGGAGCTAAGATAGGGCTGCATAACGCTAAGCGCAAAGGGCGGAGCGCGGCCGGTTCTTCTGTTCCCGCTTTGCAACATGCGCTATGCGCCATGCAATCTAAATATGAACTTTCATCTGCTTGACTGGATAATTCTCGTCGTCTACCTGACGGGGACCGTGTTCGTCGGACTGACGGCACGGAAGTACGTGGAGAGTATGGAGGGATACTTCGTTGCCGGCCGGAAAGTCAAGGTGGCTCTCGGTTCTGCAACTTTGATAGCGACGGAGATTGGCATCGTCACGTTCATGAATCTTAGCCAGCTCGGCTATCTTACCGGCTTCGCTTGTTTCCTCCTCGGCATCATAGGTTTCTTCGGCTACATGGTGATTGGGAAAACCGGATTCATAGTTGCCGGGCTTAGAAGACTGAGAGTAATTACAATACCGGAATTCTATGAGATGCGGTTTAACAAATCTGTAAGATGGTTGGGCGGAATCCTTCTCTTCCTTGGCGGTGTCCTCAACATGGGGGTCTTCCTGAAGTTCGACGGAATTTTTCTAACCGAGACGATGGGACTCGGGCTGCAGGCGAAGACAGCCGTGATGGTGGTAATGCTGATAATCGTAGTAAGCTATACAGTCCTGGGCGGGATGTTCTCCGTTGTGATAACTGATTTTGTCCAGTTTGTAATTCTTGCATTCGGCATGCTCATAGCGACGGTTTTCGTATTGCTGAAGGTAAACTTCACTTCCATGGCGAACGTCGTTATTCATCAGTATGGATCGCAAGGGATGAACCCGATAATAAATCCGACCTTCGGATGGATATTCATAATCTGGAACGTAATCGGAAGCGTAGCGCTCTCTGCATTGAATCAACCTGCAGTCTCAAAATCATTCGCCTCGGAGTCACCGGAAGTAGGAAGAAAGGTCTTTCTGTACACGGGACTGACCCTGGCAGGGAGATATATGATTCCCATGCTCTGGGGCGTTGCTGCGCTCGCTCTCTTCGGGCCGAAGATCAACTCGCTCGTCGCGATGCCACGGCTTTTGGGCTCAATTGTGCCGTCAGGAGTTCTCGGACTCATGGTGGCGGGGATGCTTGCCGCTTCAATGTCCACCTACAGCGCATACCTTCTCGCATGGAGCACGGTTGCGACAAGAGATGTAATTTCGCCTCTGTTGAAATTCAAGCTCTCCGATAAGCAGAACGTGACGATGACGCGAGTTATCGCGACAATAATCGGGATATTCATGCTTGTGTTCGGACTCTTCTATCAGCTTCCTTCGACAGCATATCAGTATCTCGCTTTAACCGGGGCCATATATGCGGCCGGCGCGTTTGCCTGTGTCACGGGAGGTCTCTACTGGAAGAAGGCAAATGTGGTCGGAGCTTATGCCGGTCTTGGAGCTGGAGTCTTGGCGCCTGCGGCTTTCCTAATACTCACTCAAATGAAAGACACTCTGCCCAAAGAGCTCCTGTTCCTGGTTAACGTAAACGTTTCCGGGCTCCTGAGTTTTGTCCTCGCTGCGGCGGGCATGATCGTTGGGTCGCTCGTGTCCCAGAAGAAATTTGCCCCGGTTGTGCTGGTGCCGCCGGCGGACGAAACAGAACCGGTGGAGAAGTAAAATGCCGACAATCAGCATCTTCTGGATGGTCATGTATGGAGTTGCGACGCTGACTTTTTTTTCCGTAGCGGCAGTGATCACGGTCGTCGGAATACAGGACCTTAAATCACTGCTTTCCCGGGCAAACAGGAAGGGCAGCAGGAGGGAGAATGATACTAAGAAGAATAGTTGATACCGCAGTGATGCTGGTTGTGCTGGGACTGACAACGAGTACTGACGCGCAACGGCACGCTTCTAATCGCTTTTCCAATACTCCATCATTCCATTTCTCCGTCAATTCCAGACCACATTATGAAGGATATGACTTCCGCCTTTGCGAAAGCCGCTCCGGCGGACAGATCGTCGGGCAGACATCGTTCGATCATTCCGCTTTCTCGAATTATCCACGGGTGACAGTTCATGTTGACGCCGGAAAAATCATCTCCCGCATCAGTCCTCTGTTTTACGGACTCAATGTCGCGCGTTGGGACGAAGATCTTTTTCCCGGGCCCGCCAGAGACATGCTTCTCGATTGTGACAGGGATGCGATTAAAAAGGTGAAGGCTGCCGGCTTCACCGTTCTGAAATACCCCGGCGGAAACGACGCCGATCATTATATATGGAACAGCCCCGACAACAGTGCTGGCGAAATGAACACCGATGAGTACGCCGCGTTACTGAAGACTGTCGGCGCCCAGGGGTTCATTACGATCAACTTCAACGAGTCTCCCCAGCTTGCAGCAGATTGGGTGAAGTACTGCAACGTGTACCACCATTATGACATAAAATATTGGGAGGTTGGCGACGAGCAATGGGGAGTGTGGGCGAGAGGTCACACAACGCCGGAGAAATATGCGGCACGTTTTGTCGAATTTTCGAAGGCCATGAAAGCCGTAGATCCCTCTATCAAGATTGCTGCAAACGTCACGCCATCCGATGATCCTAACGGTTGGACTTGCCGTGTCGTCAAAGCAGCAGGCGCATACATCGACTTCGCTACTTTTTCATATTATCCTTTGACGAACAAGCAAGCATATGCAGATTCACTCTTTGCCAGCCTGCCGACTTATAAACACGACTATCTGGCAATCAGACATGCACTTCAGGAGGAGCTTCCTGCCGCTGAAGCCGACTCGATGTGGATCGTGGACGTCGGATACAACTCAATCTCCGGCCGACCCGGCCCTTTCTCGATGTCGATGGCAAATGCGTTATGGGCCGCGGATCTTGTCGGAACTATGGCAGAACTCGGCGAGGAGATGTCTTGCTACTGGGCGCTCCACAACTCGTATCCTCCGGGTGGCGGCGACTACGGTCTGCTCTCCGAAGACGGCAGGAACACTCCGCGGAATAATTATTACATCTTCCCGATGTACACACACTTGTTCGGGAAGAGTATCATAGAAGGCAACTCGTCCGATTCGTCACTGTCAGTTTATTCGAGCCTGATCGGCGATGACACTTTAGCGATTATTCTCATCAATAAGAATTCGCACTCGTCGCGGACGGCCGACATCAGCTTAGATAATTTCCAGGCGGAAGACTCTGCCGGAGTCTGGATATTTAACGAGACGCATAAGCTGGACAGGCTTGCCGACATCCGGGGCGTAAGTTCGACGTTCAGGAAGGAAGTTCCACCGTATTCGATCGTCGTGCTCCATCTTCTGAGAAAGGGAACCGTTTTTCCGCCACGCAACCTTGCTCTGCACGCGCGCGCCATGGCGTCGAGCTATGCGAAGAATGGACCGGACTTCGGACCCGAAAGCGCAGTCGATGGAAAGATGTACACCCGATGGGCATCGGATGCGTTATGGGGAGCAGACAAGGGACTGGACAAGCAGTGGTTAAAAGTTGATCTCGGCAAGTTGCGCGTGATAGACAGTATTGCGATCTACTGGGCGAGCGGTTACGGAGTGAAATACGCTATCGAAGTCTCCGTTGACGGAAAGGAATGGACGGCGGTCTACAGTGAGAACGAAGGGAAAGGCGGCGTAACGGAAATCCGGTTCAAACCGACAAGAGCCCGCTTTGTAAGACTCCGTGGAAGCAAGGGCTCGTCTGCCATTTCAAGTTATTCCATATATGAATTCAAGATTTTTTATACAAAATCAAATTGATGAAAGAGATGAGTGCACTGGCTGATAAGACATCGGGGCAAAACAGCAGACAAAGTTCTACAGTCGAGGATCAGAAACCGGTGAGGCAAAAGGTAAAACTCGGAAGCGAAATGCTTCTCGAATCGGGAAGCAATATTCTGACCGGAAAGCAAATGGGAATCATTACGAATCACACCGGTGTACTTTCCAACGGGAGTCACGTCGTTGATGCAATGAAAAATACTCCCGGGATCGATGTAGCTGCCGTTTTCTCACCTGAACACGGCTTCCGGGGCGATGCACCGGCGGGTGCGCATGTCGAGCACGAAGTCGATCAGAACACGGGTATTCAGATCTATTCGTTGTACGGCGAACATAACAAGCCTGAAAAGTCCATGCTTCAAGGCATCGACCTATTGGTCTATGACATACAGGATGTAGGCACCCGCTTCTATACATATATAAGCACGCTCGCGCTGGCAATGGAAGCCGCCGCGGAGAACCGGATCCCTTTTGTGGTCCTCGATCGTCCTCTTGTCTCGGCGGGTGATACGGTCGGCGGTCCGATGATCCAGGACGGCCTGCGCTCATTCATCGGCATGCTTCCTCTTCCAATCCTTTATAGTCTTACTCCGGGCGAACTCGCAGGGTTCATTCAGGACGAGTATCTTCGGCCGAAAGGACTCACGACAGATTTGCAGGTCGTAAGGATGGGCTACTATCGACGGTCGATGTGGTATGATGAGACGGGACTTCCCTGGAGGCCGCCTTCGCCGAACGTGCCGACTTTCGAGACTGCTATTATTTATCCCGGTGCTGCGCTGGTAGAGGGAACGAATGTCAGCGAGGGTCGCGGAACACCTTGTCCGTTCAAATACATCGGTGCGCCGTTTGTAAACGGCGACAGGCTGGCGGAGCTGCTGAACTCACATGAGATGCCGGGAGTGAGTTTTCAGTCGATAGATTTTACACCTCATGAAGTGAGCTTTGTTTCGCATCCGAGGTTCAAGGACCAGGTGTGCCATGGTATCGAAGTATCGGTTACAGACCGGGAGAAGCTGAAGGCGGTGGAAGTCGGATTGGCCATGGTCTGTGCACTGAAGAATCTCAATCCGCACGAAGTGGGCTTTCGGGCCGATGGAGCGTTCGACAGGCTGGCAGGCGACAAGAAAGTCCGGGAGATGGTTGAGCGTGGTGCAGGCTACCGCGAGATCGCTGCGACGTGGGAAGAGGGGCTGAGCAAGTTCAGACATGCAAGAGAAAAATATTTCCTGTATTGACGGAGAGTAATCTGCTCACGAGTCTCCTGTCATCGTGAATGGCGCCGTGGCGCCACGCGGTGGTCCCCAACCTAATATTGCAGCCGTGAGATATTTGATTCGCGCTGTCTTGACACGAAACGGAAGGCGGACTATCTTCCATTGTAGAATATCAGAGGGTAGTGTTCCAGTTAGCTCCAGGGTAGATTAACATCAAACCAAATATTGTGGCGGCCGCAGTTTGCGACGAAGAAGAGTAATTGAAATCAGTCCGTCGCGGCCGCGGAGATAATTTCATCAGTTAGATTTCTGCTGTGTTTAAAAAAGAGCGCTGGGGCAAACGCGAGGGAACAAGAAAGGGGGCTACGGCTATATCCCGCAGATTGCGTGGGAAAGGGGAGTGCCGCGATGGCTGTATCAATTGAAATGGAGAACGTTTAATGGAAACTGAACACCCGGGAACCGACCCGGAGTCACATGGACTAACGGCAGTAAAACTAAGAATACTTGAGTATCTGGGCGAAGGCAAGACATGTGAAGAGATCGCGGGTAGTTTGAATATGAGTATTCATACTGTGGACAGGCATCTGACTGATATCTACGAGAAGCTTGGAGTTGAAAATGGGCCGGAAGCTGTTGCGAAATGGCTGCGTGATAAGATACTGCCAGGCATGCAGAATATTTTCTGTTAGATCAGGGTTTGGCTCACGTACCATCCATAATGGCGAAACAGAAAAAGTAGTGGCTCCACTACTTGCGGTGAAGGGCCTTCATTAGTAACTTGGCAATGTCGATGCTTCGCGATAGATACCTGTAATTACTGGCCTATCGAAATAATAACCTTGGCGACATCTTAGGGAGAAAGCATGAAGATACGTGGCATCTTGACTGCAAAGCTTATTTTTCCATTTCTTTTGTTCTGGTTGACAATGCCATTCACGACCTGTCACCGCCCAACTGACGTGGCTGGCGTATCGAAAGATTTCTCGCCGATACTCGAAAGCGACCTCGATTACGCGATAGTTAAAACAGATGGCACCGTTTGGACGTGGGGAGGGAATTCTACTGGACAAATAGGTAACGGTACAATGGCGCCGAGTGCTGTCCCAGATTCCGTTGAAATTGGTAGATAAGAAAAAAGCCCAAGGCGAAGTAAATTCTGAGAATAACAACTCGTATTCATTAAACTCAGAAAGGTACAAGCGCCATGGGCAAGAAGAAGGTAG
>JAJYIT010000075.1 GCA_021789975.1 Bacteroidota bacterium
GAAGCAGTAGTTTGTGACCAGCCGGAGAAGGAGAGAACTGCAATGCCGGCCCCCCCGATGGGGGACATGTATTAAGGAAACCAGAACAGGCAAGTCTATGGAAAGGCCCGCTAGAGCGGGCCTTTCCCTTTTCCAACTGCATACAAGCGAACATATCAAAGGGAGCCACTGATGAATAACGAGTTACACTGGGAAGACCATTATGTTTCTTGGTTCAGCGTCTCTCTGTCCTTCCTTTGCGTATCTCCGTGAACTGTTTTTCAGAGGGGACTCATTAACAATTTCCGGATATCGTAAATCGGTAAAGTCACTGATGTTGGGCGATGTCAGCCCAAGCCACCGACATGCTAATCTCTTCGGACCGGCTCTTCGATTGGCCTTCGGCTCCCGCCCTAAAGGATTAATCCCTTTGACCGATTTCCTCACTGCTCCGACTTATTTACTTTTATACGCAGAAGTGATTGGAGGGAGACAGATTATCGCTTAATCGAGTACTTCCTGAACTAAGAATCCCTTCACAACTAAAAGAGCAGGATCAGCCATCAAACATAAACTGCATATTGGAATCATCGACCTCGTGACGAAGGGGCCGACACGTGCCTTATGGTCGCGTGTAATGAACGCGAACTTCGCGAGCATCATGCCACAGGTCCTTGGAGTGTGGTGCGAAGAACTAGGACACGATGTTACTCTCGTTTGCTATACCGGCTTCGAGAACCTCGTGGACGAGCTCCCGCAGAATGTCGATATAGTCTTCATCGGCGCATTCAGCGAGGCGGCGCAGACGGCTTACGCCCTGAGCAACCTTTTCAGGTCGCGTGGAGCGGTTACGGTGCTTGGCGGTCCGCACGCACGGTGTTACCCACAAGACGCACAAAAGTATTTTGATTACGTCGTGGGTCTGACGGACAAACAGGTTATAGAGGATGTCCTCGAAGATTGCTCTCCGCACCGGCCACTGGGCGTGCACATGACCGCGAATCAGCAGCCTTCTTCGATACCCGGAGTGCGCGAGCGCTGGAAGTTCATCGAGTCTACACTGAAGAAAGCGCCCCTCATAAAACTGGTGCCGATGATCGGGAGTCTCGGATGCCCGTACACGTGCAGCTTCTGTATCGATTCCGTTATTCCTTATCAGCCCCTCGATTTCGGTTTGCTGAAGGAGGATCTCTCGTTCCTCCTGGAGAAGTTCAAACGCCCGCTTGTCGGGTGGCACGACCCGAACTTCGGGATAAGGTTCGAAGACTACATGAACGCGATCGAGGAATCGGTGCCGCCGGACAGCATAGACTTCATCGCCGAAAGCAGTCTGTCGTTGTTATCAGAGCCGCACGTGAAGAGACTCAAGCGCAACGGTTTCAAAGCAATCCTTCCCGGAATCGAATCATGGTACGAGCTGGGAGGGAAATCGAAGACGAATGGAATAGCAGGCATGAATAAAGTCAGACAGGTCTCGGAACATGTCAACATGATTCTTCGCTACATCCCGTACATACAGACCAACTTCGTGTTAGGACTCGACACCGATGAAGGATCCGAGCCGTTCGAGTTAACCAAGAGATTCCTGGACTCGACTCCAGGTGCTTTCCCGGGTTACTCGTTGCTTTCGGCTTTCGGACAGGCGGCGCCGGTGAACCTCGAATACCAGCGGGCAGGCAACGTCCTCCCGTTTCCGTTCCACTTCCTCGACAACAACCACGCCATGAATGTTAAGCCCAGGAACTACTCTTGGCCCGAATTCTACCAAAATGTAATCGATCTGACCAGGTACACTTTCACATGGAAGGCGATCGCCAAACGGTTCGCGGCGACGGGCTCTGTGAAGCCCCGCCTGATGAACGTGCTGCGGGCCGTCTCATCCGAGGGATTCGGGAGGATCAAGTATTTCTCTGAAGTCCGGCGGCTTCTGCGAACTGACCGGCGATTCCGGGGCTTCTTCGAAAAAGAAACAACCGACATTCCGCCCTTCTACACAGATATGATAAGGAAGGACCTTGGCTCGCTTTGGGATTGGCTCCCTCCGGGAGCGATGTACCATGACCCGAACGCATACATCAAAGCGGAAAGCGCTCGAGCCTTGAAGAGTTCAGTCAGGGTTCCTGTTCTGGTAGAGCAAACCGTCGAGAAAAGGAAGGCCTAGGGATTCGGGTGGGCAACTTGGCTAGCTCCGCCCTGGTTTCGTCGACTGCGTTCATGGCTGATGTCCTTTGTCTCAAACAAAGTCCGCTTACTTTTGCAGTCGCCAGGTGCGAGGCTAATGCTTGAATCACAGGGTTACGGATTCCGGAAGGGATTTTCAATTGTTCTTTGATATTCTGGAATATTAGAAGCAGTCGGAGGATCAAAATGTCACTATGTGGAAAATACATCCCAAACCGGAGAAAGCGTGGCTGAGAAGATACGATTGCTGATCATCGAAGACAACTTGCTTCTGCGCGAAGGCCTTTCGACGATTATCAGAAATCAACCGGACATAAAGCTTGTCTCGGAAAAGGGAAGTAAAAAGAAACCTCTGCGAATGATCCGCGAATTGAAGCCGAGAGTACTTCTCCTCGACCTGGGTCTGAGAAACCAAAGCAGTCTGGAGCTCGTCAAGACTGTCAGGTTGGATTTGCCCGAAACAAAGGTAATAGTCATGGACCTTGCTCCGACGGAAGCAGACATACTCATGTTTGTGCGGGCGGGAGTATCGGGATTCGTGCTTAAAGATGCCGCAACCTCGGATTTTCTGAAAACAATCCGTGAAGTTGCGCACGGAAAGAAGGTCTTGCCTTCGCTTATGACCGGTTCACTTTTTTCACAGATTGTCGAGGAGGGTGTCACCGGCTCCATCTCGCCTTCACGAGTCAATGAAGCCGTTCGAATGACGAAGCGCGAGCGCCAGGTGATTCTTCTGATAGCGGATAGCTTGTCAAATAAGGAGATCGCCCACAAACTCCACCTTTCCCCTTACACGGTGAAGAGCCACGTCCACAATATACTCGAGAAACTCCTCCTCCGTTCACGGGTCGACATTGCAAAATATGCGCTGACAAACGCGGAAATGATGAAGGTGGATGAAGAAATCTCCTTCATCGACGAGTGATCCCTCGCTTAGCATAGTCAAATGACGCGCCGACAACAAGATTTACTTGACTTAGACTTGGACAGTCCCAATATTTTAGGCGGAAAGGGTCCCAATACGAAGAAAATCCGAATACTCATTGTGGAAGACAATCGGCTCCTGCGCGAGGGCATCATAGGGATGCTCAAGAAAGAGGTCGACTTTAAAGTCCTGGCTGGCTTTGGGGATTGTGTGAAGGCCTTGCAGAGTATCCGTGAATCGAAACCTGATGTGGTGCTTCTTGATCTTGGCCTGAGGAATCAGAGTAGTCTGCAATTAGTGAGATCAATAAAGAACGATTCCCTGCCGGCAAAGGTGATTGCGATGGATCTAATTCCGGCACAGGCAGACGTCCTCGAGTTCGTGAAAGCGGGAGTGTCGGGGTTCATCATCAAGGATGCAACGACTCACGATTTTCTGCAGACAATTCGATCTATTGCCAGGGGTGAGACAATTCTTCCTCCCCTCATGGCCGGGACTCTCTTTTCTCAGATCATCGAGTATGCCCTGAACGGGAAAAAGACATCCGTGATACTTGAATCAGTGCGGTTGACAAGACGTGAACGCGAGGTGGTCGAGTTGATTGCCGAGGGTCAATCCAACAAGGAAATTGCTCAACGCCTCCATTTGTCAACCTACACGGTTAAGAGTCACGTCCATAACATTCTCGAGAAACTTGCGCTCCACACGCGGCTGCAGATTGCCAGTCACGCCCACGATGCCGACGACCGTAAGAGTGCAGCCGATGCGGTTTCGTTGATAGGGGATTGATTCCCCGCCCGTCCCTTCCACTCTGCGCGAGATCAACTCACCCCTAAGATGTAATTCCTTTTTCACTCCCTTGAACGATTGATTCACCCCTGCAGTCTTTGCAGTTTTCATTATGAGAAAAATACGTATGCTACTCATAGAGGATAACCGTCTTCTCCGGGAAGGAATTCTTGCGATGCTGAAGAAGGAACGGGATATCGATATCGTCGCCGCATCAGGAGACAGGGCAAACACAGTCCTCAAAATCAATCGGCTGAAACCGAATATGATTCTGTTGGATCTTGGTTTGCGAAGCCTGAACAGTCTACATGTAGTGGAGTCAGCGAAGAAAGAGTTTCCCAAGACGAAGGTGATTGTGATGGATCTTGCTCCGGTTCCGGCAGATATCATGCAATATATGAAAGCTGGAGCGTCGGGTTTCATCCTCAAAGACACATCCCATCACGATTTTCTCACAACTATAAGAGCTGTTTCGGAAGGTAAGAAAGTCCTCCTGCCTCAGGTGTCTACGTCGCTTTTTTCTAAGATCATCGAGCAAGCTGTTGCAGGCGGAGGGACGAGGCTGAAGGAGGCGTATCGGATGACGAAACGCGAATTGGACGTCATTACGCTTATCGGCGGAGGCTTGACCAACCGCGAGATAGGGCAAAAACTCCACATCTCAGTCCTCGCCGTCAGGAGACATCTCCACAATGCAATGGAGAAGCTTGTGTTGCACACGCGTTTGGAAGTTTCAAACTATTCTTTCCGCGATGAGACTATCAAGTTGATTGCCGGAAGCATTTCGATGGTGGACAATTAGTTCCTTTCGAAGAACCCGGACCTTGTCATGGAGTATATTTCATTCATCGGAAGTAAGGCCGGTGGTGGATGTCGATACGATGCATCGACGAAATTGAGACTCTGGAAACAGTGCTTATCATTTTGGAGACGGTGAGTGATGTCCAAAGCAGAGGCAAATTTCTCCGTAGAATCCGCCGTAGGTAAATGTATTGTCGGACCGCATCATGGACCGGATGGCAAGACGATCGGATCAGAATCGGGAACTCAACCGTATTCAGAAGTCTCACAGCCACAGATAAACGCCGGTGAACGGGGGATTACGCACCGGGGATGTGTGAATGCGCCGTCCGTTGAAGATTCAGAGCAAGCTTTTGCCACCGTAATTGTCAAAAAACCGATATGCTGAAATCTGTTTCCTCCGGTCTGATCCTGCTCTGCATTGTTGGTGCGGCAAGTGCACAGTCACAGCAGCGATCCACCACGGTGTACCCCGCCTTCTCTGCGGGGCTCATTTGGTCGCCAACCGAGGATGGAAGCATCACGCTCTCCGTTGACAAGCTGGTGTATTTTCCGGGAGACACGGTTCACCTTACAATTCGACAAAACGACAGCATCGCAGCGTTTACCGTTACTCCCATACTGCTCGACGGAGGAATAACGTTCGAGTCCGTCGGTCCCCACACTTACTTCGCTGCCATTCCTGAGACTCTCATGCCGGGATCATATCATGTCAGCATCATGGTGATGGATGCCCAGGGGCGGCGCTTTGTTTATGCGACGAGTTGTGTTGTTGAGGTCGAAGAGTACCAGGCCGTTGAACGCCTCGACAGATATGTAAGCATCGGACCCGAGCCTGGCGGCAATGATCAGCAGACGGCAGAAGTGCTCGACCGCGCACAAATACAAAACCTTCATGTGATATTTCGCCGCGACAGCATACGGGAGCACATGGGACCACAGTTCCTCACGATCAGGACGACAATACTGTCGAGAGAGGGAATTACCGTACAAACATACGTACGGCGTGTGATGACCTTTCGAGGCCGCGGCGGTCCGAACCGTGATTTGGCGATGTTCCTTCAGTACCGTAAAGCCTACGGTGCGTATGCCGTAATCCGTCCGGAAGATCTTACACAGGTGCAGGTAGAGGCGGACTCCCTGCCTGACTGGTCGGTTGTAAAAGTCAGCATCGAACCGGATTACGGTATCACTATCGGTGAGGTCGACAAGTCCAATTCTGTCACGCGATATTTTCGCGTTGAAGGGCCGGCGATTGAAATCGGGTTCACGCTCGGCATCCCCAAGGTGTTGTACGATACCGAGGCCAGGGATACGGTAGAGTACGGCAACACCAGTGCCATGATGCGGTTCTATTATTTCAACGGGACATCGGGACAACGGTTCCCTGTCAACCTTGGAATTGGAACGTTCGGGGTGAGCTCGCCGATCGATATCAGTCCCGGTCGGGGCGGTTTCGCCATGTCGGTTTTCCTGGATGTCGTTGAACTTATCCGGAGGATCGGTATCGGCCTGCCGATGCGGGTCAACGCGGGTCTGGAGTTGGTCCCCTTTTTTCCCATAGACAGAAGGTCGCGTATTTTGCTCAATGCGCAGCTGGGCGTAACGCTCTGAGTTTTCTTCACGCGCCTTCGCGTGGCCGGGGCTTTGGATATTCGTCTCCTCCGAAAGCAATATTTCATCTCGCTTAGTGTAAATCCGTCTCCCACGCCAGGCCGGAAACAAAACCATCTCGTTAACGGATGGGCGGCTTCTAAACCCTCAGGTGTAGTCTCCTTTTCATCCCTTCGCATGATTTATCCGGCTCCCATTTCCTTCTATGTTGGTACAGTGAATCATCGCAGAGATCACAAAACAAACTATAAACCAAACATGGAGGTTTCAGATGAAACAGTTCGTTACCTGCTTAATTGTGGTCGTAGCACTCGGGTGGAATGGCCAATCCCAGGCACAGTTCAAAAATCCCGTGGCGTCATGGGGTGTTTCGATGGGCGGTGCCCAGGGAGACAACCAACCGGGTGACAGATGGGTGATGCTGTATCGCGGATATCTTCAATATGAATTTGTGCCAGCCTTGTTGGGACAGGTTGGTGTGGGCTACACCCGCCTAGACGCTCCCACGTATTCGGCACAGGTCCTCATGGCCGATTTGCGATTACTCGTCGTCCCCTTTTCATTGCCCAATTTGAACCCGTTCCTCTTTGCAGGTTTGGGTCTGTCAAAAACTCTCAACATCAGCAACTCGAATTTCTTAGCCTGGAGTTCAGATCGGTATCGGTATCCAAAGCAATATCTCCAGCGGACTCCAGTTGCAGGTTAGTGGCGGATATGATTTGTCCCTTTCCGACCAGTTAGACGGAAAGGCACGTGCGAGTGGTAACAAAAAGTCCATTACCAACAGCAATAACGACGGATTCTATGCCTTTTCTCTCGGGCTTTCCTTCTCTATGGGTAACGATGACGAGGTAGCAGCGAGGGAAGCGCGGCAGCAAAGAGAAATAGCCAACGCCGAGGCACGACGTATACAGGATTCAACCAACTCGGCGGCAGAGGCGGCACGGGTAAAGGCGGCGAACGTTGCCGAGGCACAGCGGGTGAAGGATGCGACTGATGCGGCAGCGTTACGTTTGGCGCAGCAGAAGAGTGCCGATACCGTTTTTGTCCTTGTCAAAGGCAAGACCATCATCCTCAAAGGTGTCAATTTTGAGCCTAATAAGGCGACGCTAACAAAAGGATCTGAGACGATACTCTGGAGGACCTACAACGCGATGGTCGCGAATCCCAATGTGCGGGTAGTAATCACCGGACATACGGACAATGTAGGAAGCCAGAAGGATAATCAGATACTCTCGTTGAAGCGGGCGCAGGCAGTAAAGAACTGGCTTATCAAAAAAGGCATCGCATCCAGCCGCATGAGGACTGTCGGGAGAGGTGAAAACGAACCTATGTCTTCGAACGAAACCGCTGAAGGCCGTGCGGACAATCGACGCATTGAATTCTATGTTCAGTAGTAACCTTTTGTGAAAGCTCGGCAAGAAATGTTCAAGCACATAAGAAATCATTCATCTGAGTTGGCACGTCGGGCTGGGGTGTCAGCTCAGGTGGGGATAAACCACTTAACGAATCAGGTCAAATTAAGTGACCAGATGGAGGATAGCCTTTTGAAAACTCATACTTTGAATTCGATCCGAAGGATACTTCGGACAAGTCCACCAAGCAGGTACCTGCGCTTCTTGCTTCTACCGCTTGTCATTTTAATGGCGCGAAGTGCCGCTCTTTCACAACAGCTGCCTGTGAATCTTGGGACGGCAGCGAATTACGTGATCCTGGCAAAAACAGGAGTCTCAGCTACAGGCACCACCGCAATTACCGGAAATATTGGAATTAGCCCGGCCGCCTCAACTTACATTACCGGGTTTTCATTGATAGCCGATGCCACGAATGTATTCGCGACATCGAGCCTGGTGACCGGAAAGATATATGCATCAAACTATGCAACTCCGACCCCTAGTAACCTGACCACAGCTATAGGTGATATGAGAACCGCCTATACTGACGCTGCTGGACGAACACCGACACCTTCAGGAGCATTTTTGAATGTCGGGGCCGGCGAAATAGGCGGGCAGACGCTTGTCCCTGGGCTCTACAAATGGACCACCGGGGTTACGATATCCACGAATGTCACTCTGAGCGGTGGAACAAATGATGTCTGGATATTCCAGATAGCTGGAAACCTCGCCGAAGCCAACGGCGCGAAAGTCATGATCGGCAGCGCACAGGCCAGGAACATCTTCTGGCAGGTCGCCGGCCAGGTGACAATTGGGACAACGGCAGACTTCAAGGGAGTCATTTTGTGTCAAACGCTGATCGCGCTGAATAGTGGTGCAACTCTTGAAGGCAGAGCGCTAGCGCAGACCGCGGTTACATTGGACGCCAATGCCATTACCGATCCCGGGGTGGCGACAGGAATTGCGAGTGTAGTGGCACCTAAAGGATTTGATCTCTCGCAGAACTATCCAAATCCATTCAATCCATCCACCACCATTCGTTACAGTCTTGAGAAGGCCGGCATGGTTTCGCTGAAGGTTTACAATGTGATTGGGCAGGAAATTGGCACGTTAGTTAACGGTTTTCAGGCGGCCGGCAGCTATAGCGTGCTATTCAACTCTAAAGATGGAAAAGTCAGCCTCGGGAGCGGAGTATACTTCTACCGACTGGATGCCGGCTCCTTCGTTTCCATCAGGAGAATGATCCTCATGAAGTGAGTGACAAACGAGGCTGTTCCATTTTCTCAAGCGGCTTTTCAAATAGACCAGTGAAACATAATCATTTTAAAAAAGAGACATAAGTGCGTGGAATTAAAAACTATCCAATGTTAATAGGCCCTAGATACTCGATATGGCTAAGCCATTAACATGAAACCATAACTTCAAGGAGAATCGACAAATGCGAAGAATATACTCCACCATCTTAATTGCGGGTTGCTTAATTGCTCTTGCGACGCCTCTGAGGTGATGTCCGTAACTTTGTGTAAAAATTAGGAGGTGCCGCTCCAGTCCCGTCAACGATATTTGTATGTCGGGATCCCGCAAAGCGGTTGATCGGTTAAAATTGTAATTGGGAAAAAACAAGACA
>JAJYIT010000076.1 GCA_021789975.1 Bacteroidota bacterium
TCTTGAGCTCGCACAGCTTAAGCAGCTCAGGCAACTCATCTGTCCGCATGACAATCAAACAGATTTTATCTCATACAGACTGGCAGCGTGACCTTCTATGATTTTACACAGAGATTGGGACTTGACCATATTGCGGAAAGCGATCTTAAGATAGTTCTTTAGCATGGTACACTCCTTTTCAATGTCGTGGGGCATGGCGCAGAGCGCATAGCGTGCAGCATCTCGCGCTTTGCCCTGTGCACCTTTCGCCGAATCGCCCATTCTCCGGTTTTCCCATTCATTATTCACCTTACTCGTATCTTAAGGACTCGACAGGGTTTGCCGTTGCGGCCTTCACAACATGGATAACCGTCACGACGGTGGTCAAAAGCAATATCGTCAGCGAAGCAGCCAGGAAAGGCCACACTGTGATATCGACTCTATAAGCGAAGTCATACAGCCACCTGTGCATAAAGTACCACGATACTGGACATGCCAACCCAGCCGATATGATAACAATAGAGAGGAATTCCTTGAAGATAAGCCCGCCGATCTCGCTTGCCGTTGCACCTAATATTTTGCGAATGCCGAGCTCTTTTGTCCGTTTTTCGATCATGTACGATGTGAGTCCGAACAAACCCATAACCGCAAGGAGGAGTGCAAACAGCGCAGAGTAATCTATGATTTTGCTCCATCTTACCGCATCTGGATACAAACTATTCAGGTAATCATCGAGGAAGTGATAAGTGAACGGCATCCCCGGCATCACCTTATTCCACTTATTCTTCAAGAAAGACATCGTCGCCATCTCGTTGCCTGCTCTGAGACGAATTATCACATAGTTCCTTCCGGTGGAAGGATTGAATATCAATGCGGCAGGAGAAATTTTTCTGTTCAATGGTTCGAAGTTGAAATCCTTAACGACGCCAATGATCCTTCCTTTTCCTCCTCTTATAAATGGGTCTCGACTTGTGATGATTTTCCCAAGGGGATGCTTCAGCCGGAGTTCACTGACAAGCATTTTGTTTACGATTATATTGTTGGTGGTATCCGAAGGTATCCTGGCGGAAAAATCCCGCCCTTTATCCAGCTCAATACCGAGTGTCTTTAAGTACCCGCTTCCGACTAT
Organism: Bacteroidota bacterium; assembly: GCA_021789975.1. Classification (GTDB taxonomy): domain Bacteria; phylum Bacteroidota; class Ignavibacteria; order Kryptoniales; family JAKASW01; genus JAKASW01. The sequence goes on from JAJYIT010000076.1 coordinate 1,109, forward strand.
TGACGTATTCACCCACGCTGTATCTGTACCATGAGCCACCGTCGACAAAATTCTATCGTAATTGCCGGGCATGTCACTGGAGCAAGTCACACCCTTTATGCCTGAGAAATCAGAAATTTGGTCCATAAAAATCTTCATTGATGCCGAGGAACTTGCCCCCTTTTCTCCATTTGCAAGCAGCAGTGACGGATCACTCACGACCACCACGTTCTCTTTGTCGAATCCAAGATTCTTCGTCTGCAGCAAATTCATTTGTTCCATCATGATTATCGCGCAAATTGCCAATCCGGCGGAAACTACGAACTGAAAACCTGTAACGAATCTCGTTGAAAGTCTTCGACCGGAAAGCTTTTGTCCGCCCTTCAGCACGTTGGCAGCCCTAAATTTCGACAGATAAACGGCCGGGTACAGGCCCGATACCAGCCCGATAAACAGCGCGATCGCTACGGCACCGAGAAGAGAAACCCAATCACCGTAGACATTGAACCCGAGATGCTTGCCAGTAATGCCGTTAAATGCTGGAAGCATCAGTTCCGTTAGGGTCAGTGCAATCACCAGGGAGATAAGTGAGAACATCATGGCGTCGCTTATAAACTGGATCACCAACTTGTGTCGTGACGAACCCAATACCTTTCTAACCCCGATTTCTTTGAACCTATGAGAAGCACGTGCGATAGTGAGGTTTACAAAATTGATTGATGATAACATAAGTATAAGTATTCCCAGGCCGATCAAAATGTAGGAGTATTCCGGATTGCTCGCGCTCTGCATGTTGAAAGCGACGTCGGAAGACAAGTTGATTGCTGTTATCGGCTGCAGGAGGAACTTGACCTCCTTGGCAAAGGAGGGCGGTAAATATCCCTGCGCCAGCTCGTGGAGAGTGTTTTGCACTTCATCTTTGTCGATTGAACTTTCCAATTTCACAAAGGAGGACGGACCAAGACTCGAAGGTCCGCAAGACCGATGGGACAACAGCATTGACCCGACGAATTCATTTCTCATATTCGAGTAAGGAATCAACACCCGAAATCGAATACTAGAATTATCAGGGACATGGCTTGCCACTCCAGAAACACTGAAATTCTCGAAACCGTTGTCTAACTTTATGGATATCGAATGCCCGATCGGATCCTCGTTACCGAAGAGCTTCGCCGCGGTCGACTGAGACAGCACTGCGGATTTCGGGTCATCCAACACATATTTCGGATTCCCGTACATCATCCGAAACGGGAAGACATCAAAGAAAGTGGAATCCACAAACGACACAGTTTCGTAGAACCCAGTCTGGTTACGTCTGATGATTCCTTTGTTTTCCCATATTTGGGTATAAGAGCGTATTTGCGGCGTTTCTTTTGCTGCTTCAGACCATGGTACAACTACTCTCCCGATCTTTTGTCCGTGAATAGCACCGAGGACACGATAAATTCTGTCATGGTTTTTGAAAAATGAATCATAAGAGAACTCGTTCTTGACAAACAGGAAAATGAAGATGCATACCATCATCGTAATGGCAAATCCGAACAGATTAATGGCTGCGTACAGTTTCTGTCGTGACATGTTCCTAAACGCAGTTTTCAGGTAGCTCTCAATCATGGTACACTCTTTTTCTTCATTGGAGAAAGTAGACAGAAGATGGTAAAGTCGCCCCCTTTTTTGCTTGCTCCTTTCTTCTGTTTTCTTTCTTCTTGCAGAGGTCATTCATAGCGTAGCGACTCGATCGGGTTCGCCGTCGCCGCTCTGATTGCCTGCGAGCTGACAGTCAGCATCGCAATAGCCAAAGCTATGGCACCCGATACTATGAATATCCAAAGCCCAATGTCCAACCGGTATGCGAAGTTCTGGAGCCATTTCTGCATCGCAAAATATGCCAGTGGCCATGCGATAAGCGCGGCAACCGCCACTAACTTCAGGAAATCGCCGGCGATGAGGTTGATTACCTGCGGGATAGTCGCACCAAGAACTTTTCTAATTCCCATCTCCTTCGTCCGCTCCTGAGTCGCGTATGCCGCGAGACCGAACAGACCGAGACATGCAATCACGATCGAAAGGAGAGAAGCCGTCGTGAAGAGCCCGCTCAATCTCTGTTCGGAATTGTAGAGTCTTCCGAATGATTCGTCTAAGAAATTGAAATCGAACGGGAAATCGGGCGAAAAACGTTCCCACTGAGATTTGATGTATGTCATCGTTGCTGGGATATCTTTGCCGGAAATTCTCATTGCGACTATGGACCGTTGTGAATGAGTAGAATCCATTGACATGACGACAGGCTCTACCTCGTGTTTCAAAGACTTGATGTTGAAGTTTTCAACCACGCCGATGATTTTCCCCTTCTCGCCATAAGATGAATTCAGCGTGTGACCGATTGCCTCCGGGGCAGTCCAGCCCATTCTTTTCGCCGCTGCCTCGTTAATTACGAAACTCTGGCTCCAATCTGTCGGCATGTTCCGAGAAAAATCTCTGCCCGCTTCAAATTTCAGTCTCAATACTGATGCGAGGTCGGGATCTACCATCATGGTGTAATAACTATCCGACCTCCCCCCGGACTTGCCCGCCCAAGTATATCCTTCGATGTCATACGGATTGCCCGGCAGCCATCCGGTCCTTGCCACTGATTCGATTCGCGGCCGCTGGAGAAGCTGCTGTTTAAACGCGTCGTAATTCTTGACTATTTCCGTGCTCCAAGGCAGGTAGATCACCTGACGGCCATCGAATCCGAGTTTATGAGATTTGAGAAAATTATACTGCGACCACATGACTATCGTAACAGTAATGAGAAATGTCGAAATGGCAAACTGGAACACGATTAGAGATTTCCGGAAAACGCTCCTTCCGGAGCCCGAGCCGGAAGGGCCTTTGATGGTGGCCACCGGCTGGAAGGACGAGAGATAAAAAGAAGGATAGGAAGAAGCTATGACCACTACCAAAATCCAGATAGCCACAAACGAAAGAATCATCAGGGGGTTATCGAAAAAGTTTGTCGAAAGATGAGCCTGCGTGGCCGAATTGAATGCCGGCAGGAACAACTCGATTAGGACAAACCCTATTGCCGCCGACAAAAGCGTAAGAATAGCGAACTCCATCATCAGCTGCCTCACAAGCCTGGACCGATTTGAGCCGAGGACCTTTCTAATCCCAATTTCCTTCGCGCGTGTAGCCGAGCGCGCGGTGGAAAGATTTATGAAATTGACACAGGCAATGAGAAGGATGAACAGCGCAATGCCAGATAGAATGTAATCGTATTGTTTATCTCCTTTGTTTGGAAAATCAAAAAGAAGGTTCGTGCTGAAATGGACATCGCTCAATGGTTGCAGCAAAAGTTTTTCACGCTCATAGAAACCGATATCTGATTCTTTATACTTGGTCAGTAAAGAAGGTAGGCTATTCCGGATCGATTCAACCTGGTAGCCCTTCGGCAGCAACAGGAAAGTATAATAGTCGTTTGAATTGAAATTATTGAGAATGCTTGCAGGTGCGTGATAGATTCCGGGAAGGCTGGTGAAGGATGCCAGAAAGCTGAACTGGATAGATGAATTGCGGGGAGGATCTTTTGCCACACCGGTTACGGTAAAATCGAATTGGTTAAGTAGCCTTATTGTTTTTCCGAGCGGGTCGATGGTCCCGAAAATCTTGTGAGCTTCACTTTCCGACAGGACAATGGAGAATGGCGCTGCCAGTGCCTCGTTCGGATTGCCTTCGATGAGTGGAAAAGTGAAAACATTGAAGAACGTGGAATCGGCGAGGATCACCCCATCAGTCTTGAAGAGTTTGTCACCATACTTAATGACCACAGGGCCGTTGCCATGCGAAAGCCGCACGGCTTTCACGCCCGGAAAGTCATTCGTGAACGCATTTGCATAACCGGTGGGAGTAAGAGACCAACGAGCAACGCTTCCGTTCTGCGTCCAAATGTCCACCACCCGATAGATACGATTGTAATTCTTGTTGAACTTGTCGAAGCTCATATCGTTTTGAACGTAGAGAAAAATCAGCATACACGCAGCCATGCCGACTGCGAGGCCGATGATGTTGATACCTGAGTAGATTTTGAAGCGAAGCAGGTTCCGCAAAGCAGTTTTGAGATAATTTCTAATCATGGTACAGTCCTTTCTGGGGGCATAGCGCAGAGGGCAAAGCGCATAGCGTCCTTGCCACAGCCTTCTCCCGCTTTGCGCCTTGCAAGGTTATTCATAGCGTAACCACTCCACGCCGCGAGCGGCATCTCGTGATCTCTACTCATAGCACAAGGTCCACCCCGCAAAGGCGGGATTTCGAGTTTACTCATATCGTAAACTCTCAACCGGGTTTGCCATCGCGGCTTTGACTGCATGGAAACCCACTGCGGCACCGGCGATGCCCAGGGTCGTTATTGCCGCAACAATAAATGGCACCAGCCCCAGAGGCGTTCGGTAAGCAAAACCATTCAGCCAATCTCTCATGAGGAAGAAAGCGACCGGCCACGCAATCAAATTGGCGACCATGACCACAAGCAGGAATTCTGACGACAGGAGGCTCACGACTTCAGCTACAGTGGCACCAAGCACCTTGCGGATCCCGATCTCTTTCCGCCGGCGCTCAATGCTGAAAGTGATCAGGCCGAACAGGCCCATGCATGCGATCAGGATTGCCAGACCTGATGAAAAGGAAACGGCCTGACTCAGTCGCTCTTCGTTCCCATACATCTTTTTGAAGTCGTCATTCATCAGCGTGTGTGTGAACGGCCGCTGCGCTCCAAATCGATTCCACAACGTCTTGATAAGCGAAATGGTCGGTCCGATGTGGCCCGGCTGAACCCGGACACACAAATATTGCCGCCACCCACCCATGGCATAGAACAACGGCTGAATCTTGTGACGAACTGAATGAAGATTAAAATCCTTCATGACGCCGACAACCCGGAAGCGTTGGCCATTGATGTTCACCATTCTCCCCACCGTGCCATCCCGTCCTAACGCCTTCTGGAGTGTTTGATTGATGATGATGCCGCTGGAAGAATCCGTGGCAACTAGTGAGGAGAAATCTCGACCCTCAACAATTTGAATTTCGAATGTTTTCAGGAAGGCATAGCCTCCGTAAATGCAGTATGCCTGGGCGTTTTTGCTCCCGGTTCTTCCTGTGGCGTGAACCTCCGTATTGGATTCGATATCGATCGGGAGGAAACTGCAAGCGGTGACGCTGGAGACAAATGAATGTTCCCTCAACTTCTCTTCAAACATCCCGACGTGTTGAAAGATCGACTTCTCAAGGTTGATAGGGACGACGATGATGTTCTGCCGGTTGTATCCCATATTCTTTGTTTGAATGTAATTCAACTGGGAAAGAATGATGATGGTACAGGAAATGAGAGCAATTGAAGCAGCAAACTGTGCGGTGACGAGGACGTTTCGAAGCGACGACCTTTTCCCAGACTTGGCAGACCCTTTGACCACTGCCGCAGGTCGATACATTGACAGGACCAATGCCGGATAAGCACCCGATAAAAGTCCGACAATCAAGATAACTACCAAGAACCCGACGACAAAAGATGGATGCGATAAAGACCCAGATCCGAAATCGACGCCCACCAATCGCGAAAATAGTCGAAGAAGGATCTCAACCAGGACGAGTCCAATTACACCCGCGGTGAGTGCGAGCATCATGGATTCACCCATGAATTGAGCTATCAACTGTGATCTCTTAGCACCTATTACCTTTCTGACTCCGACCTCCCTGGCTCTGACGGATCCTCGGGCGGTGGCAAGATTCATGTAGTTGATGGAAGCGATTGCAAGGATGACAATCGCAATTGCGGAGAGTACCGACACTAAACTCAGATTACCGGCAACACCAAAACCAAAGTTCGCTTTGCTGAATAGATGAGTGTCGGCAATCTGTTGGAGGAAGAATTCTTCGCCTTCCTCCACGGAAGCAGGTATGTTCTTTTGGACGAAGAGCGGGAACTTCGCTTGCAGCGTCTCTACATTGGTACCCTTTCTCAACAACAAGTAAGTGAACCATGAATTGTTTCCCCACTGAAAGGAGTCTTTCCTGTCGGCGATAGTAGAAGCGTAAGTGTCGAAGGATGTAACTATCCCGTATGATGAAAACTGGGAGTTATTCGGCATCGCTCTAAAAACTCCAGTAACCGTCCAGACTTGTGTTTTGCCGTAAATGTTTATCTCTACCGTTTTTCCGATCGGCTCTTCGGCGCCAAAAAATCTATGGGCGACATTCTCTGAAAGTACGACAGTGTTGGGTTGAGAGAGTGCCGTCTCAGGGTTCCCTGCAGTGAAATTGTATGAGAACATCTTGAACAGGTCGGGGGCAGTGGCACAGAGAATGTTCTCTTCAAAGACCTTCCGATTGGCGACTTTCACAAGAGCCTTATTCCAGCGACCCAAAGTCACGTAGTTTTCAATGTCGGGGAATTCATTTTTCATTGCGGTCCCGAGTGGCTCCGGAGTCACCGCATAAAGGTCGCTGCCTATGAAGAAATTGCCCGGGTCCTTACAATAAACTAAATAAATCCTGTTCGTGTTTGGGTAGAACCGGTCGTATCCCCACTCATACTGAACATAGAGCATTATTAACCCTGCAACGGCTATCGCGACAGCAATGCCAGCAATGTTTATGAACGAAAAGACTTTGTTCCGAAGGATGTTTCGGATAGCGATCTTGAGATAATTCTTAATCATGGTACGGCCCTTTCTATGATGGACCGCGGATTCCGTGTTTCCAGCTCCGTTCTTCCGCTCGCCGATTCACCGTTTCACCCTATCTCCTTTCTGCTTTCTCCTGTCTACTTTATTTTTCTATCCAACCATCTTTTAGCCTGATGATTCTGTTCCCGTACGCTGCATTTGTTTCAGAGTGCGTCACCTGGATTATCGTGGTTCCTTGCTCATTCAATTTCTTGAGCAGGTCCATGATTTCTTTTCCTTGCTCAGAATGCAGATTGCCTGTTGGCTCGTCAGCGAGTATAAGCTTTGGTTCTGCGATGACCGCCCTTGCAATTGCGACGAGCTGCTGCTGCCCGCCGGAAAGTTGGTTTGGAAAGAGGTCCTTCTTCGCAACCATGCCGAACCGGTCGAGTGTCTCCGCTACTCTTCCCTTCCGATTGTTCGAATTTACCCTCTGATACAAGAGCGGGGTCTCGAGATTTTCATAGACTGTCAACTCATCGATGAGATGGTAACTCTGGAAGACGAAGCCGATGTAAGTCTTGTGAAGCTCGGTCAGTCTCTTCTCGCTCATCTTGTGCACAGGCTCGTCGAGGAAATAGTACTCCCCATTCGACGGCGCGTCCAGCATACCGATGATATTGAGAAGCGTCGTCTTCCCGGACCCCGACGGTCCCATGACTGAAACGAACTCGCCCTCTTTTACTTCGAGGTTGATGTTTCTCAAGACGAAAGTTTTGATGACGCGATTTTCGTAGTACTTTTCAATAGCGGTGAGTTTGATCATTTCTTCCTCCGGCTTTTGTGCAAAGCGCTAAGAGCAAAGGGCATAGCGCATTTTAGAGGGTTCTCTTGAAATTTGTTATCATCCTAGACTCCTTGTCGAGCTTGTCAAGAAGTCCATCAAGGCTTTCCTTCTCCAAGATGGCTCGCCTACCGAGAATTATCAGGATGTTAGCATTTTCAAATATGCTTTTCCGATTTGCACATAATTTAGCCTTCTTTTAAATTTTGTTGATAACAAATTGGAGGCAAAAATGGCAAAGTCACATTCCCAAGAACTTGTATTTGGAGTGTTTACTCCTGACGAGCTTAAGAATACTGTTAATACCTTGCTTCGCAACAACGCAGATAATAACAACAAGGAAATCAAAATCGCGGAAATGAAAAATGATACAGACCTCAAGTCTTGTGAAAAGAAAACCGACCACGACTTAAAGATTATCCAGGAACAAGCCAAAGTTGCGGGAAGAACATTTTGGCATGATATTTTTCGTATTGTGATTGTTCTTGGCATCTTGGCTGCCAGATGATGCCCCTTTCTCCGTTGAAATTCCCAAGGCGAAGTTTATCCGAGGCATAAATCTATGCAGCTAATTGTTTGGTGTCAAGTGTTCTTCGTCTGTATTCTTCGTCGAGCGCAGCGACTAGTACA
>JAJYIT010000077.1 GCA_021789975.1 Bacteroidota bacterium
CTCTTATCTTCTTCTCCATAGGTGCTGTCTCCTTTGTTTTGTCGGTTGTCTTGTTTTTTCCCAATTACAATTTTAACCGACTGGAGCGGCACCTCCTAATTTTTACACAAAGTTACGGACATCACCCCGCCAAAAAGACGCGTGCCTACCGGACAGGCAGGCGGAGTCTACTTTTATAGGCTCGACGCAGGCACGTACCATGATACTAAGAAACTGTTGTTACTCAAGTAATGCGATAACATCTTGCGAGGGTTCCATCGGCGGGGGATGAAAGGTTCGCAGGGTTTTATAGGATGGCTTTTGTTCCTAAAGCTTTGTGTTGCGGTAAATGTCCTTGCGATGTGCAATTCTGTGAAGATACTCTGACTTCTCGTCGCAACAGAAAATCATTCTATATTCGTGTGCCACTACAACTGGATGATACCTTTTGAGACCTGTTAGTGGATGGACGTTCAACTCCGGACGAAAAAAAATTCACAGATCTTTTGAGCCGATGAAAATGCTTCCGCTTTGACGAATTCTGGCAAAGTTTTTGGGTCTCTCGCGAACCTTTTTGTGATGAAAAGAACTCTTTTACCGGACGAAGTCATTGAAAGAAGACACTTTTGTCAAGTCCTTTTTCTGTACATCATCTTCGCATTCACTTAGACTTGCGAGAATTTCGTCCCGGTATATTTTCTCTGGAGAGAGTGCGGCTGCCAGGAATTCTTGAATGGTTTTGTAAGCGCCCACCAATTTTGCCAGCTGTTCTTCTGTGACAGCGACAGTTGCTTCTTTCATGGCTTATCCTATTGTGTTCAATAGAATTTAGTAGCCACTGTTATGGTAAAAAATGTCCTCCACGATTTGATAAGATCATGAAAACATCTCATCCATCCAGGAAAGTTGAAGTTAGGCAGAAATAGGGCTATGAAAACTCGGTTAACTTTCTTTCTCGTTTGCGGACTACTACTACTGAGCACAGCAATCGTCTCGTGTAACCTTCTGACCGGACCTGCGAAATCGCAGCCACATATCAACTGCTGTTTGTAGGTTACGGTCCGCGTGCCTCGTATGGGATCTACGCCTCTCTGGATGGCGGTACATCAGTAAAAAGATTGACACCTAACTCAATGTCCGTCTCGCCCCGATTCTCCTGCTCGCCTGACGGTCAATCAATACCTTTCGCGGCGTACTCTAACGGCACTACGGACATCTGGAAGATTACCAGGGATAACACAACTCCAGTTCGTGTTGTCGCGAGTTCGGGCATGGATGATAGTCCGCGATGGCTTTATGACGGAAGTGGGTTTGTTTTTCGATCCAACCGAACTGTCCGTTTCACTTTGTGGATGTGTGACCCGAACGGAAATGATCAGAAACAAATAGTCCCGGACACAGGTAATGGGTACACATCATGGCCGATCCCGTCGCCGCGACTGCCGCTGATCGCATTCTCGAGATCGTTCGGTACGATGTTTGTCTTTGATTACGCCCACGGTACCCTGGTCCAGTTAACTCCTGACTTGGTCGAGCCTAATTCAAATTTCCCGGCATGGTCTCCATTGGGCGACAAACTCGCATTCGAAGTGCAACATGGCCTTTATGTCTGGGGAGCATCTAAGGGTTTGCGCAGCTATTGGACTGACGATGATTTCATCTTCAACCCGAGCTGGTCGCCGGACGGTCAGGAGATCGCCTTCAACGCCTGGGACAGACTCGAGGCGCTGAACCTTGCCACTCATGAGGTTCGCTCTGTTGCCTCCGGCATGGCATACGGTGGCAGATGCTGCTGGTCACCAGATGGCAGAATGATTGCGATGGAGACCCAGGATCCTCCTCGGATTGTCGTCATGCCGCGAAACGGAGGCATCGGTTACGAGCTACTGATGGGCGAAGATGCGGCTGTAGCTCCGAAATGGATTAAGGCGATCTGGTGATAGGGTGCCCGGCGCACGGATGCTGGATGAAAAGGTACTGGAGGTGGCTTCGGTGGATTTCTTTGGTGGAACAGAATCCTGCAAAGAGTTTCATCGCAAACAGGTCGATAAAGAATTGTTAAGATCGCTGGAGGTAGGAGAGTCTGAATGAACTATTAGCGAGTTGAGGCTTGAAGGTTTTGCAACCATTCAAGCCTTCAACCTCTACTCCATTTCTCCCAGCGACTTCCTGATTATCTCCAATCCCTCGTCCGCTTCAGACTTGGTCAGGTTGAGCGGGGGTCGGAAGCGGATCGTCGTTTCACCGCAGCCGATCAACAAAAGGTTGTTCTTGAACGCGTTCTGCCTGAGATCCAGTCGCGCGTCGGCAGACGGCATGTCGAACGCACAGAAGAGTCCGAGTCCGCGCGTATTCGAGATCAAAGTGGGGAATTCGTTTTCGAGCGCTCTCAAACCCCGGAGAAGGTGTTCGCCAACCCTGGCGGCGTTCTCGACCAGGCTCTCTTGCTCGATTATCTCCAGGTACTTCGTGAAGCGTACCATGTCGGTCAGGTTACCACCGAACGTGCTGTTGATCCTGCCCGGCGTGCTAAAGACCGATTCTCCAATCTCGTCGAACTTTCGTCCCGCAAGCACGCCGCATACTTGTGTCTTTTTGCCGAATGAGATCGCGTCAGGCTCGACAAAATGCTGGTGTGCCCACATCTTGCCGGTGAGTCCTATCCCTGTTTGGACCTCATCCATGACCATGATGATATCGTTTTCTGAGCAAAGCTCCCGAACCTTCTCGAAGAACTCCTTTCGGAAATGGTTATCACCGCCCTCGGCCTGGATCGGCTCAACGATCAGAGCGGCGATGTCCTTTCCAAATTCCACAATGGCACGCTTGATTTGGTTTATCGCGATCTCTTCTTCGTGTTTTATGAAGTTCAGATTCTCTTCATTCAACGGGTACCGCACCGCAGGATTGTGGATTCGCGGCCAACCGAATTTCGGATAGTACTTGGTTTTGGTCGGGTCGGTGTTGGTAAGAGAGAGAGTGTAACCTGTTCTGCCGTGAAAGGCTTTCCTGAAGTGGATGACTTTCATACGGTTCTCGTCACTATCGGACATGTAGAATCCACTTCGAAGGTTCTTCCGCATTCTGTAGTCGAATGCCGCCTTCAAGGCATTCTCCACTGCGAGAGCGCCTCCTTCGATAAGGAAGACGTGCGGAAGGTAGTCGGGAATCGCTATCTTCGCAAAAGTATCGATGAACTCTGCCATCTCTACCGTGTAAGAATCCGAACTCGAAGGCTTATGAACGGAAACATATGCCAGCTTCTCCAGGAACTCGAGCGTCGTCATTTTCGGATGATTGAAACCGATAGGTGACGAGGCAAAGAAGGTGAAGAAATCCAGATAGTATTTTCTTCGCTTCGAATCGAATACATAAGATCCTTTGCTTCGTTTGAGGTCGAAGACTACGTCGAATCCGTCGACCAGCATGTGTTTGCTCAGTACATCCAGTACTTTGTCAGGTTCAATGTGTTCTGAATACGCCAGGTCGCCGGCGCCGGAATTGTTCTCTCCAGCTTTCTGAGACTTCGATTTCTTTTTGATTTCGTCAAGTGTCATGATCCACCTCTTTGGAGTCTAATTCTTGTATGTATCTATTTGGGCCCTTTGCAGTCTGTCGCTGTAATCGACATAGACGGTCTTGATCTCCGTGAAGAATTCAAATGCGCTGGCGCCGCCTTCACGATGGCCGTTGCCGGTTTGTTTAACTCCGCCGAACGGCATGTGAGTCTCAGCCCCAATTGTGGGGGCATTGATGTAGGTTATTCCCGCCTTTATGTCGCGCATCGCCTTAAACGCGTGGTTCAAGTTCTTCGTGTAAACGGCGGAGCTTAGACCATAGATTGTTCCGTTCAGCAATTCAATTGCATGATCGATTGATTTCGCTTTCATCACCGACAGCACCGGACCGAAGATTTCTTCTCGCGCAATAGTCATCTCCGGTGCGACATCTGCGAAAATCGTTGGCTTGTAGAACCAGCCTCCATCGAGATTCCCGCCGCGAGCAGACTCGCCGCCGAGCACAAGTCGGGCACCTTCGCGCTTGCCGATCTCGGTGTAGGAGTGGACTTTCTCCCGCTGCGCTTCATTCACAAGCGGTCCGACTTCAATCGATTCATCCAGACCGTTTCCTAATTTCAGCCGGGAAGTCCTCTCCGCAAGCATGTCAAGGAATTTGTCGTAGACCTTCTCGTGCACGATCAATCGGCTGGTTGCCGTGCACCTTTGACCCGTCGTTCCGAATGCACCCCACAGCACGCCGTCGAGTGCAAGCTCAAGATTCGCGTCGTCCATGACGATCTCTGCGTTCTTTCCGCCCAATTCCAGCGAGACTCGTTTCAATGTGCCGGCGGCAATTTCAGAAATTTTCTTGCCGACAGCCGTGGATCCTGTGAAGCTGACCAGCTCGATGTCGTCGTTTTGGACTATGGCCATCCCTACTTCCGAGCCGGTCCCGTGTACAATGTTGACTACACCGGCCGGAACGCCGGCTTCTACGAGAATCTCAACGAGGGTTGCAGCAGTAGCGGGAGTGTCTGAGGCGGGCTTGAAAACGATCGTGTCCCCGGACACCAGTGCCGGGAAGATCTTCCAAGTCGGGATTGCCATCGGGAAATTCCACGGGCTGATTACACCCGCAACACCTACCGGAACTCTCATAGACATCGTGAACTTGTCCGGGAGCTCGCTTGGTGCCGTTACGCCAAACATGCGGCGTCCCTCGCTTGCCGAATAATAAGCAGTGTCAATTCCTTCCTGCACATCGCCGCGTGTTTCAAGCAGCACCTTTCCCATTTCCCGGGTCATCTGTTTGGCGAGTTCTCCTTTTCTTGCGACGAGAATGTCTCCCGCTTTTTTTACGATGTCACCGCGCTTCGGTGCGGGGAAGAGGTGCCACTCTTTGTATGCCTGTTTGGCGGCATCGACTGCGGCATCGACGTCTCGCTTTTCGCTCTTGGGGAAAATTCCGACTATCTCATTCCAATCTGCAGGATTTCGGTTCTCGAAGGTCCTGCCCGAAACGGCGTCTTTCTCCTGACCGCCGATTAAGTTTCTGAATGCTTTTGGCATTGGTGACTCCTGATTTTTAGTGTTCCGATTCTCCGCGGAAGTTCAATCGACACCACGAACTCGCTGCGGAATGTCATGGAGGATCAAAAGACCTTTTCTCCGTTCCCCAATTACTTGTCGATTGACCGCTAAGTTGGTGTGAAGAAAAGTATAATTGACAGAATCAGGACTAGAATCGGTAGAAGTGAAAAGAACAACACATAGTGCAGAGGTCTATTGAGAACAAGCTCGTCGCCTCTGAACAAGTGCCTGCTGACCAGGTGCGACCCGGCAACCGAAGAACCGCCCGCGAGAGCAAGGAGGGTTATCGATTTTATCGGCCCAAGTGAGAACTTCAAGAACGTTATCTGGGCCGCCATTGCTATTGTCAAGCCTGCCAAAAGTCCGTACACGCCTCCGAGCCAAACGAGGAAAGGCTTCGTTCGCAAATGCGACGCGGCCTTTCCCGCCGATCTTCTGAAGAGTTGCCCGGAGGTATTCATTAGCATCTTATTCCGTTCCACAGGCTTGACAGTGCCGCTCCCTACTGTTCATATAAGCTACGGTTATTTTTGTAGGCCGATCTCTCTATATATGTAATCCACGTTCTTCAACAATAAATCTACGTCGAAGACTTTCTCCAACTCACTTCGTTGGACCCTTGAGGCGATATCGGGGTCATTTGCAAGCGCATCGAGGAAGTCTTCACCGGTTTCCCAGCAATGCATTGCGTTCTTCTGGACAAGTGCATATGCCTCTTCTCTTGTCACACCTTTCTCAATCAACTTCAGCAGCGCATCTTCCGAGAAGAATAGTCCGTGAGTAATCTTCAAGTTCTTCGAAATTTTCTCGGGGTACACTACGAGGTTTTTGAAAATCTTCTCCGACTCTAGAACCATGAAGTCGAGAGCGAGCGTCGCGTCTGGAAATATCACTCTCTCCACCGATGAGTGGGAGATATCGCGTTCGTGCCAGAGAGCCTGGTTCTCGAGCGCGGACATCGCATAGGAACGAACGAGGCGCGCCATCCCGCAAATTCTTTCGGAGTTTACCGGGTTTCGCTTGTGCGGCATTGCCGAAGAACCCTTCTGTCCTTTCGTGAACGGTTCCTCGGCTTCCAGAACTTCAGTCCTCTGAAGGTGTCTTACTTCAAGCGCCATCTTCTCGAAAGTTCCTGCAATAACCGCCAGGACAGTCATGAACTGCGCATGTCGGTCCCTTTGTATGATCTGTGTAGATGCGATAGATGGTCGAAGCCCGAACTTCTTCGCCACATATTTCTCAACTTCAGGCGATATATGTGAGTAGGTCCCGACCGCACCGGAAATTTTTGCCACGGCTATTTCGTCGATAGCGGATTCCAGCCTGGAAATGTCTCTTCCCAATTCATCGTACCACACAGCCAGCTTGAGTCCGAAAGTCACGGGTTCCGCATGTATACCATGCGTCCTGCCAATGGCGTGAATGTCCTTATATTTGACGCTCGCGTCTGCGATTACCTTGCGGATTCCAGTGAGATGCTTCAGGAGTATTTCACCAGCCTGCTTCAATTGAATTGCCGAAGCGGTGTCAAGCACGTCGGAAGAAGTCATACCGAGGTGGATGAACCTGGAGGAAGGTCCCACATTTTCACTGACACAGGTAAGGAAAGCGATCACATCATGCTTGACCGTTCGTTCGATCTCGTCGATTCGATCAACGTTGAAAGCAGCTTTCGCTTTCACTTCCGCGACAGCTTCCGGAGGGACTTTCCCAATTTCCAATTGAGCCTCCATCGCCGCTATCTCAACATCAAGCCAAATTTTGAACTTGTTCTCATCGCTCCAAACCTCATTCATTTCAGCCGGTGAGTATCGCTTTATCATCGAGTGTTACCTTCCGTGTCTAAGATCCTTCAATTTCTAGTTCTTGTTTCCGTCCTGAGACGGTTTTAGAGTTCCGACAGTGAGCCAAACCGTAAGCAATTTGTCTCCGCGCAGGATCTCAAATTTCACTCTTGCGCCTGGCTGCAGATCATCAAGAACAGACTGCAGCGAAACAGCGTCCCTCACCGGTCTACCTTCATACTTCAATATTAAGTCGCCCGGTTTGAGTCCGCTCTTGTCGGCTGGACTTTCTTCCTCCACGTTGCTGATAAGTGCTCCTGATGGCTCACTCAGCCCGAAGTAGTGTGCCATCTCCTGATCTACTCTTTGAAGCCGAAACCCGATCCACGAATCTCTCACAACCTTGCCATATTTCTTTAATTCATCGACAACTCTTTTTGCCCTGTTGACCGGGATAGCAAAGCCATATCCTATGAAAGTATTCCCGGTTCCGGATGTGTAGATCATCGTGTTCACGCCAATGACTCTTCCGTTCGCGTCCACAAGCGGACCACCCGAATTACCCGGATTAATAGCGGCATCAGTTTCTATCATGCTGGTATAGTTGCGTGATCCAACCTTCGAAAGGTTCATGCCGAGCGAACTCACAACCCCAACTGTAACCGTCGGCTTGTCGTTAATATCGAACAGGCCGAATGGGTTTCCAAAAGCTATCACCCACTCCCCTACCAGGATGCTGTCGCTATCGCCGAATCGACAATACGGTAGGTTTGTTCCGTCTATTTTCAAGAGTGCAATATCAGCCTGATTATCGTGACCGATGATTCTTGCGCTTCTCTTGCTTCCGTCGGTCATTGTAACGATAATCCGCGTCGCATTCTGAACGACATGCTCATTAGTGACTATATACCCGTCGGGTGAAATTATGAAGCCTGAACCGAGGCTCTGAACTTCGATCTTCTGGGAACCGAAGAACTGGTTGAAGAGCGGGTTATTTCCAAAGAACTGTCTGAAAAACGGATCGTTCATAGCAAAAGGACTTTGCTGTTCTTGAACCGCCGTGACGTTGATGCCAACGACTGCAGGGCTAATCTCCTGAACGGCTCTCGTAATCGCTGTCTCCCTGCTTGCAGTTACGTCTTTCTGACAGTATGCTGCCTGAGGATTAAGACAGAAAAAGAAGAGTAGAGCCAAGGCGAGCCTGCCCGCGGGGTCGATTCCCCAAAGTCCCAATCCGTGGTGATGGGTAGCGGGTTTAGTGTGCATGTACCGTTTGATTCCTTATTTCGTTTTTCAGCGGGCTAATCTGCTTCGATAACAGGACGAAAAGGAGAATTGAAGCGAGGAGTCCTGAGACGAAAGTCGGTGCAAGTTTCCAAAAGACGGGGACAAACCCGGTTAAGATTCCAATCACACTTGATAAGTATAATTGAGCGCGCAGGAGCCTGAGGAGGAAGTAAACCGCAAGAAACAGAGCTATCGCTAGCGGCTGAGCAACGAGAAATGCGCCGGCAGCGGTCGCCAGACCGCGTCCTCCCTTAAAACCGATGAATACCGAGTAGTTGTGTCCCGTTACCACGGACATCGCCGCCAACATCATACTTGCCTGACCGAGGTTGTTAGAAAAAATCATACCTCCTCCGAACAGTAACGTTGCCGCCACTCCTTTTGATATGTCGACAGTCGCTACAATCAAGCCGAAGGTGGCAGATCCGGTTACTTCATAGGCGTTCAAAGCGCCTACGTTCCCGGTGCCCGCTTGCCTTATGTCGATCTTCTTTAAGCGCTTCCCAAGTAGAAAAGCTGTTGGGAAAGAACCGATAAGATACGAAAAGAAGGCGCAGGCGAGGCTCGACATCAGTTATTATATGCAAAAGGGGGGAGAGATTCAATGACGGCACTCGGACCTTAAATCCGCGATAGGGGCATAAATATTGACGGATAAAAAGATGAGAGGATCCGTTAAGTGATTGATATAGCGATAGACGCTGGATTGGCGAGAAAAGATCGGGACACAACGGATTTTT
>JAJYIT010000035.1 GCA_021789975.1 Bacteroidota bacterium
AAGAAAGGTCATTTATTCCCTGAACGTTTTCAAACAGAGGAGGAAGCAAGAAGGAAACTCTTTGAGCACTTGGAAATATTTTACAACCGGGTACGTCGCCACTCGCCACTCGGTTACAAACCTGTCTACCGGCAGGTTCTCTAACTCCCATACGAACTCTCCTTCCGAACTCTTTGTCTGCCTTCCCTCTAACTCTCTTTTGTTCATCTGTCTCCTCAGGTTTTCTCAAAAAATCCAACTCCCCTGAGGCGACAAATGTCGTTATTTGACCGAGACCATTTCTTAAATGATTCCGCAGTCTTGCAATGTCAGTTTTCCCCTCCTCGTTGATCAGGATGTTCTTCTTCTGATGCCAGATGGAAATCATCTGCCACACCTTCTCTTCGAGAGTCATCCTTGACAAGAGATCTGAGACACGTTTTTCCACAGCGACTGCCGAATCCTTGTACGCCAATGGAACCACTTCATTGGTCGATACACTCACCGGAAAATTGTCAGCCATTCTTCAATACCGATTTGATTACAGTTCGCTTTCAAGCACGATTCCGCCGGCATCATAAGACCATCAACACTAAAGAGAAGCCGAGATTAACATGGTCTAATGAGAGAACTCAAATGAAAGAAGCTTACATGCTACACTTCAAATCAGGTCATCGGGCTTCCGACCTCTTCACGAATGGCTATTGCCCTTCACCCCATCACTGGACTTGCACATGCGACTAATCGCTTCGTTCTTTGAAGAGACCTGCAATGCCCTTTAATCCAATTCAATTGATTCAAATATCATTTGAACCGGTCAATAATACAAATAAGTCATCTCGTTGCCAATAAAAAACTTCGAGGACTGTTGCCAAAATTTTCCAGACAGGCTGTCTACTAATATTTATTCACCGAGTTTCGTGGCGAAGAATTCCAACTGAAGGTGACATTACTCTGAAATGTCTTGCCATGAACTTCTCCAACTAATCAAACACGCGGCATGATTTCCAGTAAAGGCACCGGTTGTTAGGAGAAGCATCGCTTCGATCATTCCAATCCTGCATGGAGAATATGGCTCCCGGGTGCCGCCCCAAATAATAAGGAAGAGTTATTCCCTTTCAAAAAAGAGTTTTTGAAATTACTTTCTACAGTCAATTAAAGTAAGTGCAACAAGAAACGAGGTTCTTGCGTTGGACATTACCGCTCTTAACGAAAAGATCAAAGAAGAAAGCGCCTTTGTCGATCTGTTGATGAACGAAATCGGCAAAGTAATCGTCGGTCAAAAAGCGATGGTGGAAAGACTGGTTATCGGCCTTCTCAGCAACGGACACGTACTTTTGGAAGGAGTGCCGGGCCTCGCAAAGACACTGGCAATCAAGACGCTATCATCAGCGATGAAAGCGAAATTCCAGAGGATACAGTTTACCCCTGACCTTCTCCCGGCCGATCTCGTCGGAACCCAGATATACAACCAGAAGGATGGCAACTTTTTTATCAGAAAGGGCCCCATCTTCTCCAATTTTATATTGGCGGATGAAATAAACCGCGCACCCGCGAAAGTGCAGAGTGCACTCCTCGAAGCGATGCAGGAGAGACAGGTTACAATCGGAGAACAGACATTCAATCTCGAAGAGCCTTTCCTTGTACTGGCGACCCAGAACCCGATTGAACAAGAGGGCACATATCCATTGCCGGAGGCGCAAGTAGACAGGTTCATGCTGAAGGTGAACATATCTTATCCCGCCCGCGACGAGGAGCTGAAGATTATGAGGCAGAACGTCAACATGACGGAGGGCGCGGTTAACCCGGTCATCTCTCCAAAGGATATTCTCAAAGCGAGGGAACTCGTCCATGAGATATACATCGATGAGAAGATAGAGAAGTACATTCTCGATATAGTTTTCGCTACCCGCTCGCCGAAGGAATTCGGGCTGGACAAGCTCGCGGATTATGTAAGCTATGGGGCGTCGCCTAGAGCATCCATTAACTTAGCACTCGGTGCAAAGGCATTGGCTTTCATCAGAAGAAGAGGGTATGTAATTCCCGAAGACGTGAGAGCCATCTGTCCGGATATACTCCGGCACCGTATTGCCGTCACTTACGAAGCCGAGGCGGAAGAAACAACGAGCGAAGATGTCATCCGTGAAATCCTGAATAAGGTGGAAGTGCCGTAAGAAATTTGAAATTGTGAATTTTGAATTCTGAATCGGAACGGGTCCTCCAGTTATTTTCACTTCTGTGAATCAAGAAAACCGCACCAGTTGAGTTGCAATTCAAAATTCAGAATTGAGAACCATTAAAGTGCTTACCAAGGATCTCCTAAAGCAGGTCAGACAAATCGAAATTCGAACTCGAGGGCTGGTCAACCAGGTCTTCTCGGGTGAATACCATTCCGTCTTCAAGGGAAGAGGGATGGAATTCTCGGAGGTGAGGGAGTACCAGTTCGGCGATGACATCAGAAACATCGACTGGAATGTCACCGCGAGATTCGGGCATCCGTTCGTAAAGATATTCGAAGAGGAGCGGGAGCTGACCGTTATCCTCATGGTGGACATGAGCGGGTCGCTGATTTTCGGAACGCTCGATAAAACGAAACAGGAAGTCGCAGCAGAAATCGCGGGGGTACTTGCCTTCTCCGCGTTGAAGAACAATGATAAAGTCGGTCTCATCCTTTTCAGCGACAAGATTGAGAAGTTTGTTCCGCCGAGGAAGGGAAAGACGCACGTCCTCAGGATCATAAGGGAAGTGCTTTCTTTCGAGCCCGCTGGCAAGGCCACCGACTTGAAGGCCGCTCTTGAGTACATGAACAACGCCATCAAGAAGAGAAGCATCGTGTTTCTCATCTCGGACTTCATGAGCCCTGAAAATGACGCCACTCCGCCTTACAAAAAAATCCTCCGTGCTGTAGGCAAGAAGCACGATCTGATCGGAGTTGTTCTTAATGACAGGCGCGAAAAAGAGATCCCGTCCATGGGACTTGTGAAGCTTGTCGATGCTGAAACCGGAGAAGAGCGATGGATCGATACCAGCGACAGAAGAACCCGATTCCTTTTTCAGCAACTCCTGCAAAGACAGAAGGAGAATCTAAGGTCTCTCTTCATTTCAAGTCGGCTGGACAGTATCGAGATCGAAACAGGCCAGGACTATATAACACCGCTCGTGAAATTCTTCCGACTGAGGGAAAGAAGATGGTGAGGAGCAGCGGTCAGTGGCGAGAAGTCAGCGATCAGATGCGAGAAGGAAAGAAATTGAGAAGCTATGAAGTCAGGAATGGTGGAATAGTGAAATATTGGAATCATGAAATCGCCAGCGTTACCTCAAGTGGATCGGATGTTCCATTATTCTATAATTCCATAATTCCAGTATTCCTCGCTGCCTCTTTCTTCTTCCTTCTGCTTAATCCAGGCACATCTATTGCCCAGAACGTCGCCATAAGCGCCTCTACCGGAAAGACCTCCTACCTCGTCGGCGATTACATTCACTATAAGATTGAAGTAGAACACGCCAAAGGCATCACCATCGTCACGCCGTCGATCACTGACAGCCTTAAGAATGTCTTGTTAATCCAGATGCTGAAGCCCGTTACCGTCAAGAAATCCGGGAATGTAACGACTACCTTCGAATATGTTCTTTCAGGCTACGACTCCGCTTCGGTAAGCATACCCCCCGTGCCTGTGTTGTACCGGGTTGCAGGCGACACGGCGGTCAGTACGATTACGACAAATCCCGTGGCATTCAGGATAAATTTGTTGAAGGTCATTCCGCAGGCCGGCATAAAAGATGTGAAGTCACCATTCAAGATTCCACTCAACTGGCTTTGGATTCTACTTTGGGTGGTGATAGGTATTGTTGTGGTTACTGCAGTTTACTACCTCTACCGCCGTAAGAAGCGGAACCAGCCGCTCCCGTTTGTGCCGGTCGCGCCGAAACTGCTCCCACACGAAATTGCATTGAAAGGACTGAAAGAACTGGAGAATCAGAGACTCTGGCAGAAAGGACTGATAAAGGATTATCACTCCGCAATAACGGAGATCATCAGAAGATATTTCGAGGAGCGATTCAGTATGCCTGCCCTTGAACTCACAACTTCCGAGACAATCGATCTCCTCAGGAAGCGACAGGGTACGGAACCGATACTGGAGCTGACTCGTGACTTTCTGTCGAATGCCGACCTCGTCAAATTTGCGAAGTACGTTCCGCTCGACAATGTGAACAGCGAGATGATGAACCAGGCGTACGAGATTGTAAATCGGACAATCCCTCCACCGGTAGTGGAAGCGAAGACAGAGACTACAAATGTTCAGTGACGTGACGTTCGCATACCCCTGGGTACTTTTCTTGCTCGCGGTAATCCCTGCGATGATTTTTTGGTACTGGAAGGCCGGGATGAAGAGGCAGGCTTCGGTGACTTATTCATCTCTCGGGGTCTTTCATAGTATACCCCCATCATGGAGGGAACGTCTCCGTCACGGACCGATCGTCCTGCGCTCGATCGCCGTTGCCCTTCTAATAGTGGCACTTGCCAGGCCTCAAAGTTTTTCCTCCGGGCAGGATGTGACAACCGAGGGAATTGACATTGTGCTGTGTCTCGACATGTCGGGCAGCATGACTTCCGAAGACCTGAAACCAAACCGGATCGATGTGGCAAAAGCGGTTGCCGAAAAGTTTATTGAGTCGAGACCGAACGACCGCATCGGCCTGGTAATTTTCGGTAAACAGGCATTCACTCAATGCCCGATAACCATCGACCATCGAGTATTGTTGAAGCTGTTGAACGAAGTCAAAGTCGGCATGGTTCCTCCTGATGGCACCGCCATCGGAAATGCCATCGCCGATGCTGTGGGAAGACTGAAGGACGGACAAGCGAAGAGCAAAGTGATCGTTCTGCTGACCGACGGCGAGAATAACGCCGGCGAGATCGACCCCCTTACAGCTGCCGAGATAGCCAAGGCCTACGGCGTCAAGGTATACACCGTCGGAGTCGGTACTAACGGCCAGGCCCCGTACCCCGTACAGACACCGTTCGGCGTTCGCTACCAGATGGTCCCGGTTCAAATCGACGAATCGCTTCTCCAGAAAATCGCAAGCATGACCGGCGGCGACTACTTCCGCGCAACGAACAACAGGACCCTCTCTGAAATCTATAAGAAGATCGGCGAGCTGACTAAGTCGAAGATCAAGGTTACTTCATATAGGAATGCTGCAGAACTTTATCCCGATTGGCTGGACGCAGGACTCATTTTGCTGTTGCTCGAACTTGGGATGTCCAGAGTTTTCTTGAGAAGAATGGCGTGAAACTTCGAGCGACGGGCAAAAAACGTAAGACCGGAGAAACGACCAGCCGCTCATTACCGGCTTCAGGTCGGCAATCTGCATTTCTTAATCAAATAGGAAATTAAGTCGACACTATGTTTCGATTCGCACATCCTGAATACCTTTACGGCTTGTACTCTCTGCCGGCGCTCGTGCTCCTCTTTTGGTATCTGATCAGGAGGCGCAATAGGCTTCTCGACGGGTTTGCAGAGAGAAAACTACAGGCGGTGCTGATGCCGACATACAGCAAGGCAAAGGCAATTCTCAGGTCAGGTGCCTTCATGGCGTCAATCGCTTTTCTGCTGCTCGCGGCGGCAGATCCGCAGATGGGCACAAAGATTCAGAACATAAAGGAGACCGGCATAGATGTTTATTTCCTCCTCGATGTCTCATTAAGCATGCAGGCACAGGATACCCAGCCAAGCAGGTTGGAAAAAGCAAAGTTCGATATCTCAAGTTTGATTCACAAGTTGAGAGGCGACCGTGTCGGACTAATAGTCTTTGCCGGGGAGCCGTACATTCAATTCCCGCTTACCTCCGATTACTCCGCAGCCGACTTGTTTCTGAACGCAGCAGGCGTGAACACCGTGCCGGTCCCCGGAACCGCAATCGCTTCCTCCATTGATCTTGCCATCAAGTCCTTCGACTGGTCGTCCAAGACAGAGAAGGTGATACTTCTCTTTTCGGATGGTGGCGACCACCAGGGCGACGTCGATCAAGCAATCGCAGATGCTAAGGCAAAGGGAATCAAGATTTTTACTGTGGGATATGGTACAACCGCAGGCGGACCTATCCCGGTGTACAACGACCAGGGACAGCAAATTGGGTTCAAGAAAGATGATCAGGGAAACGTAGTCGTAACAAGGCTCCATACCGAAACTCTGAAGGAGATCGCATCTTCCACAGGAGGACAATTCCTTGCGGCGTCAGATTACGGCGACGTTACCGGGATTCTGAGCGCCGATCTTTCAAAGATCAGGAGATCGGAGATAGGCGAAAAACGCGTTACTGACTATGAGGACAGATTCTATTATTTTTTGGCCCCGGGAATTTTGTTGCTTCTAATAGAGTTCTTTATGTCGGAACGAAAATCGACACTCCTGGATATGGTCAACAGAAAATTGCAGCTGGAGCGGTAGGAAATGAGAACAATAAATTCAAAGCCACGGGCCTGGTTTGCAGTCATGTTTCTGTTTACAGGGACGCTATATGCTCAGAGCTTACGCTCGTCGGTGAACAAAGGCGTCGATCTGTACAAGAAGGGCGAGTACTCAAATTCCGCAACTGAGTTCAAGAAGGGGATAGACAAGTCGCCCGATAACTTTCAAGCCAATTTCAATCTCGGAGATTCTTACTACAAAGAAGGCAATTACGATGATGCCCTCCGACAGTTTTCAAGAGCCCTTCAGCAGGCGCCAAGCGGCAGATTGAAAGCAGACGTGTACCACAATATCGGCAACTCTCTTCTGGAGCAAAAGAAAGTGAAGCCGAGCATAGATGCGTACATAAACGCACTTAAGCTGAATCCGAATGACGAATCGACCAAATACAATCTGTCTTACGCACTCGGTCTCTTGAAGAATCAGAATAAGCAGAATCAAAACAAGAATAACCAGGACAAGAACAACCAGAATAAGAACGACAATAAACAGAACAAAAATCAAAACCAGAACAAGAATCAGCAGAATCAAAATCAAAACAATAACCGGCAAAACCAAAACAATCAGCAGCAGAACCAGCAACAGAGCCAATCGCAGCAGAATCAGATTTCC
Source organism: Bacteroidota bacterium (assembly GCA_021789975.1). Lineage (GTDB taxonomy): Bacteria > Bacteroidota > Ignavibacteria > Kryptoniales > JAKASW01 > JAKASW01. The sequence continues at coordinate 7,065 of JAJYIT010000035.1, forward strand.
AAGCAGCAGGCGCAGGCAATTTTCGACGCGTTAAACCATGACGAAAAAGACCTTCAAAAGCAGTTGAGAAAGATGAACAGCAAGCCGGTAAAGGTAGCAAAAGACTGGTAAGAAATGGAAGATCGGAAGTTGAGAAGGTAAGAACTTAGGATGATGAGAGGATTGGACAAAGAAATTTTGAATTGGGAATTGCGCATTTCGAATTTTGGAAAGAGGGTGGCATCACGACGCCTGGGTCTCGGCCCATTCTATGCTTTAAATAAAGCCTCTATGTTGATACTGCTGTGTCTATTCTTCTCCATTCCCGCGTTTTCACAGACTTTCACGGCGACGACCCTGAACCCCAACGTAGGCCAGAACGGCCAGTTCCAGGTTTCATTTACTTTCTCTGGACAGAATATAAACGGGTTGAAAAATTTCACACCGCCCGATTTCAAAGACTTCATGGTACTATCCGGACCGAACCAATCGACCAGCATGCAGTTTATCAATGGCGCCATGTCGGGCTCTGCGTCGTACTCATACTACCTTCAGCCTAAATCCAAAGGCAAGTTCACCATTGGCAGCGCTTCAATTGAATACAACGGCAAGACTTACCACACTCAGCCTCTCGCCATAAATGTCATCCAGGGATCACCGAAACCACCGGTCGCAAGCGGAAGACAGAGTCCCTCCATTAATCAGGCGGATATTGGTGATAATGTATTTGTACTTGCTACGGCGGACAGGCAGAGAGTTTACCTCGGTGAGCAGGTTACTGTTACATACAAGCTCTACACGAGACTCGGTATCGGCTCTCAAATGCAGGTGGCGAAGCTCCCGTCATATCAAGGCTTCTGGGCTGAAGAGTTGAATGAGAACAACACGGTGAATTTCACAACCGAGATGTACAAGGGGAAGGAATACCAGGTGGGAACTTTGAAGAAGGTGGCACTCTTCCCTTCACAGTCGGGTGAACTTTCCGTCACTCCCCTTGTGATCGACGTACCCGTTCAGGTACAACAGCGCCGGCGGAACAGCGGGGATATATTTGATCAGTTTTTCAACGACCCGTTCTTCAACAGCATCCAGACAATTAACTACACTGCGAAATCGAACACACTCAAGATGGAGGTACTCCCGCTTCCGTCAGCAAACGTTCCGAAGAGTTTCAACGGCGCAGTCGGCAATTATTCAATTTCCTCGCAGATCGATACCACTAACGCGATGACAAACCAGCCGATAACGTTGAAGATAAAGCTTCATGGTACAGGAAACATCCAGTTATTGAACATGCCCGAGGTCAATCTTCCTCCCGGTTTCGACACTTATCCTCCGAAAACGTCGGAGAAAATAGACAGGAACGGTACAATATCGGGGACCAAGTCGTTCGATTACCTCGTTATCCCAAGGGCTGGAGGGAAAAAGGAAATTCCACCGATCAAGTTCTCATATTTTAACCCCGCGAGGAGCGCTTACGAGACTCTCTCGACACCTGCATACACGGTTAACATCAAGCAGGGCCCGACGAACGGAAATCAAATCGCATCGGGATTTTCGAAAGAAGAAATCAAAGTGTTGGACCAGGACATACACTATATCAAGCTCAACACGAACGACTTGCACAGAGGTACTACTCTCGCGATCTTCGATCCGAGATTCTGGTCGGCGGTCGTTGTCCCGCTGTTCGCGTTCGGAGGGCTTTTGACGTGGAAGAGACGGAACGACAAACTTGCCGGGAATATCGAACTTCTTAGGTACCGCCGTGCGGAGAAGATCGCACGAGGAAGGTTCAAGAAGGCAAAAGTCCTTATGGATGCCAACGACCAAGCCGGCTTTTATACAGAAATATCGGCGGCGATATTCGGTTATCTTGAGGATAAACTTCACATTCCAAAATCCGAAATGTCGCTGGAAAGGGCAGTGGGTGAATTGGAGAAAAGAGGAACAGAGGGAGGGCTGGTTTCCGATTTGGCGAGGCTGACGGAGAAGTGCGACTTTGCAAGATTCGCGCCCGGCGGCGACGGCAAAGCTGCGATGAACGAAATGTACGACGATCTTACCAAAGTGGTCATCGGTATGGAAAGGACCCTGGCAACCAAGAAGCATGCAGATGCCTGAATCACTATATCTTCTCAAGATGAGAGCTCTTCTTCTGCTCATCTTCGCATTGGCAGTCGCTTTTCCGCACCTTGCGCTGGCAGGAGAGCAATCCGCTAAGGCGAAAGCCGAGGCTTTAATGGCGGAGGGGAATAAAGATTATCAGAGTCAGAAATATGACAGTGCAGTCACTGCATATCATAAAGTTCTCGATCTCGGCTACATAGGCACATCGGTGTATTACAACATAGGTGACGCATACTACCGGGAAGGCAAATTAGGATATGCGATACTCTACTATGAAAAGGCGTTGAAGCTGTCGCCGGGTGACAACGATGTCATCCACAACCTCGAAATCGCGAACGCGAGGACGATCGATAAGGTCAACACTCTCCCCCCCTTCTTCCTTTTCCAGTGGTGGGAAAGTTTCCTCGGGCTGTTGACTGTGAACGGTTGGACTTACACAGCGTACATCTGTTTACTGCTTGTTCTCGGGTCGATCCTGCTGTACTTCTTCGCGAAGAGGCCGGGAGTTCAACGCGCGTCCGTGTTTTCCGGTTTCATTTCGATATTGCTTCTTGTTTTCACGGCTTCCGTTGTGGCGGTCACAGTAAATCGTGCACTCAATGTGAAGTACGGAGTTATCGTCAGTCCTGTAGTATCCGTCAAACTCTCGCCTGATCAAACCAGTAACGATGCCTTCATCGTACACGAAGGATTGAAAGTCAGGGAACTGGAACAGGTAGGCAACTGGATCGAGGTACGGCTGGCCGACGGTAAGGAGGGGTGGGTGTTGCAGAGCGAAGTGGGAACAATCTAAGGGGACACTCTTCGGCAGAATCCGGGGGACAGCGGGACTGAGGAGACTGGAGTTGTGGATAAGAAGATCGCCTACGATCAATTAGATGCGGAGGAGATTCGACATGCGACCGATAAAAAAGCAAAAGGGACTTCGCGACAGCTCTTAAGAGAATCGAAGAACTTTGGAACGCCAGGCCATGGAGCAAAGAAGCGGACGAACTGGATGTACTCGCAACTCTTGTGGATCATTACGAAAATCAGCATTTCCCTATCGATCCGCCGGATCCGGTATCGGCTATCAAGTTCAGACTCGAACAGCAGGGGCTGAAGAGATCTGACCTTATCCCACTCATCGGAATTCGGGGCAGAGTCAGTGAAGTTATGAACGAGAAGAGAACGATGACATTAAGTATGATCAGGAAGCTGCACAAAGAACTTAAGATTCGGTATGAGTCAATGATAGAGGACGGAAAATGAAGCTGCGAGCACGGCGACATGTGGCTCGCACACGCGCTAGAGCAGCGGGGTCAGTACTTCCCTTCCGATGCAACGTTACTCGCTTCCGATCGCCGGTTTGCCGCTTCGGATGTGATGTTTGCCGATGCCGATGGCTTGTTTGTCTCTGCGGATGGCATGTTCGTCAATTCCGATGGCTTGTTTGTCGTTGCGGATGGTATGTTTGTCAATTCCGACGGCTTGTTTGTCGCTGCGGATGTGATGTTTGTCAATTTTGATGGTTGGTAAGTCTATTTTGACGGCATGTTTGCCGCTGCCGCTGCAATTCTTATTCAAAATGGGGTTTAGAAGGATGGAGACGAAGCTGAAGGCTTCGTTACGAGCTTCGAATAAATCGGCGGAGCTGTTTCTTGTTACGAATGCGCGAGAATTGCGAAGCAGGTATTTCGAGACGTACCGTTGGCTCAGGTATTGGCTTGCGCTGATCGAACATCATTTCGAGCAGCGCTTCCCTTACCCCATGCAATTCATCGAGTGCTTTTGCCTGAGTTTTGCCGTAAGCTTTGCACCCTTTTAGCAGAGGAATCGAAGCGCAGTAGTCACCATCCTCCATTCGTTCAATGGTGACAGGATAATCTAATGACAGGTAGTATGAAATGTTCTTCTTCATTGTCGTTCTCCGAGTTCCTGCAAAGCATCGATTACATCATTCACTTGATAGAATTTGACGAGGTCGTTCCTGCCGTGAGAGACAAGAGACAGGGTGCATGAGACTGATGGCCAATTCAACTCACAATTAACCGGCACGCTTCTGGGTGTCGAACGCATCGTTTCTTCCGCAACTGGGAAATGACAGATCCGGGAGCGTGGAAAAATCGTCTTGACACCTTCCGAAGCTGACCCCGCAAATGCTGCGAGGGCTTCGCGAGGTTGCTTCAGTATTTGTTCACGCCACCTGAGCGACTTTTGAAAACTAATCCCGCTCCAGCTTCAGGCTCGCCGGCGGCAACAAAGCCCGCACTTGCTTGCGCACTCGCCTCGCCATGGCAACAGCTTCCCTGGCTTGTTTTAATGATATCGGTTCATAATCGCCAGGTTATCGAGTGAAGATTGCGAAACCAGTCAACAGCCTCTGCTCTTCCACCGTCAGTTTTGGCCGGTGTCGCGGTGACAGCAAGCTAATTAAGAGTCCAATGTCATGTGTCTTGCGAATATCTTCATCCTCGAATATCAAAAGTGATTTCAAGTATTTTCCGACGCACTGTTGAGTGTGAAAGCACACAGTGTCTGTCGAGCACTTCTTGCCCAGCTTTAACGTGTGGACGGCGGTGATATAATCGTTCTCTGCTTTCTCAACCCACTGCCGAATTACGTAGAGGGCCTCATCAGTCACCGGCATACAGCACCCTGCCTTCCCGCACGGCGGGATAAGCGATAGTCCCCACTTGATTTTGTTGCCACGCAAATTCCTCGGGCGTGACCACAATTATATCCTTAGCCACGCGAATATCGTGCAAAGCTACTCCTAATTCCACACTCTTTTCCCGCTTCGATCCTGCAACCGGCATTACCACCAGCAAATCGAAGTCGCTGTCGGGTTGGGCATCGCCGCGCGCTCGCGAACCGAAAAGAATTATCCGCTCCGGCTTGAACTTCCTCACGATCCGACTGACCATGAGTTTCAACGTGCGATTCAACTCGCGATCAGTCAACCTCTCGTTTCTATGTTTCTCTTTTCCGCTACCCACGATTACCATCGGAAAAAGTCAAGGCTTGCATTCAGGATAAACAAGAATCATCTATCCTTCCATCTTGAGCTCTTTTATCTCCGGCACGAGAAGATGGAACACCAGCAGCGCAAGCAGATAAACGGTTCCTGCCAGAATGAAAAGTGAGAGATAGCTTCCGGTGAATTGCAATATGAATCCAGCCGCCGTTGCGATCAACATTCCACCGATCGCACCTGCCATCCCGCCGAGGCCGGTTACAGAAGCAACCGCTTTCTTCGGGAACATGTCGGAAGTCGTAGTGAACAAATTTGCGGACCAGCTCTGGTGAGACGCGGCAGCAAGTCCGATCAGGAGCACAGCCCACCACTCGGAAACCGTCGATGCAAACACTATTGGAACGATAAGCACCGCACTCAAAAGCATCGTCGCCTTTCTTCCACGGTTGACGCTCCATCCTCTCTTGATCAGTGCACCGGACAACCAGCCTCCGCCGATACTCCCAACCGTCGTCATCGAATATATCACGATGAGCGGAAGACCGAGGTTCGCCAGGTCGAGATGATACCGCGAGTTCAGGAACTTCGGAAGCCAGTACAAATAGAACCACCATATCGGATCGGTCAGAAATTTTCCGGCCACAAATGCCCACGCCTGTCTGTACTTGAGAAGTTTAAGCCAGGGGACTTTTTCTGCCGCCGGCTCCGGTGGGTCACTCTGAATATAAGCTACCTCAGCTTTGCTCACGCGTTTCTGTCGCTCCGGAATCTCGAAAAACCACAACCATAGTCCCAGAGAGACAAAACCGAGCAATCCGGTGAATACGAACGCTTCGCGCCAGCTCCACGTCAGAGTTATCCACGGCACTATTAGCGGAGCGACTATGGCACCTACATTCGCTCCTGAATTGAAGAGTCCGGTTGCGTAAGCCCTCTCTTTCTTGGGGAACCATTCTGCGGTCCCTTTAATGGCTGCGGGGAAATTTCCCGACTCTCCGAGACCGAGAGCGAATCGGGCAGCTCCGAATTCAAAGACGCTTGCCGCGAGAGCGTGCGCCATCGCTGCTATGCTCCAGACTACCATCGAGACGGCATACCCGATCTTTGTCCCAACCTTATCGATGAACCTCCCGACAAACAACATCCCGATTGCGTAGGCGCCCGTGAAAGCGGTGATTATATATCCATAGTCGATCTGGCTCCAGCCCATCTGCTTCTGCAGGACCGGAGCCAGTATCCCGATGACCTGTCTGTCCACGTAGTTGATCGTGGTCGCGAAAAAAAGAAGTGCACAGATAGCCCAGCGGTATGATCCAACCGGAGTTTGCTTCGAATCATCTGCCTGCGATGTGAAGATAGTCTTATCCTTTCCCATAATTCCTCTCGTCCCTGTATGTCATCTCACCACGCTGATGCGGTTCAATTCGATTTCAACTCCCCGACTATCGCGCGTATATGGCCGGGTGTCGTGCCGCAACATCCGCCGATTATGTTTGCACCGCAGTCGGCAAGCTCGCGCACTTTTGGAACTATATCGTGTGGGGTCTCGAGGTAAACCGTCTTTCCGTCCTTCAGCACCGGCAGGCCGGCATTTGCATGGACGAGGATAGGGGTGACCGGATCAGCTTTGCGCATTTCCTTCACGACACCAATCATCTGGTCAAAGCCGTTTCCGCAGTTTGCGCCGATTACGGACGCGCCTGCTTCCTTCGCCGCCGCAGCTGCCTCGCCAGGTGAAACACCCATCATGGTATGGTATTCTCCGTTAGCGGTGAGATCGAACGTGAATGTGCAAATTATCTCGAGACCGGTCGCCCGTCTGGCAGCACGAATGGCAATCGCAGCCTCGTCAATTGCCGACATCGTCTCCACAACGAGAGCGTCCACCCCGCCTTTTCTAAGAGCATTCGCCTGCAATGCAAATCCATCGAACACTTCCTGTTCGGTTACCTCTCCCATCATCAGGAACTTCCCGGTAGGCCCCATTGATCCGACTACAAGGCAGCGGTCACCGGCGGCTTCCCTGGAAATCGCAGCGGCCGCTTCGTTCAGCTCGTCCGCCCTCTCCCGCACTCCATACTGTGCAAGCTTTACCGGAGATCCTCCGAAACTGTTCGTGAGTATCATATCGGCACCCGCCTCGACGTATCCTTTAGCAACGGCGAGCACGTCGCTCCGGTGTGTCACGTTCCACAATTCCGGGCAGTCTCCGGCCTGGAGTCCTTTTTCCTGTAGCATCGTTCCCCACGCTCCGTCAGAAACCAGAACGCGTCCGCTCTCCAATAATTTAAGCAATGATTTCATCTCTGTACCATGTTGTATCAAATCGCGACCGATAACTTGCGGACTTCGCCGCAAAAGAAGATAATCGTATGAAACGGCCGGAACAACTCCCGACTGTCATTCGATGAAGCGGCATATGGAACTGCGTCCTGACAATATGGCACGCATTACTTTTCGGCGGGATGCTCCTGCACATACTGCTGCATCCATTCCAGCGCAGGTCTCTCTGTCCCGTCAGTCCTAACGAGATACGCGTTCTGCCTCCATATTATTCCCTGAATGTATCCCCACAGTGTTATTCCTTTCACTGCCGGGTCGTTCCAGAATATCGGGAATTGCTCCTCGTAGATCGCAAGCTGTTTGGCATCGCTTGCTTCGTTTACATCGTACTCGGAGATGTAAATCGGCAGGCCGGTAGCAGCCAGCAGTTTAAGATTTGAAGCGATTGTCTCAGGGCTGACCTTCTCCATGAAATGGCCCTGACAACCGATGCCGTCCACCAGGTGTCTCTTCTTGAGTATGTCGATGATGTGAATATATTTCTCAGTGTTAACGCGGCTCCTGAGAATGTTGTAGTCGTTTATGAGAAGCTTCAAGTGAGGAAAAGCCGATCGGGCTTTCTGATAAGACCAGACAACCCAGTCCCAACCGGTCTTCCCGTTACCACCGATCGCGTTCTTGTAAACGGGCGGCTTCTGGATGGGTTCGTTCACAACATCGACGAAGGCGGCGTCAGGACACCTCGTTCCGGCCTCGCTTATCCATGTCTCGACCATTTTCTTTTATGCTTTCCCGGTTTGCGCACAATTTAATCCTCAGCTAATTTGCGAAGAATAAGCGGAGGTTGTAGGCCAGATAATGAGTTAAATCCAGCACAATCCAATGAACAAAAAGGTAAAGAAGATGCAGAGTTCATTACAAAGGTTGCAAAGTTTCTTTCTGATTTGGTCAGTGCTGAAGGCGGCAGATATTTGATTGACAAGATATTTGAAGGCCGCAAAAATGAACGTGAAACAGATTTTCGCGCTTAAACTATTCAAAAGTTGTAGCTGTCATAGAAGGTCACCAGCGCATATCGGACAGGTAATCTGGATGCGGACACAGTGCCATTGACGGTGCATGTGCCGGCGCGGACCGCAAAAGGGAGCAGTGCAGAAACAAGCAGAATCAATTGAACCGGTTTAATGTTGCAAATATAGGGGTTTGATTGTCAAGCGAAAAGTCTTGAATAGTCACTCAAAGACAAAATTCGGCCACTTTTTTTCGCCTGATAATCACTCTAGTCAGGCTTAGGTTGGATCCAAAAGCGCAAAACCTAACCAGACGTTGTCCTCTTACCGCCAAGCATCATGTGACCCCGTTTCCTCTCATTTGAACTTTGAATTTGACTTTAAGATAGTCAGGGATTAGCTTCATAGTGGAACACATGCCGAAGTCGTGCTTCGGGAGATGCGGGGGTCAAAGTGGCCCAGACCGCACTCCTTGCAAGCGCAGCGAACCCAAATCAAAAAGGAGGGATCAAATGGCAAAAGTTGACGGAGAGACTATAAAGGTCTCTGGTGGCCAGCGGACTTACTTCCTAGATGTGAGGGAAGCTAAGAACGGATCGAAGTATCTTGTCCTTACCGAGAGCAAGAGAAATCCGGAGGGGAAATTCGACAAGCAGAAGATCATGATCTTCAAGGACCAATTCCCACAGATCCTTGAAGCGATTAAGAAGGTTGCGCCGGAATTCGGTATCACTGCTTAGTGCTGCACACACCTTAGCCGACGGAGGAGAGCCAATCCGACGACGTTGGGTTTCGCCCTCTTCCGTTTGAAAAATATTCCATCCCCTGTTAATTTGGTTGTATAATCCGACAAAAATTGGAACACCGGCGACTTGTCGCCCGGGAGTCGAAAGGAGAGAGTATGGCACGGAGCGTAAACAAAGTAACGTTAATCGGAAACCTGGGAAAGGATCCTGAACTCCGCTACGCGCCGAGCGGATCGGCCGTCGCGAGTTTCAGCCTCGCGACGAGCGAACAGTGGAAAGATCACGAAGGGAATCCGCAAGAGCGAACATCATGGCACAACATAGTGGCATGGGGCAAACTCGCAGAGATCGCCGCGGAGTACCTCAAGAAGGGCAAGAAAGTTTACATCGAAGGTAGGCTGCAATACCGCGATTACGAGGGCAAGGACGGTAACAAGAGATACGTGACCGAGATAGTTGTAAGTGACCTCGTAATGTTGGGATCTCGCCAGGATGCCGGCGGAAATGAAAAAGAGGATACAGGACCAGGACCAGCCCCCGCTGTTTCAGAAGAAAAAGACGATCTCCCGTTCTGACATGGATAAAGTGAAAATACACAACAACAGTGGAGCGGGCATAATATGGGTCGTAGGATGGCTGTTTACCATCGGATTTCTCAAGCTCACTTTCTGGAAGGGTGTGCTTGCCATAATCCTGTGGCCCTACTACATCGGTTCAAGCATCAGCGGATTGCTCAAATAACCTGCCAACGGCGCAGGGAGTAACAGCCCCGCCGGAATGCCGTTCGATGAGTGTAGTATACACCGAAGCACCGCTGTCGCTTCACTTAGCGGGCAGTTTTTGAAATTGCACGATGGTGGAATCCTTCGGGCCGACGACGTTTCTGAGTACTTCACCGAATTCCCGGAGTGCCGCGGGGCAGTTTCCTCGATAGCTTGATCCGTGCATAACGGCGAGAGTCCTCGGCACTAAGTCCCCCAGCATCTTCAATTGTTCTTCGGTGCGGTGGGTTAAGGCAATTGGATTAGTGAACAGCTTGTTCTGGTCTTCTACCAACGTCCTTCCCGCTACCCCAACGATATCCGATTCGACAAGTCCGGCAGGATTCCCACTCTGATAAAGAATGTCGGATGAGAACAGAACTCTGTTTGTCTCCTCGAAAAGGAGACCCGCATCCCAGCCATGAGGGAGATGTGGCGTTGATAGAAACCGGAAACTGAATTTCCCCGTTCCTATCCGGTCATCGTGCAACATACCCACCACAGGTCGCACCGCAAAATCATTCATATTTATTCCCGCACATACGTCACTACAGAATGCCTGGGCTTCCGGAGCGATCTGCATCCATTCGTTCAGCGCGCCACATTCATCAGCTTCAAAGTGGCTGAAGCCGATCCACCGTAAAGTTGAAAGATCTATGAGTTTTGCAACTGAACCGAGCACTTCCTCAAAAAGAAATCTTTGCCCCGTATGCCACAGCAAAGGCTCTTCGTCTCTTACCAGGAACTGGTTCATCTGCATATTCACTTCCGGTAAGAATGTTGATATCCGAAAAATATCTGGTGCTATCTCTCTGATCTTTTCCATTTTTGAGTCTTGTCCATATGCCTATCTTTTTAACAACGCAGGTGTAGTTTAGATTCCACCAGAAGGTGCTAAAGTCAATGACGATCCCGGATTATGGGACGTACCCGCAAAGCCTGATAGAATTGAGAGTCAAAAGGAATGAATCGAAGGTGTCTTTATGGATTCATTGGATCATGAATTGACAAAATTGACCCGCCTGCGGATCTTCGATATTTGGAACCGTGCGAAATCCGGCGAGAACTTGGGATGAACCCGAACGTACTATCCGATACATTCTGAACATTCCTGCAAAAGAGGGGCTTGTGCAGACGCGGGAAAACTGGCCACGGTCATACGTAAAACATAGATTTCTGGAATGGCCAGGATTAAGTGCAGGCATCCTGACCAGCTCTTGACAACAGACATCTCCTTTTCCGATCAATCATCAAGACACAAAAAAAACCCGCCCCGGTATGTCTCTACCGAGACGGGTCAGTCTTAAGGAGAAGTGACTATTTATTTGAAGCTTAACTTCGCATCAATCCATCATTTGCGCAGAAGATCAGGTCAACTCGTCTTGTGCGGACGGAAGATGACAGAATATACAGATCCAATCACAATCAGGAGAATTCCCCACCATATTCCAAAGTGGAGGTACCCCAGCACGACTCCGGTATGGGAAACAGGATGAACGGCATCATATACGTTCTGTGCTGCTATGATGATTCCATACATGAGAAGAAGCAGTCCGATAAAAAACCAGACGGATATTCTTTCAGTTCTGTCCATTTCTGAATTACCAAAAGGCTATGTTTAGCGCGACAAGTACGATGAATACGATGACTGCCCAGAAAATCGGACGCTTCCACACCGGGAGATCACCCTCCGATGGAAGTACGGTACAACCTCTGACAAGTCCGTTCAACTCCGCCTCGGTCTTCGGCTCCGTCATATAGCTCACAACTATGGTTACGATAACCGTTATGATCCAGCACCACAGACCGCGATACATGTCGTCGGCCATCGGTTTTGCATACTTTGAAAGTGCTATAATACGCAGGGATGCCGGATCAATTTTGGTCCAGACATACATCCCGATTGACGAGACTGTCCCGGCAAGAAGTCCCCAGAATCCGCCGGCTGCAGTTGTCCTCTTCCACAACATGCCGAGTATGACGGTGCCGAAAAGCGGTGCAATAAAAAAGCTGAAGAGTGCCTGGACATAATCCATGATGGACGCGAATTGCATGACAAGATATGCCGTACCGATGCTGATAAAGACACCAATAATGGTCGACCATCTTCCCATCTTCAAATAGTACTCGTCCGACCGTTCTTTCTTCGCCAGCCTGACGTGAATCGGGCGATAAATATCGTACGTCCAAACGGTCGAGAAAGCCGTGACGTTGCCCGCCATGCCCGACATGAAACCTGCAATCAACGCCGTCACGCCGAGCCCGAGGAGTCCTGGGCCGGCGTACCGTGCGAGCATTAACGGAAGGACTTCGTTGTAGCTGTAAGCGCCTGTTGCATTAGCCTGTGCCTGTCCCACCAAACCCGGCATGACAGCCAACCCTATTAGTCCGGGCAGGATCACGATAAACGGGATAAACATTTTGAAACTTGCACCGATAATAGGGGCCATTTTTGCGGATCGCAAATCTTTTGCGGAAAGAAGACGCTGGACCACGAGAAAATCAGTGGCCCAGTATCCAAATGAAAGCACAAATCCCTGAGCGAAAATAATTCCTATCCAATTGATGCCCATCGGATTTGCCTGGAACGAGCCGAGCGTGCTCCAGAGATGCGTGTAATTTCCCGCTGGAAAATTCTGGTGTATTCTTGCAACGAGTCCTGTCCAGCCCCCGGTCTCGACAAGCCCGAGTACCGGAATGACCAGCGCACCGAGCCAAATCAACATGAACTGGAGCACCTCATTGAATATCGCCGACAGCAATCCACCGAGCACGACATAAATCATCACGGTGATCGAAGACACCCAGATACTGAAGTCGATGCTCCAGCCCAGAATGACTTTCATAACCAATGCCATCGCGAACATGTTAACACCGCTCATCAGGACGGTCATGAATGCGAACGAAACGGCCGACAGCATGCTTGTGGATTCTCCATAACGCAACTTTAGGTACCCCGGGACAGAGTGCGTCTTGCTGATATAGTAAAACGGCATCATCACGATGGCTAGAAAGAGCATGGCTGGTATTGCACCGACCCAATACCATTGTGTCGCCAGGATGCCGTATTCGTAAGCCGACGCCGCCCAACCCATGAGCTCCAGCGAGCCCAGGTTCGCCGAAAGGAAAGCAAGCCCCGCAACCCACGCGGTCATCTTTCTCCCGGCCAGGAAGAAATCCTCGCCCGTTTTGGTGAACTTCGAGAGGTAGTAGCCGATTCCGAGGACAAAAAGGAAATACAGCCCGATTATGAGGGAATCGGACCACCCAAGCGACGGGAGAGCCATGGAACCAAATAGAACGAGGGGGACGGTCTCAGCGAAACAAAAAAGCATATCTCTCCTTATCTCACCTGAATGTTGGAGACATTATTTTATCTCCCCATTTCGAGGAACGAGGCCCCATATTGAAGACCAGCATTCCACCTTTGACGATATCCTTGTGCAGAATCCAAGCCTGATTGAACGGTCTTCCGTCGAGAGTCGCCGACTGGATGTAGACGTTCTTGTCCGAAAGATTCTTGGCCAGTATTTCAAATTGAGCGCCATCCTCAAGGTGCAGGACAGTTTTCTTGAGGAAAGGAGAAGTAATGAGATAGTAGGGCTGACCCGCGTTCGGATAAATTCCCATCATGTGAAACGCGAGCCATGATGACATCGCTCCGGAATCGTCGTTTCCCGGAAGTCCGTCGGGCGCCGAAGTGAATCTCTTATCGATTATTTCTCTCGTACGCCGACTGCTGAGATCGGGTCTCCCGATCCAGTGATACAGGCATGACGTAAGGAAGTCGTGTTCATTGCCAGCGTGATAATACCCGTTGTCGAAGAAAGTATCCAGCCTTTTCTCGAATGCCTTATTTCCTCCGCACTTCTTAATCAATTCAGGAACGTTTTGCGGAACGTACAGAGAATACTCCCATGAAGTGGCCTCGTAAAAGAAACCGGACCACCAGCTTACACACAGCGGCCATTCCTCGGTCAACGGCGTGTAGCGCACGTACGTTCTGCGACGGTACTGTATGTTGCACTGAAAGCTGTCGACCCATGCACCGGATTCGTCCTTCGGCATGATGAATCCGCGTGAGCCATGATCCTCGATGTTTCTCCAGAGATTCTTCCAATTGTTGGATTGTCTGATAAATCGCCGGTAGATGCTATAGCGTCCCAGACCCTTGGCAACCTCGGCGATGCAGAAATCATCGTAGGAATATTCCATTGTCCTTGTACCTGCGCGCACGAACTTTGTAGAGACGTATCCGAGACGGTTATAGTCCGAAAGGCCTCCTCTTCCCTCTTTGTCCTGGCCACCTCCCGGGGGGATGTTTGCATCCTTGAGCATCGCCACGAGAGCTTCATCGTAGTCGATCCCTCTGAGCTTCTTCATGTAAGCGTCTGCGATCACAACTTCAGCATTAGAGCCGCCCTGCGTCCGGCCATTACAGTTGCCGCTCCTGCCGTCAGGCAAATAGCCGTCGTGTTCATAAATATTGAGGAGCGCATTCACGATGGAGACCATGCGTGATGGATCGATAAGAGTGATAAGAGGATCGCAGCTGCGGAAGGTGTCCCAAATCGTGTAGAAGTCATCATAGTAAGGTTTGAAGGACAGCCATAGCGGATTCTCACCGGTCCTGTCTACCGGCATCAACATGGTGTGATATAATGCCGTGTAGAACATCGTCTTCTGGTCGGGCGTCCCATCAACTACGACCCTATCGAACAGGCTTTCCCATTTATCGCGAGCCTGCTGTTCCACCTTGCTGAAGTCCCAACCTGGCACTTCGGCTCCTATGTTGTGCCCCGCCTTAAGAGAGCTGATGAAGGATATTCCTACTTTCACTCCTATCGTGTCGTTTCCACGCGAGTCAAAATAGAGAAACGCTCCAGTCTTCTCACCTGAATCGTATTGAGTCCGGATTCCAGGGGCAATTTTTTCGCCCTTCCATGTTCCATAGCCGACAAATGGGCGGTCGAAGATTGCGTAGAAATAAACGGTGTACGTGTTGCCGTTGTTCCAACCTCCGCGTATCCTGGTGTATCCGTCTAAGGAGCTGTCGGACAGTATCTGTACCTGTGATCCGACAAATTGCTGAGCCTCGCGGTAGTTCGGGACTGGTTCTTCACCGAGAAAAAATCCTGCGTCGATTTTCACTCCGGCTTTGCCGGCCTTATTGAAGATGCAGCGATAGAGTGCAACTCGTTCCGCTGCAGTAATTTCTACTTTGACGTCCCATCTCTTGAGGTTAACACTGTAATATCCGAGGCTTGCAACTTCGTCCGAACGAAGTGACGAAAGGTGTGTTGAGCTGAAATCGCCCATGAAAGGCATCAAAGATATGTTTCCATATTTCGGGCCGCCTCCAGTGCCGCTGGTGTGCACCTGGCTGAATCCCATGATCGGCACAGTGGGATCGCCAACGTATCCGCTGGTGGAGTGCAGACTACAGTCAGGTCCGGGCTTCACCATCCCGAATGGGCAGCACGGACCAACGAAAACATTTCCTCCTCCACGCGATCCTATGAGCGGATCCACGTAGCTGTAAAGATGTTGAGCTTTGCCGGTAGATGCAAGAAAGACGAGAAGGACAATTAACGTGGCACCACTTTGAGAAAGAATTTTTGCGGGCGAATAACCTGACTCCGGTTTCATCCGAGAGACCTCCCTCGATGCGATACCATATATTTTCTAATTAGATGATATGCTGGTCTACGCGTACGGAGCAGTCTTTCTTTTGATGGCGTTCATATCCAATACCTCGGAGACTTTCACCGGCCTTTTTTTCGCGAGCGATTTCTTTGCTGCCAATCCAATCGCTATCGACAACAAACCGTCTCTCCCGCCGACAGGCACAGGACGATCTTCGGCGATGGCCCGGCAGAATTCTTTCATCTCGCTCGCATAGGCTTCGACATATCTATCCATGAAGAAGTTGAGCGGCAGAGACGAATGGACGCCGTCCCTGCTGTAGTAGTCATGGTTATCAGGCGCATTATTATCTACTTTCACCATGCCGTTCGAGCCAAAAATTTCTACTCTTTGATCATAACCGTATACAGCCTGCCTGCTGTTATCAATCACTCCGAAGGCGCCATTTTCAAACTTCAAAGTTATTACTGCGGTATCGACGTCGCCAGCCTGTCCTATCCTTTCATCAACCCGTACGCCTCCGAAGACGGAAATCTCGTCGACTTCGCTTCCCACTATATATCGCGCCATGTCAAAATCGTGGATAGTCATGTCCAGGAACATTCCGCCAGACGCCGCGACATATTCAGGAGGCGGGGGAGCCGGGTCTCTCGAAGTAATCTTGAGAATATGGGGTTCTCCGATTTTCCCGCCTGTGACCATCTCCTTAATCTTTTTGAAGTTAGGATCAAATCTCCTGTTGAAACCGACCATGAATTTTACACCCGATTCTTCAACGGCTTCAAGCGCCCTTTTTATGTCGTTCAAATCCAGCGCCACCGGCTTCTCACAAAAGATATGCTTGCCGGCTTTCGCCGCCGCAATCACGTACTCTGCGTGTGTCTCAGTAGGTGAGCATATCAGGACGGCGTCTACATCCCGGTTCGCTACGACGTCAATATAGTTATCTGAAACTTGCGTTATCATGTATTTATCGGCCAATTCTCGCGCCGCCGAAATATCTATGTCCACAACGGCCACAACTTCGGCCTCAGCGATTCTCTGAGCAATGGTCTCGGTATGGACTCTACCAATTCGACCCGCCCCGATAACTCCAATCCCAATCTTATCCATAGTTCCCTGAAAGTTATATTCTTAAGGTTTTGATGTAATCACGATTATGTCGAGCGCATTCTTTCGGCTCTCCCATTCCGGGCAGAACATCCTGTTCCACGACGATCCATCCGTCGTAATCGATGCGCCTCAGTTGTTTTACAACAGATGGAAAATCAACCGAGCCCTTGCCGAGTTCGCAGAACACGCCGTTCCTGACCGACTCAAAGTAGTCCCACTTTTTTTCGCGAGACAACTTTGCAATCCGGTCCTCGCAGTCTTTGAAATGGACATGCCAGATACGTCGCGAGTATTTTATGATGGCCTCGACGGGATCACCTCCGCCGAACTTGTAATGACCTGTGTCCAAAACCAGTCCGAGCAGATCGGCATCTGTGGAATCCATCAGCGTCTCCACCTCTGCCGGAGTTTCAACGTATCCGCCGCAATGGTGGTGGTATACCGTTCGAATGCCGGTATCTTCCTTCACGCGACTGGCAAGCTCGTTAGCACCTTCACAGAAAATTTTCCATTCTTCTTCTTTTAACCCCATATCCGGCGTAACGCGGCCGGCATTCTTTGTGCGTTCCGCTATCGTACCGTTTTCGTCCGACAGCACAATAAACGCGCCGGTTGCTCCGGTATCCCGCATCAACGTCGCGGTTTTGAGAGCCGTAGAAATCCCATCCGCATGCCTCGACTTATCTTTGAGCAGAACAGGAACAAAAGCACCAAGCAGCTTAAGACTTCTCTTATCAAGCTCTGTTTCCAGTTTACGCGGATCGGTCGGCATAAATCCCCAGTCGCCCAGCTCTGTACCGTCATACCCGGTCTCAGTCATTTCATCCAGAACTTGGACGTAACCAGGAGCCTTCCCTTCAAGCTCAAACTCGAGGACTCCCCACGAACATGGAGCGTTGGCAATCTTAATCATCTCAGAATTTCCTTGTCCAGTCTTCATGCCAGCGTTCAATTACGACTTTCGTTTGGGTGAAAAATTCAACCGCATGTTTCGCCTGCCCATGAAGGTCTCCGAAGAACGAATCCTTCCAGCCACTAAAGGGGAAGAACGCCATGGGAGCAGGTACTCCTATGTTCACACCTATATTCCCGGCAGCCACTTCGTGTCTGAACTTTCTCGCGGCCGGACCACTCGCCGTAAAAATACACGCAGCATTTCCAAATGGACCGTCGTTTACGAACTTGATTGCATCGTCCAGCGTATCGGAATATTTAAGGTTCATGACAGGTCCGAATATCTCTGTGGTCGCCGCATCTGAGTCTTCAGGAATGTTTTCAATAATTGTCGGAAAGATATAGTTACCTTTCTCGAAGCCGTTTACTCTTTTGTTTCTTCCATCCAACAGAATGGTTGCACCTTTGCTTCTTGCCTCTTCGATTATCTTCTCAATCCGACTCTTGCTCTCTTTCGTAATCAATGCACCCATCTCGGATTTCTCATCGAGACCGTAACAGGTTGCCTTGGACTTTGCTGCGGCAATGATTTTATCCTTGAATTTCTCTCTCGCACCACCCACCAGGATAACGGTGGAAGCGGCAAGGCATCTCTGCCCGGCACATCCGTAAACGCTGTCGGCAATTATTTTCGGAGTAGTTTCAGTGTCGGCATCTTCCATGACGACAAGCGGATTTTTAGCACCGCCCTGGGCCTGCACTCTTTTCCCGCTTTCGGTTCCCTTCGAGTAGACGTGGCGCGCGACTTTTGTCGAGCCTACAAAACTCACCGCTTTTATATTCGGGTCGGTAAGGATGGCATCGACAGTTTCCTTTGCGCCGTGAATGAGGTTGAGTACACCGGGAGGCAATTTCAACTCTTCGAATAATTCGAAGATTCGGGTCATTGCACCCGGGACCTTCTCGGAGGGTTTGACGATGTAAGTATTGCCGCACGCCAGCGCATAGGGAAAAAACCAAAACGGGATCATAACCGGAAAGTTGAATGGCGCAATGCAGGCGCCGACACCGATCGGCTGGCGAATAACAAACTCGTCAATTCCGGAAGAGATGTCCTCAGAGAATTCTCCCTGCATCATGGTCGGTATGCCGCATGCGACCTCTAAGTTCTCCACGGCTCTGACAATCTCGCCTTTCGATTCCGCCAACGTCTTGCCGCTTTCCTTCGTGCATATTGCCGCGATCTCGTCGGCGTTTTTCTCCAGGATCGCCTTCATCCCGAACAGATATTGAATTCTCTTCTCCGCGGGAACTTCTTTCCATGTTCCGAAAGCGGCAGCAGCTTTTTCCGCCGCAATCCGAACATCATCTTTACCGCTTAATGGAACACTGCTGACAATGTCTCCTGTACCTGGATTTTCGACATCCAGATACTGTCCCGATTTTGCATCGAGCCAGATGCCCTTGATGTAATTTTTGAGTCTTGTCATATAGTCACAGATAATACCTCTGTTTCTTCTTATTCTCTTTGTAAGTTTTGTACGCTTTCCTGACAGAATCCATTTCGGACACTTCCGCGACCGCCACTTCCCACCAGGCATATCCTTGGACGTCTTTTTTCGAATCTGTCTTGACATAGATGACGGTAGTCTTGTCCGATTTCTTCGCGTCGATCAGTGCTCTATTGATCGACGATACATCTTTCGCAGTAATAACATTCGCTCCGAGACTTCGAGCGTGAGCGGCAAGGTCAACCGGAAGTACTTCACCGTCAAGCTGTCCTGTCCGATCATCCCGGTATCGGTACATGGTTCCAAACCGATCGCTCCCGATTGAGTCTGAAAGCGCACCAATGCTACTGAAACCGCTATTGTCCAGCAGTATGATGGTTATCTTAATCCCTTCCTGAACAGCGGTGATAATCTCATGGCTGTTCATGAGATAGCTTCCGTCTCCGACCATGACATAGATGTCGCGATCAGGACACGCCATTTTCGCACCGACGCCCGCCGCGATCTCATAACCCATGGTCGAGTAGCCATATTCAAGATGGAAGCCTTTCGAATCGCGCGTACGCCACAACTTGTGCAAATCACCCGGCAAACTTCCGGCGGCGCAGACAAGGACATCTTTCGGACCGGAGAAGGAATTCACAGCTCCGATGACCTCAGCCTGAGTTACCGGGAGACTCTTCCTGTCCTCATAGTACTTGCTGACCTTCCCGTCCCAGGAATTGTTGAATGTTACAGCTTTCTGGCGCCAGTTCTCATCCGTTTTGAAATCGCCGATTGAATTAATTATTTCTTCGAGACATGCCTTTGCATCACCGGCAACCGGAAGTGCAGCATGTTTGTAGGCATCGAATTCAGCAGCGTTGATATTTATGAATTTGACTTCGGGATTCTGGAAAGCCGTCTTCGACGCTGTGGTGAAATCGGTATATCGAGTTCCTATCCCGATGATCAAGTCTGCTTCGCCGGCCATCGCGGCTGCGCCTTCGGTTCCGGTTACGCCAACGGCCCCGAGATTTTCCGGCATGTCATACGGAATCGCTCCCTTCCCTGCAAATGTTTCTGCTACCGGGATCCCTGTCAGTGATATGAACCTGCGCAAAATTTCTTCGGCGGCGCTATATATCGTACCACCACCGCTAATTATCATCGGCTTCTTGCTTTGCCGGATCCATTCGACAGCATTCGTCAATACTTGCTTATCCGGTCTTGTCCTTTGTATTGTCCATACCCTTCTTCTGAAAAGCTCAATCGGAAAATCAAACGCTTCGGTTTGAACATCCTGCGGCAGGGACAACACCACGGCACCAGTGTCTGCCGGCGACGTCAAGACTCGCATCGCCACGGGTAGAGAAGGTATAAGCTGTTCGGGACGACTGATTCTGTCCCAGTATTTTGCCACCGGCTTGAAGCAATCATTTACGGAAACATCCTGAGTCTCCGCTCTCTCCAACTGCTGCAGCACCGGTGCGACGTTTCTTCTCGCAAATATATCTCCGGGAATGAGAAGCACGGGCAACCGGTTGATCGTGGCGGCAGCTGCGCCCGTTATCATGTTCGTCGCACCCGGACCGATCGATGAAGTACAGACAAAGGTGCTCAGCCTGTTTTTCATTTTCGCGTAAGCAGCCGCGGTGTGAACCATCGATTGTTCATTGCGAGTCTGGTAATACCGGAAATCCGGATTTTGCTGAAGTGCCTGACCGATTCCTGCTACGTTGCCGTGCCCGAAAATTCCGAAGCAGCCGGCAAAGAACCTGTTCTCTACTCCGTCGCGCTCAACAAATTGATTCTTCAGAAATTTTATAGTCGCCTGCGCAACTGTTAACCGAATCGTTTCCACTTCGATCTTAAAATCCACCGTGTGTCTCTATGAAGTCATTTGCCTCTTGAAGTGTCGGATTGAAATTGGCACATCCATGTTTGGTGACAAGGATGGCCCCGCAAGCATTTCCAAATCGGCAGCACTTGTACCAGTCCCAACCTTGTAGGTAACCATAGATGAATCCCGCGGCAAATGCGTCTCCGGCACCGAGGACATTTACAACTTGCACAGAAAAGCCCGGTACGTCCGCAACTGTTCCGTTTTTCAGAAACGCCGACGACCCTTTGTCGCCTCTTTTCACGATAAGAGTCTCCACCCCCGTCTTGAGAATTTTCTTTATCGCCTCGTCGACGTTGCCGGTAATTTCGGGTGCGGAGATCTGCTGGTTCCTGATTTTTATCTGACGGGGATCTTTCAGCATCGTGGCTAATATTTCCTCTTCAGTGCCGATAGCCATTTTGCAATAATTCAGAAAGGCACGCGCAGTCACCCCGTAAGCTCGCGGGTCATGCCACTGGTCTGCTCTGAAATCCAGATCGAGGAGCACGGGAACACCGTTCTCAACTGCCTGTTCCGCCGCATAGAATGCCGAGGAGCGCGAGGGCTCGACGCTCAACGCGGTAGCTGAGACTTCCAGGAGTCGGCAGCTCGCGACATTTGCCTTCATCACATCGTCTATGTCCAATTTCGAATCGGCACAGTTGTCACGGTAGTAAACAAGCGGGAAATTGTCCGGCGGCTGTATCCCAAGAATTACGGCGCTCGTGCGAGCACCGGTCTTCACCGGAATGAATGCAGTCTCCACCCCCTCTTTCTTTAGAAAATTAAGAAGGAACTTGCCAACCATGTCATTCCCGACGGCGGTCAACAACGCGGAATTCAACCCGAGCCTTTTTGTCCCGACGGCGATGTTCAACGGCGACCCACCAACGAATGCGCCGAACTCTTTGATCTCTTCGAAGGGACTCCCGATGTTGTTGCTATATAGGTCGATGGACGATCGGCCGTATGTTATGACGTCATATTTCTTCATCAAACTACCCGACAGAGTTCATTTCCAGCGTAACTAGCGGCAACCGTTCATCCATCTTCTTCCATGTCCCATAAATCCATTTATGATCAGGATCGTCGCTGTTAGCCAGCGACTGGTCGCTCCCTGACAGCATATTCAGATAGTATGTGTTGTATCCGTGTCCGGCCGAAACCGGGTGATAACCCCGCGGCACGAGTACGACATCATCGGTGTGTGCCTCTGCAATTTCATCAAGATTTCTGTCAGAGGTGTAAATTTTCTGCAAGGCAAACCCCTGCGGTTTGTCGAACTTGTACAAATAAATCTCTTCCAGTTTAGCTTCGACCAATTTCCCTTTTTCGTCAAATACACGGTTGTCGTGTTTATGCGCGGGGAAGGAGCTCCAATTTCCTGATGGAGTGTAGACCTCAACGCAGACAAGCCTGTGACACGATGAACCTGGAGGTAGGATGGAATTTATTTGTCGTGACGCATTATCACCGCCCCTGAGCTCGATTCCGAAATTCTGGACGTCTTCCGGCGTGATCAAAAATCCTTTGAAGCCGGCACTCCCTTCCGTGTACCCGTATGCAATGTCGAGGGTATTGCTCCGACAGGTCAGAGTAAACTCAGTGTCCGGCGGCAGGTATGCTGCATGTGGAAGGCCGCCAAAGACATTGATCCTGGCGTTTTGAGTCCCCCATTTTCCCCATTTGGACTGAATCGAGAAGACTCCTCCTAACAGGACAACGCAAAGTTCGTATTCGTCCGTGCTGTGTTTCCACTCCTCCCCCGCTCGCATCCTCCGCGCACCGAAGTTCAGGTGTGCCCAACCTGCATCATGGGCGGGGACATCTTGATATATACCGTCTGCATGATCGTCAGGATGAATGAGAACCGAGCATCTCTTATCGACTCGCATAGCTTACTTGGAGGTGTGCTTGAAGACCGAGTCTCTCTCGATGATCTTGTGTTTCAGTGTCACTTTCTCGTTGAGCGGCATGGAAGAATGGTTGATTTGCTTCACCAACAGTTTTGCACCGGCCTTGCCGATTTCGTACGCAGGCATCTGCACAGTTGTCAGCGGGATCCTGACGTACATCCCGAAGTCAATGTTATCGAATCCCATCACGGAGACCTTTTCCGGCACATCAATTTTCATTTCTGTCAGCGCATTGATCACGCCGATCGCAACCAGGTCGTTGTAACAGAACACCGCGGTCGGATGTTGTATCGTTTTCGAGAACAACTCCTTAGCCGCCTGATAGCCATCGGGAGTGTACGGCTCCACAGGAACGATATAGTTCTTTTCGATCGAGATTTTGTGATCGATCAGGGCTTGCTGGTACCCGTCGAGTCTTTTCTGACCGTGGCCGGACCATAGGGGGCCCGCCAAATGGGCGATGCGTGTGTGGCCTTTTTGTATCAGGTAGGTGACCGCATCGTAGGCCGCTTTCGTATTATCGATATCGACGACATTGGTGGAATAGTTCGTGACTGTCCCCAGCAATACGAGCGGATAATTGTCGTTAAGAAGGTTTGACAAATACGTGAAGTTCGCTTCTTCGCTGTGCAATGGTGATATGACCAGCCCGTCGACTCTCTTGCTGACGAGCGTGTTGACTATCTCAGTCTCCCTTACCGGCGACAATTCGGAACTTCCTAATAGGACAGAGTAGCCGAGCTGAGAGCATGCATCGTAAACGCCTCTCATCAGCTTTGTAAAATACGGATTGTCGATTTCCTTTATGATCAGACCGATGCTCTTCGTTTCACGTGCCGCGAGAGATTTTGCCAGGTGACTCGGGTTGTAGTTATACTTCTTGATTATTGCCAGGATCCTGGAACGCGTCTCCCGCGAAACACCGGGCTTGTCGTTGAGAACAATTGAGACTGCCGACTTGGACACATTTGCAAGTCTCGCGATATCCGAGATTGTCATTCTCATTTGCTAATCGGTTCCCTGTCGCTGCGTATCGATCAACTTAGTTCAAGGGGGTCAGAACATCAACCTATAAGTTGCGGCTGCGATAGCGGCCCCACAGATCGGCGCCACTACCGGAATCCATGAATATCCCCAGTCGCTGTTACGCTTGTCCCTTATCGGAAGCACAGAGTGCATTATTCTGGGACCGAGGTCCCTTGCGGGATTTATAGCATATCCAGTGGTACCACCCAATGAGAGACCGATGGCAAGGACAAGAAGTGAAACCGGGAGCGCATCAATTGACCCAATGCCGACGTTTGGTGCGGCAAGGCAGAGAACACCGAAAACTAATACAAACGTACCGATCACTTCCGAAAGAAAATTGTCCATGAAGGATCGGATTGCCGGAACTGTGCAGAAGACGACGAGCTTGAGATCACGATCTTCCGTCACGTCGAAATGCTGTCGATACTGCACCCAGACCAGGAGAGCACCCATGGCAGCACCGACCGTTTGACCCAGTATATATAGCGGCACTTCTGACCATGGAAACTTGCCAGCCAACGCAAGACCAATTGTAACTGCGGGATTGAGCTGTGCGCCGCTCATCGAGGCTACACAATAGACCCCGACAAATACTGCCATCGCCCATCCGAACGTTATTACAATCCAACCTCCGCTCCCACCTTTTGTCTTTTTCAGAACAACGTTTGCAACGACACCATCACCAAGGAGGAGAAGGAGCATCGTTCCCAGGACTTCTCCAAGAAAACGCGTGAGTTCTCCGCGTAAGATCAATTGAGAATGTATCCCTTCGCCAAATCGGAATACCGGCTTATTTGCTCATCTTTCCAATCTTTCCCGTAATGGAGCTCTTTTGCCATCAACTCTGCGACCATCGGCGCGCCTTCGATACTCGCATTCGCGTCGAGGAATAGCGCCCGCGTTCTCCGTGCAAGGACATCCTCAACTGTCCTGGCCATCTCGTTCCGGGTGTGCCAGATTACTTCGCCTTTTAGATACGGAAGTTGGGGATGGATTTGCTCGCTGAATGCCGGGTCTTCAGAGAGGACTTTTTTTACTGAAGTCGAATCCGAACCGTAGATGGACAGGTTATCAACCTGGCATTCTTCCTCTTGCCATCCGTGTATCTTAAGATCCGCCGAGACGCTCGGTTTTTTCACGAGTCCGCCGACACCGATCGCCTGGTCAACTGCGTCTTCGCCCATTTTTCGGTAAGTTGTCCATTTTCCCCCGGCGACCGTTACCAGACCCGATGGCGATACAAAGACGACGTGCTCACGAGATATTGCCGAAGTCTTCCTACGCCTGCTCGACTTTACGAGCGGCCGCAATCCGGCAAAGACACTCTTCACATCCTTTCGGGAAGGATCCTTAGCCATGTATCTTGCCGCATGGTGGAGAATGAATTCCACTTCTTCTTCAAGCGGTCTCGGTTCAAGCTCCGGCTTCTGCATCGGAGTGTCGGTCGTGCCAACAAGCACGCTGTCGTGCCAAGGCACGACGAACAGCACTCTTCCGTCATCCGTCTGTGGGACCATGATGGCCGACTCTCCCGGAAGAAAGTCTTTTTCAAGCACAAGATGCACGCCTTGACTGACTTCAATCACCGCCTTTGATCCACGGTCATCCATCGCTGCAATTTGATCCGAGAAAATTCCAGTAGCGTTGATGACGACACGTGCCTTGAGTTGATACTCTTTTCCGCTTTCTTCATCGACGGCAACCACGCCTGCAACAACACCATCATTCTTCAAAAGCCCTGTCACTCGCATATAGTTAATTGCGAAACCGCCGAAATCGAAGATAGTTTGTGCAAGGTTGATCGCGAGCCTGGAGTCGTCGAACTGACCGTCGAAATATATGACCCCGCCGTGAAGACCTTTCGATTCGACATTTGGAATCCGATCGAGAGCCTCGTTCTTTGAGATTATTTTGGATGGCCCAAGCCCAAGTTTACCGGCGAGTAGATCGTATACTTTCAACCCCGCACCGTAGAACGGGCCGTTCCACCAATCATAACTCGGTACCACAAAAGACAGATTGTGAACGAGGTGCGGCGCGTTTTGCATAAGAAGTCCACGTTCGTGCAGCGCTTCATATACAAGCGAAATATTACCATGTTGGAGATAGCGTACACCGCCATGAATCAGCTTTGTACTCCTGCTCGAAGTACCTTTGGCAAAGTCACATTGTTCCAGGAGCAAGGTCTTATATCCTCTCGATGCCGACTCCACTGCCGCACCCAACCCTGTAGCACCGCCTCCGATAATCAATACGTCCCAGTACCCCTTTTCGTCCTCGAGCCTTGGGATGGCCTCTCGTCTTACCATTATGATAAAATTAATTTTCTTTGGCCCAATCCTTCGCACGTCCTACCGCCCTAACCCAGTTGCGCGTTAGAGCCTTGGCGTCATCGTGATTCATCCGCGGTACAAATTTCTGATCGACCGTCCATTGTTTGTCGATCTCTTCGATCCCTTTCCAGAATCCGACGCCGAGTCCAGCCAGATATGCCGCACCCAACGCCGTTGTCTCGAAAATCTTCGGCCGAACAACCGGTATGCCGAGTAGGTCCGCCTGGAACTGCATCAGCGAATCGTTGACACAAGCACCTCCGTCCACACGCAGCTCGTTCACCTCTATTCCCGAATCGGCTTCCATAGCTTTCAGAACGTCGTAAGTCTGAAAGGCAATCGATTCCAAAGCCGCTCGTGCGATGTGTCCCTTTGTAGTCCCGCGGGTAATTCCAACGATCGTCCCTCTCGCAGACTGGTCCCAGTAAGGTGCGCCCAGCCCCGCAAACGCAGGAACGAGATATACGCCGCCATTGTCCGGCACGGTCCGGGCTAATTGTTCTACCTCCGAAGAATTACCGATAATACCCAGCCCGTCTCTCAACCATTGAACGACAGCCCCGGCGATAAAGATGCTCCCTTCAAGCGCGTAACAAATCGTGCCGTTCAATTTCCAGGCGATCGTCGTAAGTAGATTGTTCCTGGATACAATGGGCCTATCTGCCGTGTTGAGAACCAAGAAGCCTCCTGTGCCGTATGTATTTTTCAACATCCCCGGTGTGGTGCACATCTGACCAAAGAGTGCAGCCTGCTGGTCGCCAGCAATTCCTGAAATCGGGACTGTCGTACCCAGGAATGCCGGTCCGGTCTCTCCGAAGACTTCACTTGAGGACCTCACCTCCGGCAGAACGCTTTCGGGGATATCAATCAACTCGATGAGCTCTTTATCCCATTCCGCCGTGTGGATGTTGAAGAGCATCGTTCTGCTGGCGTTAGTCACGTCGGTGATGTGGGTTTTCCCACCGGTGAGTTTCCAGACGAGCCAACTGTCTACTGTTCCAAAGGCAATTTTGCCACTTCTCGCCGCGGCTCGCACACCTGGTACGTTGTCGAGTATCCACCGGATTTTCGTTGCGGAGAAATATGCATCTATCACCAAGCCTGTCTTAGCGCGGATTATCTCTGCCAGACCCATCTTCTTCATCTGTTCGCAATAGCCGGAAGTTCTTCGATCCTGCCAGACGATCGCATTGTAAACAGGCTCGCCGGTTTCCCGGTCCCACAAAATGGTGGTTTCCCTCTGGTTGGTTATTCCGATGCCGGATATGTCCGAACCGCTGATTCCGATTTTTGAAATAGCTTCCGTGACTACACTTGCCTGAGAAGACCAGATTTCTTTGGGATCATGCTCAACCCAGCCGGGTTTCGGATAGTACTGTCTAAATTCCTTTTGAGCGGTCGAGACCATCTTGCCGTTCCGGTCAAAGACTATCGCTCTTGAACTTGTAGTTCCCTGATCTATGGAGATAATATAACTGCCCATCAACGAGCCATATCCAGCAGGCAGTTAGTTCCGCCCCGCATGCACGATGCGAATGCCATTCTTATCGCTAATAATGTTGTAAGTACGGTTGCCGTCTCGCACATCCAGCAGTTCGCCATCGAAACCGCGAGGCTGCACATTTGAGATCAGAGTATGCGTCAGGTGGTTCGGTTGGTAACCGAAAAATTCTCTTATGATTGTCTCGGCGAAAGAGCCGCCGTTGCTGCCGTTGTACGTCTGGCTGTGGTAGCCGAAAGTCATGAAGTCTGTAATGTGAACAGGCGCGTCATATCCCTTTCCAATAAGTTGACGCGACTGAGAGAACGGCCCTTCATAAGTAGTCCCGGTACAACGGTGAAGAAATTTTAGAGCCTGACCGTATTTGCCAAACTCACACATGACAGCCATTGTCTCTGCGGGCCAGGCACAAAAGGCGCCAATCGGCCCGTGGTCAGGTCGGTTGGACTCGGCGGCAGCCGGATCTCGCCACGAAAGTGCCCGCATCCAGTGGGCAGTCAACAACTGTGTATCGACGAAATGAAGCATCTCATTCCTGAGTCGCTGTGAAAGATCCTTCGTCAGCGTCAGACCTATTGTTGCAAAGTCGAAAATCGTGCGGACTGCAACCCGTTTTCCATTGTCATGCACACTGTACCAGTATCCTTTTCCCGGTACATGAAGCTTCATCACTGCGGCGAGGAGACTCTTTGCCATTGAACGAAGATGTTCTGCTTTCTTCCTGTGACCCATTGCTTCCTCGACCTGTGCAGTACGCTGCATCAGCCACACGTTCGCGGCGTTTAACGAAGCCACTTCGCCGATGTAAGTCGGCACGCACTCCAGGAGGTTTGAGGCGTCGCCGTAATTCGCGAGTGTGTGACCGGGCTTCACGAGCGACTTCCAGTGCGTCGCTATCTCGTACATGTGCTGGAGAACTGTCTTGCCATTTATCTTCTCGGACAGAAATGCCGTATCGTGCGTTACATCCAGATAGTCATTTAGCAGAATGAAAATCGAATAGTCGTTCGCGCTGTACCATACTCCCTGCATCGATCCTGTTAGAAATTCTTCAGCGTAACCGTTGTAAATACCCTTCGACAGCCAGGAGGTCAGATATTCTTTCATCATAGCCGGGTCCAGCAGCGCAAGCGTTGTCGCCCACTCGCGTGTATCCCAGAAATACATCATAATGCAATTACTCTCAGGCGAATTACTGATGTAGGCACGCGGGGCAACAGGAAAGCATGTGCGGTAAACACTGAGCAGAGACAAGATGCTCATGTAGTACATCCGCCGGAGATCCTTGTCGGCAGTAACCAGTACCGGCAGATGACCGGAGAAGTAAGCATTGCCGGGAGTGAACATTGCGCTCCACCGGCTCTCCCAATCGATCTTGACTGCATCAAACGCAGATGGAAAATGTGCGGCGGTTTGTGCAGCCAATTCATGCACACTTTCGTCCGCATGACCGATTATCAACACATAATTGATCACCCTGCTGCCGTGTGGCTGGAGGGTGACTGTCCAGGTCGCCGCGCCGGAATGCTTGTTGACTGATAAATTATCCGGCGTGGTTTCAAAAGAGAAACAATTGCTCAGCCCTGCACCGGCATTTTCCAACAGGAGAGAACGGCCGCCATCGATGGATTTCGCGGAAAAGGAGACAGAATCAGCGTCTCGCGGCATTTGCCAGCCCCAGCTCTTGTGTTCTGAGGTGTATGCCGCAAGATTTATTTCCACATGAAATATCTTTCGAGCAGAAGCGACATTTTTCAGATCGATATGGAAGAGTAAACCTCGTTTCTCATACATCATCCGCACTGCCGTTTCGATTCGGAGATCCCCCGCATGGCCTTCTCGCAAAGCCTGATAGGCGTACCACCTTGTCTCTTCGAGCTTCGGTATTTTGCCATCGACATGCATGGCGCCCGTATTGCCATTCATGAGTATCGGCGGGAAACTCAGGTTGCCGATTTGTAGGACTCCATCGACGCATTGCGAAGAGCCCTGTGTGCTGTTCAGGGCTGGATAGCATAGTAACGTCGATGCCTTCTGCCAGCTGCCGGCGAGCGCATTCAGCTTCGGTATCTTGGACTCAGGACCTTTCGCAGCAAACGCGCTTGAAAGGAAGGCAAGACTGAGAATAGATGCCAGAGTTGCAAATTTAAAAAGAGTTATAAACTTTTTCAAATTTCTTCCTGTTTCGTTACTTAGATTTGTTCTTCGAAAGGACCGGTTCCACCGCTTTGAAGCTCCGCGCGATCCATTCTCATACGGAAGGCAGAATTCCCAGACGGTTAGATAGACCGAAGGATTTTGTTAGCTTCCTGCCGAGTAGATCGAATATCTCGGGATCGGCATGCTAGTTCCTTTGATGGCTCGCCAGAGTATTTCATTGAATTCCCGAGGTGGGACCATATCGGCATGCGCGAAATTCCAGTGATCCATGATGGACTGTCCGTACGCACCAAGTGGATTTCTGGCGTTGATATTTATCATCGGCTTGACGACGGCGTAGCTTGCCGTATCGATGTTCATCGTGAAAGAATTGAACATTGGAGTGGCCGCGGCATCATACTGGCTCATGGGTGGGAGGCCCAATATCAGCTCCATCGTCCTAAGCATGGATGAGGTGGTGTAAAGGGTGTTGTCGACAAAACCCCTCTTCACGTATGGGCTGATCACCAGGCCTTCGGTTCTGTGCTCATCTACGTGGTCGGCACCGTCTTGTGCATCGTCCTCAATAACGAAAATGGCAGACTTATCCCAAATCCGGCTGTGAGATATCCGGTTTACAAAGAGACCAAGCGCATAATCGTTCTGTGCCACCATAGCCTGCGGAGTCCACGCTCCTTTAGTCGTCCCCCATGTATGATCGTTCGGCAAGCGAATAATGCTAAGGTGAGGTAATTTCCCCTCACGAACGAGCCGCGTGAAATCCTGATTCCATTGCTTGTACCTGTCCACATCGGAGAATTTCAGATCCCAACTGTGATACCATACATCCGTATGTCCAAACAACGCCCTTTCAAGTGGAGTGTTTGGGATCGAAGAATTGATATGAGCGAGTATAAATTTGCTGTCGTTCACTTTCGGGTATCTGCTGAGGTCCGATTCGACCATCTTTGTCGGGTACACAAATTCTCCGTAGTCCCTGAACGAGATGCCATGCCTCAGGCAATCATTCCAGATAAAACCGGAGGCCGGGCTCGATGTCGGCACGCCGCCTTCGAAGTCATACGGCCCGCCTCGACCGCCATAATTGTTCTGCCAGCTCTTCTGAACAAAGTCGGTCGCATAAGCAGCATCGGACCAGTTGTGACCATCCGCGCTCACTTCGGCATTCGCATAGAGATTGTCGAGCAGGACATAATCCCTCACGAGCTTATGAATGTTCGGAGTGATCTTCTCACCAAACAGTACAAGGTTCGGATCTCCATTCCCTATTTTTATGTCTCCCAGCACCTGATCGTACGTCCTGTTTTCTTTGATGAAATAGAAAACATACTTGATCGGCGATTTACCCCCGACTTTAGACGGGATGGGATTGTCGGGATCGAGAGCGGCTGTTTCCAAATCCTTCGGACGATACGGTGTGTTCGCATATACTTCTTTTGTGTATTTGGCGAGCATCTCGTGGCCGGGAAACTTGAAGAAGGAGAGGGTCCCTATCACCATCCTGCCGATATACCACCTGTTGTGTGAACCCTCCTTGAAGCCCGGATTCGGCTTCGATCGGTTTCCTTTCCCGTTGACGACCAGGACTGTACCATTCTTCAGCTCAAGGACCTTAGTCGGATACCAGCCGACCGGAATGAATCCGATGGGTACAGGCCTCTCAGGATCCGAGAGGTTGACCACCGCAAGATCATTGTTATCGGCATCAGCAACGAGGAGGCGCTTGCAATCAGGTGTGATGCACACTGAGTTCGGAGTCGCTCCCTCAGGTGAATCGGGATACAATGAAATGGAAATGTTCGCCAACGCCTTATGCGTTTTGAGATTAATCATCGTGACGCTATTGTCATTCGCGTTCGCGACGAATGCCGTTTTATCATCACGCGTAACGGCTATTTCGGTCGGATGGGTGCCGGTGGGAACTTCATACAGCAGGTTCGTGCCTTCGAATGCCTCGATCTTTTTTGAACTCCAAATGGAAACCAGGAGAGTTCCGTCTTTGAGGAATTTGCAGGCGTAGGGCATCCCATCCAGTTTCACTACCGAGAATTTGTGAGTTTGCTGGTCATAGTAGCGGAGAGTATTATCCGCTCTAAAGACAGCGGCAAGCACATCGCCGTGCACATCTAACCCGGCGGTCCAGGCAACAGCTTTTGGATGAGGCGGCAGGAACTGAATCGTATCGGAATTCTGCAGGTGGCCGTCGACAAGATTGAAAGTGTAGACACAATTCTGATTTCCGCCAGATACGTAAAGTTTGTTTCCGTGGAACTTTATGCCGAGCCAACTGTCTTTCAGCTTTATTGACTGGACGACTTTGCGATTCTTGAGATCTACGAGCATGACAGTTGGTTCATCCCATCCGTCATTTGTAACCACAATGTATTTTTGTCCCGGGGAGACAGCTGCGTTAAGAGGCATCGTACTCAACTTGATGGAATGACCGGCAGGTGTGAGCCACCATCCGTTAGCGAGAAGAGTACGCCCGTTCATTTCACCTGGGGTTTGAGAGTACAGCGAGCCACAGAGGAGAAATAGCAATGGGACAGTGTAAGAAACGCTGAATCCGAATTCCGAAATCCTGAACAATTTTCGAAGCTCCAAAATCAAATGTTGATGGGATGGAAATGAAGCAAAACAAAGAGGAACGCGGTTTCGAGACTTGGCCATTTGAATTTTGTTTTTGTTTAGAGTTTCGAATTTAGAGTTTATAGATTGATTCCCGGTCTGTCGAGCCTGAATATCACTTATATGATGGTGGTGCCTCGTTCGGTGCACTTCCCCAGCTTTTGTCGGGCATCGAACTCAAAGTGTAATCAATAGTACCGCCATGCTCGATTTCCGTAAACCACATCCAGGGCTTGCTCCACTTCTTGCCGTTGATTACGAGGCTGTGGACGTATGGCGTTCCGTCTTTCGCTCCGTGACCTATTATAGTCACCGTCCCGCTGTGCATGTGTATCTCTGCTTTGGGGAATAGCGGACTGCCGAACACGAACATCGGTGAACCCGGCTCCTCAGGATACATCCCAAGGGCTGAGAAGATGTACCACGATGACATCTCGCCGAGGTCGTCGTTGCCGGGGAAGCCGAGAGGCTTGCTCGAATAGAGCGTCGTCACCGCCCTTCGCACAATTTCCTGCGTCCTGTATGGCTCGCCGAAAAAGTCGAATTCCCACGGTGTCTCCAGACACGGCTCGTTGCCAAGATAACAGTACTTCGACCTTACTCCTGCATTCAACTCCGTAAAGAAATCGTCGAGGCGGCTGGCCGCCGTTTTCTCTCCCCCCATCTTCTCTGCAAGACCCTTTAAATTCCACTGAACTGCCCAGACGTATTGCGGCGCAGTCCCTTCCACGTATGCCTGGTTATGATCATAAGTAAGTACGGTGTCGGCGAATCCTTGAGTCCAGTCCCCGTTCAGTTCCTTCATCTGCAAGTAGCCGGTCGCCGGATTGTAAAGGTTCTTCCAGTCCTGAGCGTGATTAAGAAGCAACCCGGCATCCGATTTGCGACCGAGGCTCGTT